>CALWZZ010000171.1 GCA_944386145.1 uncultured Clostridia bacterium | reverse complement strand
GATAGCGCAGCCATTTTCTGCCTATCGCAATTCTTTCAAAATCGCATCGATACATCGGATAATTTCATCCTTTTCAAGCTGCGGAATGGCTGCTCTCAGTTGCTTTAACTGCCGGAAAAGCCGATAATCCTTTTCTCGAACTGTTGCTTCAACATCCTTGCCCAGTCCCAGCTTCCGCAGATATTCTGAAAGAGAAAGCGCACAGTAATCGGCATTTTTCGAGAGCTTTTCCTTTTCTTCGGGTGTTACCCGCACATTGATTCCAAGCGTTTTGCTTCTCATGCTTCTGCCTCCTCCAGTGCGATTTTCAATGCTTCTAACAGCTTCTGCGCCTCCTCACGCTTGAGAGAAATTCCCTTTGAGGCGATGTCCCCTTGCCATCGGCGGATGTCGATCATCGGGTCATAAACGCCCCATTTCACGATGTTGATTTCCTTGGTTACGCCGTCCGGTTTGCCGCCGAGCACGGCGATTTTCTTTACGATTTCATAATTTGCCATTGCGTTTTCTCCTTTTCTTGATTTTTATTTGTGACAGCTATGACAGCCGTGACGCACTTTTCGCTATATATCGTTTGCCCCGTCATTTGCGTCACCGCCGTCACGGCGTATGAACTTAATCAGCCTGCTTTGCCCCGTACGCTTGGTGCGGTACTCGATCCCGGCGGGCTCCAGCACCTCATAGTAAAACTGCCCTAAGTACTTGGTGACCACATTGGGCGTGGTTTCCGTCTCCGCCATATCGGCAATCAACTCGGTGGCGGTTCCCACCCATTCGGTACGGGTTTTCATGAATTTCACCACCCGAAAAAGAAACGGCGGAATTTCCGCCTTGCGGATTTCCTCAGTGTTTTTGCGCTCAACAAGTTCCCATTTCAGATCCTGAAACCGCAAGGTCAGCTCCTGATATTCCACATCCCGCCCGCAGGCAAGAAGGGTGGCGTCCCTGCTGCTTCGCTTGCGTTTCAGCACATAATTGGTATCCGCCGCACCGGTGATGCCGGTAGAGCCGGACACCTCGTTGAACGGATCGTCTCCGTCTTTGAGCTTGCGCAGATGGTGGACGAGGATAATGGCGATATTGTATTGGTCGGCAATCCGTTTGATAGAAGAAATGTCGTCGTAATCGTTGCCGTACATTCCCGTTTTGCCGACGCTTCCCTTGGAATCCCGCACCTTTTGGAGCGTGTCGATAATCACCAGCTTTGTTTTCGGGAAGTCCTCCAAGAAGTTAATGATTTCTTCCTCCAGCCCGTTCCCGATCAAGCCGCAGGTCACCGTTAAATGAAAACTGCGGGGCGGATCATTGGTCAAATCGAACAGCCGATCTTTGATTCGCCTTTGTGTATCCTCCAAGCAGAGATACAGCACATCGCATTGCATGGTCTGGATTCCCCAGACGGATAGCCCCTGCGATACCTGCAAGCCCAGCCACAGCATCAGCCAGCTTTTGCCGATTTTGGCGGCTCCGCTTAATACATTCGCCCCCTGCGGGATCAGCCCGTCTACAATGAACATGGTCTTGCTCATCGGTGTGGACAGCAGGGTTTCTGCGTCCACGGTCACTAATTTTCTTTTCATAAGTACATCCTTTCATTTTTGGTTTGTGGACAGTTAGAAAGCCGAAATCAAGAGATTTAATATCATAATCCCTTTTCCTTTGTTTCGGCCTTAAAAAGCCCTTGCAAACAGGGCGTTTCAGCGCCTCTAACGGTCCATGCGGCGCTTTCTTTCGCTTTCGTTTTTCTGCCTGCGGTGGACTCTTTTGCTGCAAGCCGGGCAATATTTCTGCCGGTTGGAATTCGGTACAAAAGCAGCCCCGCATTCTGCGCAGTAATAAGTGCGCTGTTTGAAAATGTCCGCATACAGCTCTTTGTCGGCAGGTAAAACCGCATTGCAGAAATACTTGCACAGCAGAGAATAGGAAATGGTCTGCGGGCAGACGCAGGGCTCACCGTCATCCAGCAATAAACAGTTACTGTCATCATAATTGGCGCACAGCTTTTTAATCAGCCGGTTGCACCGCCTGCGCTGGGATGGTGTGAGTTCGATTCGATCAGGCACTGGATTTCACCTCCTTTTTCTCTTCGGTCACGAAGTTAATCACGCTGACCTTGGGAATTTTGAATGACGTCCCGATTTTAATTGCCTGCAACTCGCCGTCGTTGATAAGATCGTAGGCAAGCTGACGGCTGATCCCCAGCATTTCACGCAGTTGCCGGACGGTTACAATATCCGGGTAATCCGGGAACATCATCTTGTAAAGCTCTTTGAGCTCCGATTTTTTCATAGCTTCCATCCTCCTTTTTTATGGCTATGTAAGGCAGATACCGGCGTGAGGATCGTAGTGCTTTCCGGTATCTGTTGCGTTTTTCTGAATGCCGTTTTTCTATCCCTGCCCCCGTCAAGCGGCGTCGCCGTGCTTCGTCGTCACAAACTTTGTATCGCTCATTTCCGTGCAAAACACGAAAAGCTCGCTCACGCCGTTGTTTCTCCTCTCCCCAAAAAGTCTTGCGACTTTTCGGGGTTCCCGACATCGTGGCACAGTCATATCCCATTCGGATTGTTATTCAATTTTCAAAGTGCAATGAAGAGGCCTTTCACTTATTCCCACTGGGAGAGGTCAAATGCACCCCCTAAACGGAAAAAATATTTGAGAATTTAAAAAGTCCTTTCACCTGTTCCCACTGGGAAGAACAAAATTATCGGGTGTTTTTGAAAAAATTTTTTGTTTTGCAAAAGACCCCTTCACTCATTTGGACAAAGGGGGCCGAAATGCACACCCATTTTTGAGGTTTTCCAAGAAAAAATTTTTATTTGGTGAAAAAGCCCCCTCACTTATTTGGAATTACAAAGCCAAATGACACCCTATTTCACAGAAAAAAATGAGAAAATATTTTTTGTCCTGCTAAAGGATGATTTGTTTTTACTTACCGAAGAAAAAGTCTCTTCACTTATTCCCACCGGGAAGGGGCCAATTCCAACCTTGTTTCAAAAATATTTTGTTTGATTGTGGGACGGCATATTTTACTTACCTAAAAAAGTCCTTTCACTTATTTGGAATTTGAGTGCCAAAACGCAACCTGTTTTTCAGGAAAACAGAAAAATTTTTTTGAAAAGACTGTTTGTCTCAAAAGCATTTCCTCACCTGTTCCCGCTTGGAAAGGGCATTGGGGGACGGTAATTCTGAAAAAGGCAAAAAAATTTGCCCGCCGGAAGCAGCGGGCAAGGAAATATTACTGTACTTCTCGTTGAATATCGGAGAAAAAACTTTTAATTCCGCATAAATCTACAAAAATCATTGATATGCGAGAAGTCTTGTGATATACTTTATTGTGTATTTTTATATCTACCCGAAAGTGAGGGCGAAAAATGGATTTAAATGTAGAACGCTGGTGCTCGATGAAAGAGATTTGCGAATACCTCGGCGTCAGCCGGGACACGGTGCTCGCATGGATCGAAAAAAGAGAAATGCCTGCCACGAAGATCGGCAGGCTGTGGAAATTCAAAATTAGCGAAGTGGACGCTTGGATGAAATCCGGCGTGGCTGCGGAAAAGTAACGGGGCGCACCATGGACGAAAAGAGACTGAAAGCCTTTGAAGCTATGCTCGCCGCTATTTTGAAGCAGTATAACGGTACGACAGAAAAGATGGCAAAGCTCAAGGCTGAGGGCAAAGAGAAAACTGTAACCTACCGCCAACTTTTTGCCAATAAACTGCAACTTCAGGCAATGCTGTCCTATTATCGAACTTATGGGCTGGTAGAGGACAAGGCATAACAGAAAAAACACTTTATAATAATCGAATGAAAGGAGCCGTATAACAATGGCTACTGAAAACAACGCCAATATCGGCTTTGAAAAACAGATTTGGGACGCAGCGTGTGTCCTTTGGGGACATATCCCCGCAGCGGAATACAGAAAGGTTATCGTAGGTCTTATTTTCCTGCGTTACATATCAAGTGCTTTTGAAAAACGCTACCAGCAGCTTGTTGATGAAGGTGACGGCTTTGAAGATGATAAGGACGCATATACAGAGGATAACATCTTCTTTGTTCCGGAGGACGCTCGTTGGGACAAAATAAAAGATGCTGCTCATACGCCTGAAATTGGCATTGTAATCGACGATGCTATGAGAGCCATAGAAAAGGAAAATACAGCCCTTAAAAATGTGCTTCCTAAAAACTATGCCAGCCCTGATTTGGACAAGCGTGTTTTGGGTGATGTTGTTGACCTGTTTACCAATATGGATATGGGCGACACAGAGGAAAGTAAAGACCTTCTCGGCAGAACTTACGAGTATTGTATTCAGCAGTTTGCAGCTTACGAAGGTGTAAAGGGCGGCGAGTTCTACACCCCGGCAAGTATTGTTAAAACAATCGTCGCTATCTTAAAGCCGTTCAAGAACTGCCGTGTATATGACCCTTGCTGCGGTTCGGGCGGTATGTTCGTACAGAGTGCAAAGTTCATTCAGGCACACAGCGGCAAGCGTGGAGAAATCGCCGTTTACGGTCAGGAGTCTAATGCGGATACTTGGAAAATGGCTAAAATGAATATGGCTATTCGTGGCATTGACGCAGACTTCGGACCGTATCAGGCAGACACATTCTTCAACGACTTACATAAAACGCTGAAAGCAGATTTCATTATGGCAAATCCGCCTTTCAACCTTTCCAACTGGGGACAGGAAAAGCTCAAAGACGATGTTCGTTGGAAATACGGAACACCGCCTGCCGGAAACGCAAACTATGCGTGGATTCAGCATATGATCCACCACTTAGCGCCAAACGGAAAAATCGGCCTTGTTTTGGCAAACGGTGCGCTTTCTTCTCAAACATCGGGCGAGGGCAAAATCAGAAAGAACATCATTGAAGCTGACCTTGTAGAGGGCATTGTGGCACTGCCGACACAGCTTTTTTATAGCGTAACCATTCCCGTTACCCTTTGGTTTATCAGCAAAAACAAAAAACAGAAAGGTAAAACGCTGTTTATAGACGCCCGCAAAATGGGTTATATGGTTGACCGCAAGCACAGAGATTTTACCGACGAGGATATTCAGAAACTTGCAGATACATTTGAAGCTTTCCAAAACGGAACTCTTGAAGATATAAAAGGGTTCTGTGCCGTCGCTGATTTGCAGGAAATCGAAAAGCAGGACTTTATTCTTACACCGGGCAGATATGTCGGAATCGAGGAAGTGGAAGATGACGGAGAGCCTTTTGAAGAAAAGATGACCCGTCTTACTTCTGAACTTTCGGAGATGTTTGCTAAGTCTCACGAACTGGAGGACGAAATCCGTAAGAAACTGGGGGCGATTGGGTATGAAATGTAATTGGACTACAAAAAAGCTATCAGAAATCGCTTATATCAATCCAAGAGAGAGTATCGGCAAGGGTGTTGTGGCAAAGAAAGTGCCAATGGACAAGTTGCAACCATTTTGTAGAGATATTCCAGAATTCGTGCTTGAAGAATATAAGGGTGGCACAAAATTTAGAAATGGCGATACGATTATGGCAAGAATTACCCCTTGTCTTGAGAACGGAAAAATTGCAAAAGTTTCAGTTTTGAGCGATGATGAAGTCGGCTTTGGTTCAACGGAGTATATTGTCTTTCGTGCTATCGACGGTGTAAGCGATGCTGATTTCTTGTACTATTTGATTTGCAGCCCCTTGGTTCGCAATCCAGCAATTAAATCTATGGTTGGTTCATCAGGTCGCCAAAGAGTCCAAACTGATGTTGTTGCAAGTTTAAATATAGAAATACCACCTTTTGAAGAACAAAGAAAAATTGGTGGTCTGCTAAAGGTTCTTGATGACAAGATTGAACTTAACAATCAAATAAACAATAATTTATTTGAGCAAATGCAAGCTCTTTACAAAGCTTGGTTCGTTGATTTCAAACCTTTCGGTGGCGTT
>CALWZZ010000170.1 GCA_944386145.1 uncultured Clostridia bacterium | reverse complement strand
ATAGAAAGTATCAATATAGAGACATCTTTATCAGGACATAGTATAAATGATGAAAACACATGGGATGTATCACAAAGTCAAAATGGAATGTACCTAGCATGGTATGAGGATAGTGACAATGATGGATACTATGAGGTAACCGTTGCAGGAGAAGGAGGCGTGGTTGCAAACAGTAATTCGAGTTATTTATTTTCAAACATAGGTTATGGCGTAGAAAATCAAGAAGTGAGCATAACAGGACTAGAGAATTTAGATACAGAGTTAGTAACAAGTATGAATGCTATGTTTAGGACATGTAAAGTACAACAATTAAATTCCAATGCATTTGATACGAGCAATGTGACTAGTTTGCAAAATATGTTTTCAAATTGTATAAATTTAGAAACATTGGACTTAAACAATTTTGACACAAGTAATGTTACAACTTTGTTTGGAACATTCCAAGGATGTACAAATTTAAAAACATTAGAAGTAAGTAATTGGAATACAAGTAGAGTGGTAGAAATGGGAGAACGAAATGGAGGCTGGTCTTATGGAGGAATATTTCAAGGTTGCTCAAGTTTGACAGAATTAGATGTAAGTAGATGGGATACATCTAATGTAGTAGGAATGGGAAATATGTTTAATGGTTGTTCAAGCTTAGCAAAATTAAATGTGAGTAATTTTAATACAGAAAATGCGATTAATATGCATAGCATGTTCAGCGGTTGTAATAAATTGCAAGAACTAAATGTAAGAAATTTTGATACAAGCAATGTAACAACAAGTATGACATCTATGTTTGCTAACTGTAGTAGTCTAACAGAATTAGAGGTAAGTAATTTTAATACGAGTAATGTGACAAGCATGGGAAATATGTTCAATAATTGTAATAGTTTAACAGAACTAGATGTAAGTAACTTTAATACGAGTAATGTGACAAGTATGAGTCGTATGTTTAGTGGTTGTAGCGGATTGACAGAACTAAATGTAAGTAATTTTAATACAAGCAATGTAATGAATATGTCCTTTATGTTTGATGGATGTAGTGGATTAACAGAATTAAATGTAAGTAATTTTAATACAAGTAATGTAACGAATATGCAATCAATGTTTACAGGATGTAGAGGATTAACAGAATTAGATGTGAGAAATTTTGATACAGGTAATGTAACGTATATGAATGGAATGTTCCAGAGATGTAGTGGATTAACAGAATTAAATTTAAGTGAATTTAATACAAACAGTGTAACACTTATGAGTATTATGTTTGATGGTTGCAGTAGTTTAACAAAATTAGATTTAAGTAACTTTACTATAAATAATGTAACAAATATGAGTTATATGTTTACAGGATGTAGGAATTTAACAGAACTAGATATTAGTAAATTTAATTTAGAAAATGTAACAGATTGGACAGGTATGTTCTTATCTGTACCAACAACAGTCAAAATTACTACAAATCAAAGCACAAAAGATTGGATATTAGACCAATTTCCAACTTATACAAATATAACAGTAGTCGAATAGAAAGACCTATATGTGGAAAATAAGAAAAGCGAGTACAAGCAAAATGAAATCAAAAATTTTAATACAAAAATAATGTAAAACATAAAAATTAAGGAGAAGATATATGATAGAAAAAAAGAAAAAAATCATAATAGGAGCAAGCATAGCAGTGATACTGCTATTACTTGTAATTCTAATAATAGCAATGTCAAATAATAATAAAGAAACAGAGAACACAGAAACATTACAAACTATAGAATTGTCAGAAGTCATCAATATAGAAGACATAGAAAAGTTATCATATGAAACAGAAAAAACAGATGAAGAAATATCATCAAAATATATAATAGGAAGAAACAAATTTGAAGTAAAAGCAAATGTGAAAGCAGGAGAAATAGAAGGAAAACTGATTTATGTAAGAGGAACACAAAATCTAAATATATACAAAACAGAATATACACTAAGTAAATATGGGGATAAAAACACACAAGTAAGTGGAATTATCCAAACATTTGAAGAAGTTTGTAAAACGTATATAGGAATAGATGAAACATATCAAGAAACAGAGCAACTATATGGAGAAAGCACAGAAAGCTTTGCAAGACCAATAGAAGAAAGTATCTATGACGAAGGAAGATTATATAGTAAAACATATAAAAATGAGGAAAACACATATGATATCAATTTTTATAGACAAGATAATCAAATAGTATGTGAATTTGTGAAAGTTTTATCATAAAAGATAGTTAAGAAGATAAGACGCATATAGATCTTTTAAAAATTTATTATAGGAAAAAAATATATTTAAGTTTCACAACACAAAATAGCAAGAAAATTTCTTGCTATTTTTATTGTAGTATAGTAAAATAAGAACATGAAGAAACGAAAAAAAGGAAGTGGTATAAAGTGAAAAAGTTACCATATGGAATTAGTAATTATGAAGAATTAGTAGAAGATGGATATTATTATGTAGATAAAACAATGTATATAGAAAAATTAGAAAATTTAGCAGAAAAAAGAATTCTATTTTTACGTCCAAGAAAATTTGGAAAAACGTTATTTACAAGTACATTAGAAAATTATTATGATTTCAAAAAAGCAGATAAATTTGAAAAGTTATATGGAAATACATATATAGGAAAACATCCAACAAAACTAAAAAATAGTTATCATATATTAAAATTCAATTTTTCAGGAATAGATACATCAAACGAAGAAACAACAATGAAAGGTTTTAAAAAAGAAGTGGCCTCATCTATTGAGGTATTTGTAAAAAAGTATGGACTAGATTTTTATATCAATACAGATGACGAAGCAGAAAATATATTAGACAATTTAATAAAAGCATTTGGAATACAAAAAGCAGAAGAAAAGATTTATGTAATCATAGATGAATATGACCATTTTGCGAATGAACTATTAGGATTTAATACAAATCAATTTAAAAATTTAGTATCAAAAAATGGAAAAGTAAGAAAATGGTATGAAATATTGAAAAAAGGAACAGAAAGTGTAGTAGACAGAATATTTATAACAGGTGTAGCACCAATCACATTAGATAGCTTAACGTCAGGATTTAATATCAGTTCAGATAAAACGCAAGATGAAAGATTTAATGCAATAATGGGATTTACAGAACAAGAACTAAGAGAATTAATGAAAGAACAAAATATAGAAGAAGAAAAACAAGAAGAATTATTGCCAATAATGAGAGAAAATTATGATGGATACAGATTTTCATTACATGGAAAAGAAAAAATATATAATTCAAATATGTGTTTATATTTTCTAAATAGTTATACAGAATTAGGAAGAATACCAGACCAATTAATAGATGTCAATATAGCAAGTGATTATACAAAATTAGGAAAGATGCTAGATTTATGCAAAGGAGAAGAAAGAGAAAACGTAATCGAAAAGACTGTATCAGGAGAAGGAATTGTCAGTGAGATAAGGCAAAAATTCAACCCCGCAATGGAATTTACAGAAATGGATTTAAT
>CALWZZ010000169.1 GCA_944386145.1 uncultured Clostridia bacterium | reverse complement strand
AAAGAAATTCAGAGAGGATTAATAGAAAGTATCAATATAGAGACATCTTTATCAGGACATAGTATAAATGATGAAAATACATGGGATGTATCACAAAGTCAAAATGGGATGTACCTAGCATGGTATGAAGATAGTGATAATGACGGATATTATGAAGTAACAATTGCAGGAGATAGAGGAATAGTTGCAAATGGTAATTCAAGTTGTTTATTTGCAAATATAGGATATGGGGTAGAAAATCAAGAAGTAAGCATAACAGGACTAGAGAATTTAGATACAGGATTAGTAACAAATATGAGTCATATGTTTAGAGAATGTAAAGCACAACAATTAAACCTAAATACATTTGACACGAGTAATGTAACTAATTTACAATATATGTTTTATAATTGTACAAATTTAGAAGCATTAGATTTAAATAATTGGAATACAAGTAATGTAACTAACTTATTTTCAACATTCCAAGGTTGTACAAACTTAAAAACATTAGAAGTAAATCAGTGGGATACCAGTAAAGTAACGTTAATGGGAGAACAATATGGATTTTGGAGCTATGGTGGGACATTTCAAGGTTGTTCAAATTTAACAAAATTAGATTTGAGTAGATGGGATACATCTAATGTAGTAGGAATGGGAAATATGTTTAAAGGTTGTTCAAGTTTAACAGAATTAAGTGTGAGTAATTTTAATACAGAAAATGCAATTAGTATGTATGGCATGTTCTGGGGATGTAATAAATTACAAAAGCTAAATGTAAGTAACTTTGACACAAGCAATGTGACAACAAGCATGGCAAATATGTTTTATAATTGTAGTAGCCTGACAGAACTAGATATAAGCAGTTTTAATACAAGCAACGTAACCAACATGTCAGCTATGTTTCAAGAATGTACTGAACTAACCCAAATAAATATAAGTAACTTTAATACGAATAATGTAACAAGTATGCTATCCATGTTTTTGAATTGTAAAGGATTAGCAAAAATAGATTTAAGTAATTTTAATACAAGCAATGTGACCAATATGCAATCCATGTTTTATGGTTGTAGAGGATTAGTGGAAGTAGATGTAAGCAACTTTAATACAAGTAATGTAACTAATATGAGCAATATGTTTCAAGAATGTAATAGTTTAACAGAATTAAATTTAAACAATTTTAATACAAGTAATGTAATGAATATGTCGTATATGTTCCAGAACTGTAGCAGTTTAATTGAGTTAAGTATAAGTAATTTTGATACAAGCAATGTAACAGATATGAGAGCAATGTTTAGAGGATGTTCAAATCTTATAAATCTAGATTTAAGTAATTTTGATACAGATAAAGTAACTAACATGTGGTATTTGTTCGCCCAGTCCAATAATTTAAGAGTTCTAAATATAAGTAAATTTAATACACAAAATGTAACAGATTGGACAAATATGTTTATGGCGGTACCATCAACAATTCAAATCACTACAAATCAAAGCACCAAAGATTGGATATTAGACAAATTTCCAAACTATACCAATATAGTAGTTGAATAAGAGAGGTATATGTAAAAAATATATTAGTAGAATTAACGAATTTTAATGATAGATGATAGCAATATTCTATAAAAATAAAAAGGAATCAGGAGGAAATCATGAAAAAGCAAAAGAAAAAAATCATAATAGGAGCAAGCATAGCAGTGATACTGCTATTGCTTGTCATCATAATAATTGCAATATCAAATAATAATAAAGAAACAGAAAATGCAGAAACATTACAAACTATAGAATTGTCAGAAGTCATTAATATAGAAGAAATAGAAAAGTTATCATATGAAACAGAAAAAACAGATGAAGAAATATCATCAAAATATATAATAGGAAGAAATAAATTTGAAGTAAAAGCAAATGTACAACTAGGAGAAACAGAGGGAAAGCTAATCTATGCAAGAGGAGCACAAAATCTAAACATATACAAAACAGAATATACACTAAGTAAATATGGAGACAAAAATACACAAGTAAGTGGAATTATCCAAACATTTGAAGAAACTTGTAAAAGCTATATGGGAATAGATGAAACCTATCAAGAAACAGAGCGATTGTATGGAGAAAGCACAGAAAGCTTTGCAAGACCAATAGAAGAAAGTATCTATGATGAAGGAAGATTATATAGCAAAACATATAAAAGTGAGGAAAACACATATGATATCAATTTTTATAGACAAGATAACCAAATAATATCTGAATTTGTGAAAGTTTTATCATAAAGGATACTTAAGAAGATAAGGCGCATACAGATCTTTTAAAAATTCATTATAGAAAAAAGTATATTTAAGTTTCACAACACAAAATAGCAAGAAATTTCCTTGCTATTTTTATTTCAGTATAGTAAAATAAAAACATAAAGAGAAAAAGGAAGTGGTATAGTGTGAAAAAATTACCATATGGAATTAGTAACTACGAAGAATTAGTGAAAGATGGATATTATTATGTAGATAAAACAATGTATATAGAAAAATTGGAAAACTTGGCAGAAAAAAGGATTTTATTTTTGCGTCCAAGAAAATTTGGAAAAACATTGTTTACAAGTACATTAGAAAATTATTATGATTTCAAAAAAGCAGACAAATTTGAAAAGTTATATGGAAATACATATAT
>CALWZZ010000168.1 GCA_944386145.1 uncultured Clostridia bacterium | reverse complement strand
TTACCTGCTGGAACAGAAATGGTTATGCCAGGAGATAACGTATCAATGACAATCGAATTAATTACACCTATCGCTATCGAAAAAGGATTAAGATTTGCTATTCGTGAAGGTGGAAGAACAGTTGGTTCAGGTGTTGTTGCTGATATCATTGAATAATATAAAAGATATAAGGAGATTACCAAAAAAGAATTTTGGTAGTCTTTTTTTATTTACATTATGTAAAATTATATGCTGTAATATAGTTATAAACTAAAAAGGAGGTACTATAATGGACAGAGTAGACAGATTGGCACAAGAGGCAGAAAACGAATTGACCCGGATTCAATCAAGACATCAGAAAGAGTGGGATGAGATTATAGAGGAATCCAAAGTAGCTCTTTCAAAAGCTGAGACAGGTAGAGAAATCAAAAGGATTGAGAAGGAATATAAGCAAAAGTTCAAACTTCTCAGTAAGAGACAAAAAGGTGAATTTCAGAAAGTTAACGAGGACTTTGTGAAAGCTCTGTTGTCTCGCTAAGTCCAACCCAGCCGTATGTTTTTTTATATGGCTGGGTAAAATTTTGTGAACTTATAAATTGCATGCTTAAGAAAAATTGTGCATATAAAAAATAGTTACTATACTTTGAATAAAGTATATTTTATGGTATACTTATTGCAATAGGAGGGGAAAATGAAAAGAAAATATAATAGAGATGATATAGATGAAAATTTAAGTATGGGAGAAAATGCTTTACTATATTATGATAATATATTAGAAAAACATGCTTTAAATAGAATGGTTATAAGTACGATTTTAAGATTGCATAAAAAAGGCTATGTAGAAGTTAATAAATCCAAGGAAAATGAACTTGTCATAAAAATAAAAAATGGTACAAATAAATTGCGAATATCAGAAGCATTTATCTTTGAATGTTTAAAAGTTATGGACTCAGATAGTGACAATATACTAACATTAAATGAATTAAGAGTATCTGAAAATAATGTAATAGCTACACATAAAAAGAATATAAAAGAATTAATCGTTCAAGAGGCAATAGTAGATGAGTTAATAAATCCAAAAAAGTTTAAGAAAAAGAGAAGATATTTTTTTAGAACACTAGAAATTTTAGTTATATTATTAATCCCCATATTATTCACATTTATAAATCCGATTATCATAATGTTGTTAATAATTGCTATCATATTATTTTCTCTTTTAGAAAGTAGTCATTATTTAGCTGAATTTATAAGCTATTCAAAAGATTCACTAAAGAAATTAAAGAATAAATTGTTACATGATGAAATGATGAAATATAGTTCCAAAAACGAGCGTAAAAATATTATGATAGAATTCATTTTATGTATAGCAATATATTGTATACATTTCTATATTTTAAGAAATCTTTTCACATATACTATATGGAACGTATTTATAGTAGAATCATTCATATTTCTAATGATTGCAATAGTAGAATATATTAAATTTATTAAAATGGATATTTATACAGATAAGGCGATTCTGTATAGAGAAAAATTAAAAGGTTTAGAAGAATACTTGAAAGAATATTCTTTAATTGAAAAAAGAAAGGCAATAGAAGTATATTTATGGGAGGATTATTTGGCTTTTTCTGTTTTACTAGGTGTAAATAATGCTATCTCAAAGGAATTCGATTTTAATTTATCTGATAATGATAAAAGAGGAAAAATACAGTATGACTATTATGAAAATAGATATTTCTATATAAATGATAAGGACGAGAAAATATATGTAGATTAAATTTAATTAATATACTTGTAATTTTGCTAAAATAATAATAAAATAGATATGTCATAAATTAAATGAAATAAGATAAAATGTAAAAAGGACTAATAGATTTGTTACTTAAGAAAGGAATGATAATAACAATGAAAATAATACTTGATGCCATGGGTGGAGATAACGCACCAGATGCCAATATAAAAGGAGCAGTAAATGCAATTAATAAAGTAAAAGCAGAAGTAGTTTTGGTAGGAAAAGAAGACGTTATAAGAAGTAAAATAAAGGAATTCTATGGAAAAGAGATGGAAGAAATCTCTGATAGATTAAAGATAAAAAATGCAACTGAAACAATAGAAATGTGTGATACACCAACACTTGCTATTAAACATAAAAAAGATTCATCTATGGTAGTTGGATTTAAAATGCTAAAAGAAGATGAAGGAGATGTGTTTATATCAGCTGGAAATTCAGGAGCTTTACTTACAGGTGCAACACTATTAGTTGGAAGAATTAAAGGAATTGATAGACCAGCATTAGCAGGAATATTACCAGCATATAAAAGTCAATTATTATTAATAGACGCAGGCTCTAATACAAACTGTAAGCCAATCAATTTATTACAATTTGCACAAATGTCTAGTATCTATTTAAGAAACACATTTGGAATTAAAAATCCAGCAATTGGATTATTAAATATCGGAACAGAAGAAACAAAAGGAAATGATTTGGCAAAAGAAAGTTATAATCTATTAAAAGAAAAAGCAGAAGAATTAAATATTAATTTTGTAGGAAATGTAGAAGGTAGAGACGCTTTCTCTGGAAAGATAGATGCGATTGTGACAGATGGTTTTACAGGAAATGTATTTCTAAAAACAACAGAAGGTTTAGGAAAATTTGTAAAAAGAACATTGACTGAAAGTCTAACAAAAAATTTATTAACAAAAATTTTAGCAGTTCCTGCACTTCCAGCAATCAAAAGATTTAGCAAAACGATGGATTATAAATCTTATGGAGGAGCCCTATTTTTAGGTGTAAAAAAACCAGTTGTAAAAGCGCATGGTAGTAGTGATGCTTTATTATTTGAATATACGATTATTCAAGCAGAGAAATTTGTGGAAAATAAGGCAGTGGATAAAATGATAGAGGAATTTCAATGATGTCCAATTGGGGACGTTTCTTTTTGAGACATTTTTATGTAAAGTTCGTTGCGTTTAAAAATATAAATATAAAAGTAAAGTTTCTATTATTTTTATTAATAATAGAATTTTACATAAAAATGTCTCAAAAAGAAACGTCCCCAATTGGACACTGACTTAATCGTATAAAAAGAAAAAATATTTATAAAATATACTTGACAAATATACAAACATATAATATAAATGAGGATATAAGAGCAAAATATCAAAAAGATAAAGGATTTGCAAACTTGAGAGGAGGTGAACTCGGAAGATGAGTTCAGAAGAAGTTTTAGAGAAAGTAAAAGGAATCATTGTAGAGCAATTAGGTGTTGCTGAAAATGCAGTTACAATGGAAGCATCTTTTATAGATGACTTAGGAGCTGATTCATTAGATATTGTTGAATTAGTAATGGCATTAGAAGAAGAATTTGATATAGAAATTCCAGACAGTGATGCAGAAAAAGTTGTAACAGTAGGAGATGTAGTTGAATACATAAAAGAAAATGTAAAATAGTAAAAAATAGAGAAATTGACTTTCTCTATTTTTTTTATATTATAGGAAATTGCATTTCCTATAATGTTTTAAAAATATTATGTTTGCAAAACTGTATTCAATATCTCAGAAAAATTTTGATAAAAATATAACAAATAATCTAATATATTTTTATGTTCGATAGCATTGTTTACAAAAATGTCTCCAGAATATACAATATTTCCATCCAACTCTAAGGTTATTGTTCCAATAGAAGTTCCTTTTTCAACAGGAGCATTTAAAACAGATTCACAGTTTATATATACTTGAAAACTATTTACCAAATCTTCTCTTACTGGAATAGAGGAATATGGTAAATTTTCATATGTAATATCTAAATGCTTAGAAACACCTTTAGAAATTGTGATAGTATGGCTAAATGCTTCTTTCCAAGTTTTAAAATAATCAGAAACAATTTGTTCAACATTTACATAGGTAAAGTGACTAAAAGCATATTCAATTAATTTAATACTATCTGTGGTTCGATATTTTTTGGTATCAGCACCTAATACAACACAGATGATATCCATATCACCTCTTTTGCAAGAAGTTACTAGACATCGATTAGCACCATTTGTAAATCCTGTTTTGATACCATACACACCATTTAAAACGCCTAATAATTCATTGGTATTGCTAAGTGCTTTAGGATAGCCATTAATTGTAATTGTATAATTTTTAGTTCCAACAATTTTGGCAAAGATTTCATTATTCATAGCATGGTTAGCAAGAATAGCCAATTCATAAGCTGTTATATAATGTTCATCTTCATCTAATCCATGAGGTGTTACAAAGTGAGTGTTAGATAAACCTAATTCTAAGGCTTTTTGATTCATTAATTCAGCAAAATCACTAATAGATCCTGCAACATGCTCTGCTAAACTAACTGCTGCGTCATTTCCAGAACACATCATTAGACCATATAATAGATCATAAACAGTAATTTTATCCCCAGTTTTTAGGCCTAATCTGGAACCACCTGTACCAGCGGCTTTCTTAGAAACTTCAACTGTATCTGATAAATTGCAGTTTTCAATTACCACTAATGCTGTCATAATTTTGGTTGTAGAAGCCATTTTTTTCTTTTGATTTTCATTTTTACCGACTAATATGGTATTTGATTTTCTATCAATAACGACATATGCTCTAGAATTAATGGTAGGAATTTCTAGACCATCAGTACTTGTTTCCATACTTTCAATATCTCCTAAAATTTCAGAAATATCAAAATCATCTTCTACAGGAGATAAGTCATCTGCAAATACATAGCTATAAGTAAAAATGAAAATAAAGAAAAATAACATTATTTTTTGGAAAAAATGAAAGAAATTCATAATATTAATACCTCTAAATAATGGTATGAATTTTGAAATGAAAATATGACAGTAAAGTGAAAATGATCTAATGCTACGGATATAAAGAAAAACGAATCAAATTAACATAAATGCTTGAATTTATAACAAAAATGTAATATAATTGTAATGGAGACTTTAAAAAATAGGAATCGTCTACAAAACCAATATCCCTAAGGGGATACAAGGTCATTATTTATATAGTAGAAAATAAGAAAAAAATGTTATTGACTTAATAAAAAAAAGCAGTAAAATATAGATACAAGGGAATAAGAGAGATAAGGAGAGAAATTTTATGAGTTGCAAAAAATTGATCAAAAGTTTGACGGGAATCTGCTTAGGCATTTGCTTAATGATGTTGCCGAATAGGGTAAATGCACAGCCAATGTCACCATCTTTGTACTTTGGAATTACAGAGTTAAGAGAAAGTGGAATGGGATATTCCATAGGAGATCCTGATGCAAATGGAACAACAGGAGAAGCAGCAAAGATTTGGAATATTGAGCAATATAGTGGACAAAATACAAATGACCCAACAGAAACCAATGTCTATTGTGTGAAAGCAGGGGTAGGATTCACTGAAGGAGCAGGAACAAGGGAAGTACAAGAATATGATTTACAATTTAACATGTACACAGATAGAGATGCCATAGCAGCACAAAATGATGTGTTAAACGGATTGGTAACAGGAGGCCATTACAACGAGTTATTAGCATTAGCAAATATCATGTACATTCCAGATGTTTCAACAGAAGCCGAAAAAACACAATTGATTGCAAATGCAGGAATTTACCAAGAACAATATCCAAGTGAAGAATATTATTTGACAGATGATGAAATCGAAGCAGTTCAACAAGCAGCCATTTGGTATTTCACAAATTATGGAGAAGAAAATGGAAAATATGATAAATATGAAAATACAGGATGGCTATGGTATACAACAGACGGAATTGATTATCAAAATTTATCAGGATATAATCCAACAAATGTAGATCCAAATTCAGGAGCAGGAAGAGCAAGACAAGAGCAAGCAGAATTATTATATAAATATTTAATCGATACAGCAAAAGCAAATGCAAGCCAATATGCAGATGGCAATGCAACTTATAGAAATACATTAACGCTATATGCTTCAACAGAAAATGGAACAGCACAACCATTGATGGAAGTAGAAAGAGTTTCAGAAGATTTTGATTTGGCATTACGAAAATATATAACAGAAATCGATGGACAAACTGTACAAAATAGCAGAGTTCCTGTAATCGATGAAAGTAGTTTAAAAAATGGCACAACAGCTACCTATTCTCATAGAAAAGATCCAATTATGGTGGAAGAAGGTAGTATTGTAACATACAATATAACCATCTACAATGAGGGAAATGTAACAGGAAGAGCAACACAAATCATTGATCAATTACCACAAGGATTACGTTATTCACGGAATAAATACAGCTGGATTTACAGCAACATATGATGAAGAAACCAATAGAGTGACAATCACAAGAGAAGCAGGAAATGCAAATAACTTAGAAGCATATACAGAAGGAAATTTATCATCAGAAACAATTGAAATAGAATGTGTTGTAGACACAAGTGAAAATGGAAAAATTTTAACAAATGTTGCATGGATAGCAGAAGCCATTGATGAATATGGAAACATGATAGATGAAGTAGGGGAAGATCGAGATTCTGAACCAGCAACACCACCAAATGTTAATAAAGATAATATGGATAACTATAGAGGAAATGCAGAAAATAAAGAAGATTTAACAGATTCAGATTATTTTTATAGAGGAGAACAAGATGATGATGATTTTGAAAAAGTCATTGTCCAAAGTAATGAATTTGATTTAAAATTAATTAAGAGAATTACAGAAATTAATGGAGAAAGCGTACCAGAAAGATTGTTAGGTGTCGATATTACAAATTTAGCAAATGGAAGTCAAACAACAGCTGATTATGAAATGAATAAAACACCTATTTCAGTTGGTACAGGAGATTTAATTACATATACATTTAGAATATATAACGAAGGAAGCATAGACGGCTATGCTGAGGAAATTACAGAAGAGATTCCAGAGGGCTTGGAATTCTTAGGAGCAGATATAGATTCCAACATGGAACCAATAACAGATGAAGAAGAATTAGCAGCTGTAGAATATAATACATCAATGGGATGGACATATGTTGAAGGAGATTCTACCAAAATATCAACTGATTACCTTGGAAGAGGTAAAGGAGAAGAAATTACAACACCAGGAGCAAATTTAATAAAAGCTTTTGACGCAAATAGTAGTTATGCAGATACAGAAACAGAAAAAAATCCAGACTATAAAGAAATATCTGTTATCTTCAAGGTTACAGCAGAAGATCCAAGTATTGGAATTATCAGAAATGAAGCAGCAATCACAGAAGACGCGGATAGTAATGGAGATCCAGTTGATGACAGAGATTCTTCAACAGATAATTGGGTAAAATATGAGGACGATGAAGATTATGATAATGTAATTTTACAAGAATTTGATTTAGCCTTAAGAAAGTTTATCACAAAAGTAGATGAAGAAGATGTAACCACAAGAGTACCAGAAGTTAGTTATGATAGAGAAGAAGATAAAATTACTTATGAACACACAAAAGAGCCAGTTGAAGTAATAACAGGAAATGTTGTGGAATATACAATCAGAGTTTACAATGAAGGTGATATGGCAGGATATGCAAATTTGATTTCAGATGATATTCCAGATGGATTAAGATTCTTACCAGAAAATGCAACAAATATTGAATATAGATGGATCATGTATGATGAAGAAGGAAATATAACAGAAAATCCAGAAGAGGCAGTAGAAATCAGAACAGACTACCTATCAAAAGAACAAGGAGAAAAAAGAATAAATGGAGAAGATACAACAGAAGAAAGAACAACAGAAGAGGAAACAGTAGAAAATCCAAATTTATTACAAGCTTTCAATCCAGATGAAGAAATTGGAGAAGGAAATCCAGATTATAGAGATATCAAAGTTGCATTTGAAGTAGTAGAACCAAATACATCAGATAGAATTATTGTCAATTCGGCTCAAATTTCAGATGACAGTGATGAAAATGGAAACCCAGTAGAAGATAAAGATTCCATACCAGATGAATGGAATGACGGAGAAGATGACCAAGACAGAGAGTATATCAAATTAACATACTTTGACTTAGCATTAAGAAAATGGGTAACAGAAGCAATAGTAATTGAAAATGGACAAGAAACAGTAACCCAAACAGGACATACAGCAGAGATGGATCCAGAACCAGTGGTAAAAGTAGAATTATACAGAAAGAGCTTAAATGATGTAACTGTAAAATTCAGATATTCAATCAGAATAACAAATGAAGGAGACATCGCAGGATATGCAAAAGAAATAACAGATTATGTACCAGAAGGATTAAGATTCTTAGCAGAAGATAATCCAGGATGGACAGATGAAGGAAACAATGTGATTTCAACAAGACTACTAGAAAATACCTTATTACAACCAGGAGAATCAGCAGAAGTAGAAGTGGTATTAACATGGATAAATGGAGAAGACAACATGGGACAAATGACAAATATAGCAGAAATCTCAGAAGATTACAATGATAAAGGTGCACCAGATAGAGACTCAACACCAGATAATCGAAGATCAGGAGAAGATGATATAGATGACGCACCAGTATTGTTATCAATCGAAACAGGACAAGCAAGAATTTACTTTATATTAGGATTTACTGTATTGGGAACATTGGCTGGTGGATTAGTACTTATGAAGAAATTTGTATTATAAAAAAATAAGTGTATATTTAATAATATGGAGGAATAAAATGGAAAAAAAGAAAATAGTAGGATGTATTATATTTTTATTCATTCTAATGATAAGTTTATTAAATAGTCATGTATATGCAGAACCTATGTCTCCATCTTTATACTTTGGAATTACAGAATTAAGAGCAAGTGGAATGGGATATTCTATAGGAGATCCAGACGCAAATGGAACCACAGGAGAAGCTGCAAAAATTTGGAATATTGTGCAATATAGTGGACCAAGTGCGTCAAACTACACAGAAACCAATGTATATTGTGTAAAAGCAGGATATGGATTTACAACAGGAGCAGGGACAGATGAAATACAAGAATATGATGTAAAATTTGATATGTATACAGATAGAACTTCTATAGCTGCACAAAATGATGTGCTAAATGGATTAGTAAATGGTGGACATTATAATGAATTATTAGCATTGTTAAATATTATATACATACCAGGAGAATCAACAGAAGCAGAAAAAGACCAATTGTTAACAAATGCAGGAATTTATCAAGAACAATATCCAGAACTTTTCCGCTTAACAGATGATGAGATCGAAGCAGTACAACAAGCAGCCATTTGGTATTTCACAAATTATGGAGAAGAAAATGGAAAATATGATAAATATAATAATACTGCATGGTTATGGTATACGGATGATGGAAGAGATTATTCTAATTTATCAGGATATAACCCAACAAATGTAGATCCAAATTCAGGAGCAGGAAGAGCAAGACAAGAACAAGCAGAATTATTATATAAATATTTGATTGATACAGCAAAAGCAAATGCAAATCAATATGCAGATGGAAGTACAGATCATAAACACAAAATTACTTTATATGCTTCAACAGAAAATGCAATGGCACAACCATTAGTAGAAGTAGAAAAAAATCCAGAAGAATTTGATTTAGCTTTAAGAAAATATATTACAGAAGTAAATGGAACACCAGTTGATACAAGAACACCAAACATAGATGAAAGTACATTAGAAAATGGAACAACTGCAACCTATAAACATAGAAAAGATCCAGTATCAGTAAGATTAGGAGATACCATAACATATAATATTACAATATATAATGAAGGGGATTTAGACGGAAGAGCAACACAAATCATTGATCAATTACCAACTGGATTGCGTTATGCAGGAATCAATACACAAGGATATACTGCACAATATGATGAAACAACCAATAGAGTAACGATAACAAAACAAACAACAGAAAACTTAGCTGGATATGATGGACAAGGTCTAGATTCTGAGACAATTGAGATTGAATGTACAGTAGAAACAAATGAAGGAGACCAAATCTTAACTAATTTAGCATGGATAGCAGAAGAAGTAGATGAAAATGGAACAGTCATAACCAATCAAGTAGGAGCAGATAGAGATTCAGAACCATCAACAATAACTGTACCAACAAAAGATGAGTTAGTAACAACAGATATTGGATATATTGGAAATAGTAGTAATACAGGAAAAGATCTAGCTGATAGTAATAATTATTTTGAAGGACAACAAGATGATGATGACTTTGAAAAAGTGATTATAGAAGAAATTACAGGAAGCTATCAAGTACAACTAGTAAAAGTAGATGAAAACGGAAATGTAATTACAGCAGAAGCAGGATTTAGATGGACATTACCAGGACAAAGTGAGCAAACAGGAACAACATCAAATGGACGTTTAAATTTAGGAACTGTACAAATTACAGATCCAAGTACAACAGATACAATCCAGATAACAGAAACCTCAGCACCAGCAGGATATAATCCATTAGTTGGAAGCTTAACAGTAGAAGTAACAAAGGGAGAAAGCAATGGAAATTATGTCATAACAGGCGCACAAATTACAGCAGGTGGTGTAGAAGGAACAGAAGTTAGTTTAAATGGAAATGTGATTACCATAAAGGTACCAAACCAACCAGTAGAAGGAACATATCAAGTACAATTAGAAAAAGTGGATGAAAACGGAAATCTAATTACAGCAGAAGCGGGATTTAGCTGGACATTACCAGGACAAAGTGAACAAACAGGAACAACATCAAATGGACGTTTAAATTTAGGAACTGTACAAATTACAGATCCAAATACAACAGATACAATCCAAATAACAGAAACATCTGCACCAGCAGGATATAGTCCATTAGTTGGAAGTTTAACAGTACAAGTAACAAAAGGAGAAAGTAATGGGAATTATGTGGCAACAGGCGCACAAATTACAGCAGGTGGTGTAGAAGGAGCAGAAGTTAGTTTAAATGGAAATGTGATTACGATAACAGTACCAAATAAATCACAAGAATTTGATTTGAGCTTAAGAAAATTCATAAGTGAGGTAGATGGAACAGAATATGATAGAGCACCAGATGTAGATTTATCAGGACTAGAAAGTGGAACAACAGCAATTTATAATCACCCAAAAGATCCAATTACAGTAGAAAAAGATAGTGTAATTATCTATACAATTAGAGTTTACAACGAGGGTGAAGTAGATGGATATGCAGAGGAAATTACAGACTTCTTACCAGAAGAATTAGAATTCTTACCAGACCATGAAATTAACTTACAATATGAATGGCAAGTATCAAGTGATGGAAGAACAGTTACAACAGATTATCTATCAAGTGCAAAAGAAACAGACGAAAGACAAAACTTAATACATGCATTTGATGGAACAACATTAGATTACAAAGATGTGCAAATTGCATGTCAAGTAAGAGAAGAAGCAGAACCAAATGTGCGTTTAACAAACTTAGCAGAAATTACAGAAGATAAAAATGAATATGATATACCAGATAGAGATTCTACGCCAGATAATGTAGAAGTACCAAGTGATGAAGAATTACCAGGCTACAAAGATGATGAAATTAATCAAGATTATGTACCAGGACAAGAAGATGATGATGATTTCGAAAAAGTAGTTATATCACAAGAATTTGATTTAGCACTAAGAAAATTCATCACAAAAGTAGATGAAGAAGATGTAACAACGAGAATTCCAGAAGTAAGTTATGATAGAGAACAAAATCAAATTACATACAATCATACAAAAGACCCTGTACAAGTAGCTACAGGAAATGTAGTAGAATATACAATTAGAGTATATAATGAAGGAAATATGGCAGGATATGCACAAGAAATTACAGATGATATTCCAGAAGGATTAAGATTTTTACCAGAAAATGCAACAAACACAGAATATAGATGGGTAATGTATGATGAAGAAGGAAATGTAACAGAAAATGCAGAGGAAGCAGTAGAAATTAGAACAGATTATCTATCAAAAGAACAAGGAGAAGAAAGATTAAATGGGGAAGAGACAATACCAGGAGAGACAGTAGAGAATCCAAACTTATTACAAGCATTTAATCCAGATAAAGCAATTGGAGAAGGAAATCCAGATTATAGAGATGTTAAAGTTGCATTTGAAGTAATAGAACCAAATACTTCTGATAGAACAATTATTAACGCAGCACAAATATCAGAAGATAGTGATGAAAACGGAAATCCAGTAGAAGATATAGATTCTATACCAGATGAATGGAATGAAGGAGAAGATGATCAAGATAGAGAATATATCAAATTAACATATTTTGACTTGGCATTAAGAAAATTCATCACAAAAGTAGATGAAGAAGATGTAACAACAAGAATTCCAGAAATTAGTTATGATAGAGACCAAAATCAAATTACATATAATCATACAAAAGATCCAGTAGAAGTGGTAACAGGAAATGTGGTAGAATATACAATCAGAATTTATAATGAAGGTGATATGGCAGGATATGCAGAGGAAGTAGCGGATGGTATCCCAGATGGATTGAGATTCTTACCAGAAAATACAACAAACACAGAATATAGATGGGTAATGTATGATGAAGAAGGAAATGTAACAGAAAATGTAGAAGAAGCAGTAGAAATTAGAACAGATTACTTATCAAAAGAACAAGGTGAAGAAAGATTAAATGGAGAAGGGACAACAGGAGAAGGAACAGCGGAAAATCCAAACTTATTACAAGCATTCAATCCAGATAAAGCAATTGGAGAAGGAAATCCAGATTATAGAGATATCAAAGTTGCATTTGAAGTAGTAGAGCCAAATACATCAGATAGAATTATTGTAAACTCAGCACAAATCACAGAAGACAGTGATGAAAATGGAAATCCAGTAGAAGATATTGACTCAATACCAGATGAATGGAATGAAGGAGAAGATGACCAAGACAGAGAATATATCAAATTAACATACTTTGACTTAGCATTAAGAAAATGGGTAACAGAAGCAATTGTAATCGAAAATGGAAAAGAAACAGTAACACAAACAGGACATACTGCAGAGATGGATCCAGAACCAGTAGTAAAAGTAGAATTATACAGAAAGAACATAAATGACGTAACAGTAAAATTCAGATATTCAATCAGAATAACAAATGAAGGAGACATTGCAGGATATGCAAAAGAAATAACAGATTATGTACCAGAAGGATTAAGATTCTTAGCAGAAGATAATCCAGGATGGACAGATGAAGGAAACAATGTGATTTCAACAAGACTACTAGAAAATACCTTATTACAACCAGGAGAATCAGCAGAAGTAGAAGTGGTATTAACATGGATAAATGGAGAAGACAACATGGGACAAATGACAAACATAGCAGAAATCTCAGAAGATTACAATGATAAAGGTGTACCAGATAGAGACTCAACACCAGATAATAAAAAACCAGGAGAAGATGATATAGATGATGCACCAGTATTGTTATCAGTAGAAACAGGACAAGAAAGAATCTACTTTGTATTAGGATTTACTGTTCTTGGAACATTAGCAGGAGGATTAGTACTAATTAAGAAGTTTGTTATATAGCTAGTTAATAATATGTTTATAAAGAGGCTCGATGTCAATAGTTGGGGTGGAAAACTTTGAAAGTTTTCTGCCTCAGCTTTTTTAGTACAAATAAAAAATATCTAAAATAACTGATAAATATGAAATTTTAAAATACTTAGACAAAGCAAAAATAAACGAATGGTTAATGTATAGTAATAGATATAAAAGCTCAAAGTTATATTTTAATATTGTATTCATTAAATATTAAAATATAGCTTTGAGCTAGTTAAAAATTTTATAGGATTTTTCAAAATTTGAAGAATTTGTAGATTGTATAGAAAATGTAATAAAAAAATAATAAAAATGTAATAAAACATAAGGCGTTAAAATATGAATATCCCTAAGAAATTAGCTAAATAATCATAAATTTAAGAAATAGAATAGGAAAATATATTGTAAAAGTAATAGTAAATGTTGTATAATTAAAGAAGATAAAATGTTTTTTGTGAAAAATAATGTTTTCACATATATGGAGGTTTATATGAAAAAACGTAGTATAGTAACAACAATGATTGTATTTTTATTAATGTTTATGAGCAATTTTACATTTTTGAATGTAAATGCACAAGAGGAACCATTATCGCCACCTTTATATTTTGGAATTAGAGAGTTAAGAGCAAGTGGAATGGGATATTCTATAGGTGACCCAGACGCAAATGGAACAGCAGAAAATGCAGAAGCTGCAAAACTTTGGAATATTGTACAATATAGTGGACCAAGTGCAAGTGGTTACACAGAAACCAATGTATATTGTGTAAAAGCAGGTGTGGGATTCACAGAAGGTGCAGGAACAAGCGAAATACAAGAATATGATGTAAAATTTAATATGTATACAGATAGAACTTCCATAGCAGCACAAAATGATGTGTTAAATGGATTAGTAAATGGCGGACATTATAATGAATTGCTAGCATTATTAAACATCATATATCTTCCTGGAGAATCAACAGAAGCAGAGAAAGACCAATTGTTAACAAATGCAGGAATTTATCAAGAACAATATCCAGAAATTTTCCGATTAACAGATGATGAGATTGAAGCAGTACAACAAGCAGCCATTTGGTATTTTACGAATGCAGATGAAAGTCAAAAATATAATAAATATAATAATACCGGATGGTTATGGTATACAGAAGATGGAAGGGATTATTCTAATTTATCAGGATATAATCCAACAAATGTAGATCCAAATTCAGGAGCAGGAAGAGCAAGACAAGATCAAGCAGAATTATTATATAAATACTTAATTGATACAGCAGAAGCGAATGCAAATCAATATGCAGATGGAAGTACAGATCACAGAAATAAAATTACTTTATATGCTTGCGAAGAAAACGGAATGGCACAACCATTAGTAGATATAGAAAAAAATCCAATAGAAGGAGATTACCAACTACAATTAGAGAAAGTAGATGAAGAAGGAAATCTAATTACAGCAGAAGCAGAATTTAGTTGGACATTACCAGGACAAAGTGAGCAAACAGGAACAACAACAAATGGACGTTTAAACTTAGGAACAGTAGAGATTACAGATACAAGTACAGCAGATACCATCCAAATCACAGAAACATCAGCACCAGCAGGATACAATGCATTAATTGAAAGCTTAACTGTGCAAGTAACGAAAGGAGAAAGCAATGGAGCATATGTAGCAACAGGTGCACAAATTACAGCAGGACAAGTAGAAGGAGCAGAAGTAAGTTTAAGCGGAAATGTAATAACCATAAAAGTACCAAATGTACCATTAGAAGGAAATTACCAAGTACAACTAGAAAAAGTAGATGAAGAAGGAAACTTAATAACAGCAGAAGCAGGATTTAGATGGACATTACCAGGACAGGGAGAACAAACAGGAACCACAACAAATGGACGTTTAAATTTAGGAACTGTACAAATTACAAATCCAAATACAACAGATACGATTCAAATCACAGAAACATCAGCACCAGCAGGATATAATGCATTAATTGAAAGTTTAACCGTGCAAGTGACGAAAGGAGAACGTGGTGGAACATATGTGGCAACAGGTGCACAAATTACAGTAGGAGAAGTAGAAGGAGCAGAAGTTAGCTTAAATGGAAATGTTATTACCATAAAAGTACCAAATGTACCATTAGAAGGAAATTATCAAGTACAATTAGAAAAAGTAGATGAAGAAGGAAATTTAATTACAGCAGGAGCGGGATTTAGATGGACATTACCAGGACAAAGTGAACAAACAGGAACGACATCAAATGGACGCTTAAATTTAGGAACTGTACAAATTACAAATCCAAATACAATAGATACTATTCAAATAACAGAAACTTCAGCACCAGCAGGATATAATCCATTAGTTGGAAGTTTAACAGTACAAATAACAAAAGGAGAAGAAAATGGAAATTATGTAGCAACAGGTGCACAAATTACAGCAGGTGGCGTAGAAGGAGCAGAAGTTAGTTTAAATGGAAATGTGATTACCATAAAGGTACCAAACCAACCAGTAGAAGGGGCATATCAAGTACAATTAGAAAAAGTAGATGAAGAAGGAAAATTAATAACAGCAGAAGCAGGATTTAGTTGGACATTACCAGGACAAAGTGAACAAACAGGAACAACAACAAATGGACGATTAAACTTAGGAACTGTACAAATTACAAATCCAAATACAACAGATACCATTCAAATAACAGAAACATCAGCACCAGCAGGATACAATGCATTAATTGAAAGCTTAACCGTGCAAGTGACGAAAGGAGAACGTGGTGGAACATATGTGGCAACAGGTGCACAAATTACAGTAGGAGAAGTAGAAGGAGCAGAAGTTAGCTTAAATGGAAATGTTATTACCATAAAAGTACCAAATGTACCATTAGAAGGAAATTATCAAGTACAATTAGAAAAAGTAGATGAAGAAGGAAATTTAATTACAGCAGGAGCGGGATTTAGATGGACATTACCAGGACAAAGTGAACAAACAGGAACAACAACAAATGGACGTTTAAATTTAGGAACTGTACAAATTACAGATCCAAATACAACAGATACGATTCAAATAACAGAAACATCTGCACCAGCAGGATATAATCCATTAGTTGGAAGTTTAACAGTACAAGTAACGAAAGGCGAGAATAACGGAAATTATGTAGCAACAGGCGCACAAATTACAGCAGGACAAGTAGAAGGAGCAGAAGTAAAATTAAGCGGAAATGTCATTACAATAACAGTACCAAATGTACAAAAAGAATTTGATTTGAGCTTAAGAAAATTCATAAGTGAAGTAGATGGAACAGGATATGATAGAGAACCAGATGTAGATATATCAGGATTAGAAAGTGGAACAACAGCAATTTATAACCATCCCAAAGACCCAATCATGGTAAAAAGAGGAAGTGTGGTTATCTACACAATCAGAGTATATAATGAAGCAGAAGTAGATGGATATGCAGAAGAAATTACAGACTATTTACCAGAAGAATTAGAATTCTTACCAGACCATGAAATTAACTTACAATATGAATGGAAAGTGTCAAGTGATGGAAGAACAGTTACAACAGATTATCTATCAAGTGCAAAAGAAACAACAGAAAGACAAAACTTATTACACGCATTTAATGGAGGAAGTTTAGATTATAAAGATGTGCAAATTGCATGTCAAGTAAGAGAAGAAGCAGAATCAAATGTAAATTTAACGAACTTGGCAGAAATTACAGAAGATAAGAATGATTATGATATACCAGACAGGGACTCTACACCAGATAATGTAGAAGTACCAAGTGATGAAAACTTACCAGGATACAAGAATGATGAAATTAATCAAGATTATGTACCAGGACAAGAAGATGATGACGACTTTGAAAAAGTATTTGTACAAGATTTTGATTTAAGTCTAAGAAAATTTATAAGTGAAATAGATAGAATAGGATATGATAGAGAACCAGATGTAGATATATCAGGATTAGAAAGTGGAACAACAGCAATTTATAACCATCCAAAAGATCCAATTATGGTACAAAGAGGAAGTGTCATTATCTATACAATCAGAGTATATAATGAAGCAGATATAGATGGTTATGTAGAAGAAATCACAGACTATTTACCAGAAGAATTGGAATTTTTGCCAGACCATGAAATTAACTTACAATATGAATGGAAAGTGTCAAGTGATGGAAGAACAGTTACAACAGATTATCTATCAAGTGCAAAAGAAACAGCAGAAAGACAAAATTTATTACACGCATTTAATGGAGGAAGTTTAGATTATAAAGATGTACAAATTGCATGTCAAGTAAGAGAAAATGCAGAACCAAATATAAAATTAACAAACTTAGCAGAAATCACAGAAGACAAAAATGATTATGACATACCAGATAGGGACTCTACACCAGATAATGTAGAAGTACCAAGTGATGAAAATTTACCAGGATACAAAGATGATGAAATTAACCAAGATTATGTACCAGGACAAGAAGATGACGATGATTTCGAAAAAGTAATTGTACAAGAAATAACTGGTGCATACCAAGTACAATTAGAAAAAGTAGATGATGAAGGAAATTTAATTACAGCAGAAGCAGGATTTAGATGGACATTACCAGGACAAGGAGAAAAAACAGGAACAACATCAAATGGACGATTAAACTTAGGAACCGTACAAATTACCGATCCCGATACAATTGATACCATTCAAATAACAGAAACATCAGCACCAGTAGGATATAATCCATTGATTGGAAGCATAACGGTTGAGGTAACAAAAGGAGATAATACAGAAAATTATGTAGCAACAGGCGTACAAATTACAGCAGGTGGTGTAGAAGGAGCAGAAGTTAGTTTAAATGGAAATGTGATTACGATAACAGTACCAAATATACCGATAGAAGGAAATTACCAAGTACAACTAGAAAAAGTAGACGATAAAGGAAATCTAATCACAGCAGAGGCAGGATTTAGATGGACATTACCAGGACAAAGTGAACAAACTGGAACAACAACAGAAGGACGACTAAATTTAGGAACTGTACAAATTACAGATCCAAATACAACAGATACAATCCAAATCACAGAAACTTCAGCACCAGCAGGATACAATGCATTAATTGAAAGCTTAACATTACAAGTGACCAAAGGAGAAAGTAATGGAGCATATATAGCAACAGGTGCACAAATTACAGCAGGACAAGTAGAAGGAGCAGAAGTAAGCTTAAATGGAAATGTGATTACGATAACAGTACCAAATAAACCACAAGAATTTGATTTGAGCCTAAGAAAATTCATAAGTGAAGTAGATGGAACAGAATATGATAGAGAACCAGATGTAGATATATCAGGATTAGAAAATGGAACAACGGCAATCTATAACCATCCAAAAGACCCAATCTTGGTAAAAAGAGGAAGTATCGTTATCTATACAATTAGAGTATATAATGAAGCAAAAGTAGATGGATATGCAGAAGAAATCACAGACGATTTACCAGAAGAATTAGAATTCTTACCAGACCATGAAATTAACTTACAATACGAATGGCAAGTGTCAGAAGATGGAAGAACAGTTACAACAGATTATCTATCAAGTGCAAAAGAAACAGAAGAAAGACAAAACTTAATACATGGATTTGATGGAACAACTTTAGATTACAAAGATGTGCAAATTGCATGTCAAGTAAGAGAAGAAGCAGAATCAAATGTAAAATTAACAAACTTAGCAGAAATCACAGAAGACAAAAATGATTATGACATACCAGATAGAGACTCTACGCCAGATAATGTAGAAGTACCAAGTGATGAAAACTTACCAGGATATAAAGATGATGAAATTAATCAAGATTATGTACCAGGACAAGAAGACGATGATGACTTTGAAAAAGTAATTATACAAGAATTTGATTTAGCACTAAGAAAATTCATTACAAAAGTAGATGAAGAAGATGTAACCACAAGAATACCAGAAATAAGTTATGACAGAGACCAAAATCAAATTACGTATAACCATACAAAAGACCCAGTAGAAGTGGTAACAGGAAATGTAGTAGAATATACAATCAGAATCTACAACGAAGGTGATATAGCAGGATATGCAGAAGAAGTAGCAGATGATATCCCAGATGGATTAAGATTCTTACCGGAAAATGCAACAAACACAGAATATAGATGGGTAATGTATGATGCAGAAGGAAATGTAACAGAAAATGTAGAAGAAGCAGTGGAAATTAGAACAGATTACTTATCAAAAGAACAAGGTGAAGAAAGATTAAATGGAGAAGAGACAACAGGAGAAGGAACAGCGGAAAATCCAAACTTATTACAAGCATTCAATCCAGATGAAGCAATTGGAGAAGGAAATCCAGATTATAGAGATATCAAAGTTGCATTTGAAGTAGTAGAGCCAAA
>CALWZZ010000167.1 GCA_944386145.1 uncultured Clostridia bacterium | reverse complement strand
TCAAATTGTAATTCTTGCTTAATAATCTTCATTTTTTCACACCATCCTTTCGTTTGGATGATTTTCATATTGTTTATAGACAACAAAAAAATCAACCAGATTTTATTTTCTGATTGATTTTGTATCAATTCTGTTCTATAAAAGTTCGAACAGAAACGTCATTGGTGGAGATGAGGAGAGTCGAACTCCTGTCCATAATACCTTCCAAACAGATTTCTACAAGTTTAGTTTATTTTTTTATATTCATCTAACTCACACCAATAAACAGGTTTAAGTTAAATATAGCTTTTGAAATACCCACTACTTCCAAAGCAAAAGTAGCTTTGTTTCCTACTAATATGACACTTTATCTAAATGCGTAGGAACATTTAGGAAAGCGTAGCTGCAACTAGGCAGCTAAAGCATACTCATTATTATTTTCTGCGTTTATATTTAGTTTCCCGTTTTTTTAAGTGGCCAACGAAAATCCACTACTTGCCATCTATCCTTCTAGTATTATGTCGAAACCAAGTACATCCCCATGTACTTTTCTATTATACAATATCTTGATGATTTTATCAATAAGTAATTTTTGTAATCCTTAACTTTTTTATCTTATCTATATATTTAACAAATATTAGAAAAATTCATATCATATTGATAGGTGATGAAAATGAATATTATTCCTACAAATGTCTTATACAATTCTTATCTATTAAGACAAAATCTTATTTTATTAAACCATGCTTATCCCTTTTTAAATATTCAAATTGTTGGAAATAGTGTATTGGGAAAACCTATATATGTTGTTAAATTAGGAAAAGGTTCTAATAAAGTTTTCTATTCAGGCTCTATTCATGCCAATGAATGGATTACTTCTGTTTTATTAATGAAGTTTATAGAAAATTATTGCGACGCATATCTTTCTGATGGCTCTCTCTATGGATACTCTGTTAGAAATCTTTTTAATAGTACTTCTATTTATATTATGCCAATGGTAAATCCTGATGGTGTTGATTTAGTGAATGGCTACATAAATCAAAATTCTACTGCTTATCGAAATGCTGTTACAATTAGCAGTCGTTTTCCTGATATTCCTTTTCCCTCTGGCTGGAAGGCTAATATCAATGGTGTAGATTTAAATTTGCAATTTCCTGCTGGTTGGGAACAAGCCAAAGAAATTAAATATGCACAAGGTTTTAATCAGCCGGCACCTCGTGATTTTGTTGGTTTTGGTCCTTTAACAGAACCTGAAGCTTTGACTATTTATAACTTCACTTTAATGCATGATTTCAAATTGGTGCTTGCTTATCATACCCAGGGGCAAGAAATTTATTGGCAATTTCAAAATTTTAATCCACCTAATAGTTTAGAAATTGGTCAAAAGTTAGCTGAAGCTAGTGGCTATAGGCTTGCTGAAACACCTTATAATTCTAGTTTTGCAGGATATAAAGATTGGTTTATTCAAAATTATAATCGTCCAGGATATACGATAGAAGCTGGAATTGGAGAGAATCCTCTTCCTCTTTCACAGTTTGATGAAATTTATAATGATAATATTGGTATCTTAATACTAAGTGCTGTTTTATAATATTTTTTTATATAGCAAAAATACTAAGTTCTCATTTTTGATTACTTAGTATTTTTCTATTTTTTATCTAATTTTCTATTTATACAGTTTATAAATCTGTTCTTTATATATTTTTTAATCAATATTTATTCTGTTATTTTTAATGTTTATCAATATTTCTGTATCTTAAGAATTTGTAAGCTGATACTAATACAATTCCAATGGCTCCAATACCAATACCTATGAATAAACGATTATTTCCTGCTGCTGGTAATTTTGTTTGTGCTACAGATGAATATTGTTGACTTCCACTTGTAGATGTTTGTCCATTATTTAAACTTAAATTATTGTTTAAATTGTCTAAACCATTTACTAGTTCATCTGGATCATCTAATTGATCTTGCCATTCATCTTGTATTTGGTCATCATTTGGATTTTGTGAATCTGGATTTTGTGGATCAGGGTTCTCTGGATCAGGATTTTCTGGGTCCGGATTCTCTGGATCAGGATTCTCTGGATCTGGGTTCTCTGGATCCGGATTTTCTGGATCTGGATTCTCTGGATCAGGATTCTCTGGATCTGGATTTTCTGGATCTGGATTTTCTGGATCTGGATTTTCTGGATCAGGGTTCTCTGGGTCTGGATTCTCTGGATCTGGATTTTCTGGATCTGGATTTTCTGGATCAGGGTTCTCTGGGTCTGGATTCTCTGGATCCGGATTTTCTGGATCAGGGTTCTCTGGGTCTGGATTCTCTGGATCCGGATTTTCTGGATCTGGATTCTCTGGATCTGGATCTGGATTTTCAGGGTCTGGATCTGGAATTTCTTCTGTTCCATCTGTTATTTTCCATAATTGTGTTCCATAGAATGGATTTGCTGTTCCTACAAATAATCCGTAATCTGTTGACAAAATTGATCTTCCGCCATAATTATATCTATCATTAAATCCGCTGTCTGTAATAAGTTCAAAATTTTCTCCATCTGCTGTTTTAAGAAGGTCAAATCCCCATGTATCATTATCTATAGTTTTTGCAATGTAAGAATACATTCTTAATCCTTCCCAGTCTACTCTGTTGTATAAGTCTTGAAATTCTGCTCCTGCCATTTCTAGCAAATCACTATGTTCTGTTCCGAAGTCTGCCATTTGATTGATCTCATTTTCATATTTTATAACAAAGTCGTAAAATAATTTACTATCATCTGCTACTGTTTTATATTCCTCAAGCATTCCTTGAAGACTTACAAGTATTTCTCTTATTTCTTCACTTCCTTGAATCATACCGCCAACTGTATCAATCATAGATAGTAACTCATCTATTTTTCCATTTAAATCATCTATTTCTTCTTCTGTTAAGTCTACAAAATAGGTTCCTTTAAGATTTGTTATATAGTTATAGATAACTGCTGAATCCATTGTTGTGATAAATAATTCATCATGATAAACATCTGCTCTCCATATATATTCTATACAATTATCTTGCATGTATTGAGAATATCCTTCAACTTCATTGAATTTTCCTGTTTCTTCATCATAACACCATAATCTTTGTGGATGTTGTAATGTCGTGTACATCGTTTTTAAATAGTCACTTGGTTTTACATCTTGTTGTGCAAGTTCTGATACTAATCCTGTTAAAGCTGCAACTTCTGCCATAATTGTATTATCAAAGTCAAATAAGTATAATTTGCCATCAAATGCTATTGGCGTTCCTGAAGTTGAAAGTAATCCAACTTCATCAGCATCTGCATATCCATTAGGACTATCTGCTAATCCTATATTATTTATACCGTTATTTTTACCGATGACTTCTTCCCAATACCATCCATATTCATTTGCTGGTTCATCACCTTCTGCTGGATGTCCTCTAAACATAACAACGCCAACTGTATTTGGAATTGTTGCATATACATATCCATTATATGTACACATATCCCATATTGGGCTTGCTACACTATTAAATACTGCTGTATCTGTAGCATAATCTTTAAAATCTTTATAATCTGCAATTCTATCCCATTGAGTGTCATCATTTGCATCCTTTTTTAGAATTGCTAATTTTTGACAATCCTCATCACCTTCTGCAAGTTCTATTCTGGCATCTACACCACCGAATAATAATGAATTGTCATAAACACAAGAAGCTCTTAAACTGGTTCCATTTGAAGATGTAAAGGCAATCGTCATATCATCATTTTCGTCAATTTTATATATATAATTGTCTGCTCCAGCAGTAGATGAATATGAAGCAAAATATAAGTTTCCTTCAAATTCTGTCGCCATTCTGAATGCTACACCAGCTTCTGCTGTATAAATTTTTTCTATTTCTCCAGTTACCATATTGCATTTAAAAATTTCTCCACCATCTTGTGTAGTTGGTCTTGGAATTTCATTATTTGTCATTGAATTGATTAATCCCCATGCAACATCTTCTGTTATACCTGCTG
>CALWZZ010000166.1 GCA_944386145.1 uncultured Clostridia bacterium | reverse complement strand
TATTTTACTACAAAAATATTTGGATATGCTTTTTCTATTGTAGCTTCTTTTTCAAAGGCTTTACTTCTACCTAAAGACCCTTTGACGATTATCTTTTGCCCCACTTTCTCTAAGATGTCAGATTTTAGATTTGCTATGTCATTTTTACAAATCATGCTATCACCTACTCCCTTAAGATAGGTTGATTATAGCATTTTTGACATAAAATGTCAAAAAAAGTATATTGGTGTAAAACCTTTGTATCGCCTGATTTTCAGGCGTTCTACGCTTTTCATTTCTCAATATTACTTTTGTGTTACAATTATGTTACAAATGTATTTCAGTTCTTATATAATACTTTATCTTTCTAATATTTTTCGCATAATTATATGGTATTGTCTATCTCTCTTCCATTCGTATTTAAGCATTTGTATTTAAGAATATAGCAAATATATTTATTTTATTATTCTATACATTTTCCCATTAGCACCTATTCCACTCACGCCTTGTTTTCCATCTCTTAATTCATTTTCTATATCTTCAATGGTTATATATTTATACTTTTCCGTTGTTGCTACTTTTTCTGCTACAATTAGTGGATCCATAAAATCTATTAATATTCTTCCTGGAGAAGAAGCAAAATTTGCTCCAGCACATATTAACGCTTCAAAATAACTTTGGCAAGCTCCTGCAAATATTACTAATTTTTTATTATTTTCTTTATCATATCTTCTTGCTTCTTTCACTGTCTCTATAAAATATTTAGAATTTCTATAATTATATAAATCATTATATCTAGATGCTTTTTTTAACATTCCATCATGTCCTGTTATCACTAATATATCTGGTTCATATATTTTCAACAATTTATATATTACTTTGGGTTGTTTATATTCTGGTATGTTTTTTACAATTGCATTTAGTCCTAATTTTTTATAATATCGATAAGATTTTTCGCTATACTTTTTGTCCCCATCTAAATGCAATATTTTTCCTGTTATAACTTGTTTTTTTGTACTTGTATTTAAAATTTCTAATTCTTTAATTTTATTTTCTATTCGCTTTTGTATATTGCTTAAATCTGCCTGAATTCTATCTTCATTGACTTTTTCTAGGTCACTTAATTCACTATCTGCTTCTACTCTTTCTACTATTCCTATTAAAATGGCAATTTGACCACTTTTTGTATCTATTATATTTTTTACACGAAATAGAATATCTTTATTATATGATTTTCTTCCTACAATATCTCCGATTTTTACCTTTTCCATATCAATACCACCTTAAAAGTTAAGCTATTATATTCTATGTCGATTTTTGTAAATTTGTGATATTTTTTTACTCAAAATATTTCTTAATTTATACTTTTTTACTTATTAATCTTGAAAATAATTAAAAAACTAGCAACTAATTATTTCTAACTATTTGCTAGTTTTTTTCATTATTGATTTTTATTTTTTATATAATTTCCTTTGAATTCTTCTGCCAGTATATCCATTTCTATAGTGTCATAATACTTTCCATTAATAAATTTGCATTTTCTTCGTCTTCCATATTCTTTAAAACCACACTTTTGATAGCATTTTAAGGCTCTTTCGTTAAAACTCATTAAATCTAGTTTTATATTATTCAAATTTAAATAATTAAATCCATAATCTAATATAAGTCTAATTGCTTCAGTTCCATAGCCTTGGCTTCTATATTCCTTATCTCCTATAAAAATTCCAAGTGTTGCTGTTCTATTAATACCATCATACTTTTCTAATCCTACTGTTCCTATAAGTTTATCATTATCAAGTGTTACTATAAAAAAGTTATAGTTTTTATCCATATTTTCCTCGAAATACTTCTTTTCTCCTTCTAGTGTTGTTATAATAGCACTTCTACCTGTATAATCTGTTGTTTCAAAATCATTTAACCATTCTGTAAATTTCTCTATTTCTTCATTATTTCTTGGTGATAAATAAATTCTTTCTCCTATTAATTTCTTAAAATATTTAGGCATTATGTATCATCTCCCATCATTTCTTTTAAATATTTATTGGTAACAAATCTTCACTTTAAACTAATCCAATATCTCTGTACAAGTTCATTATCTACATATATTTCGTTTTCAAGAATACCACCATTATTTTGAATAGCTTTAGCAGATCCAATATTCGTTTTATCACAAGCCATTAAAACTCTATCTATTCCTAATTCTTTACATTTTTCTAATGCCAATCTTATTTGTTCTGTTGCATATCCTTTTCTTCTTTCAGATGGTCTTACACTATCTCCTATATGTCCGCCATACTTTAATATTTTTTTTATTCAAAAAGTGTCTTATTTGTAAATTTCCAACTATTTTCTTATCTGATTTCCTTATAGTTAAATATACTGTTGCTGGAACTCTATCTTTATCTATTGTATTAATAGATAAATCATTTTGTATCTTTTCTAACCACTTGTCAAAATCTTTAATTCTATCAAGTCCACCATCTCCAGCAATTTCGTTTTCTCCATTGTTCAAAAATTCTTGTAAATATTCTTCAACTTCTTTTTTATATTCTTTTGTTGGAAATACTAATTCTAACTCTCCATAAGCTTTATTTTTTTGATTATTATACTTCATAAAAATTCATCCCCTTTAAAATAAAAAGCCTTGCAAAAAAATCTTTTAAGACTCCTTTGCAAGACTTTATATATCTCACTTTATAAGTGTAAGTAGTTATCTATATTTTTTACTACCCTTTACAGCTCAAGCTATATTGCTCTATGTAAACTCTTAAATATGTTTCTTATTTTAGCATATTTAGTAATTTTTGTCAAATATGACAAAAATCAAATTTGTTTCTGTAAATTTATCTAACCTTTTTTCGTTACAAATATAATTACTATAATGCAAAAACTGGCAACTAATTATTTCTAACTAGTCGCCTTTCATAGCAATTCAACTGGAACCTTCGTTCCTTTCATAGCAATCTCTATTGATTACTTTCTAATACTATGATACTATATTTTATGTGATAAGTCAACGATTTATTCAGTAAAATTTTCATATTTTCAAACTTGATTTGTTTGTATTATTAAATTCTAAACATATTTTATTAGATATACTGTCCATATAAATTCCATCTAATGTTCCTATTGTTCCAGAAAAATTCAATCTTAATATACTTACTTTCTTCATTCTTGTAATCCTTGCCCATCTAAGCATTCTCTTAAAACCATTTATTTTATCTAATTCAATTATCTCTGTAAGTTCATTTTTTTGTTTTTTAGATTCTTCTATTGTAATTTTCCCATTTTCCAACTCTTTTTCTATTCTTAAATATTCTATTGGTTTTTTTGATGATATAGGCAAGACAAATAAATCTTTTTCAAAATTTTTTAATATAACAGCTGGATGCATACCACCAAATTCATTTCCGACATTAAAGCCAAAATCTATCCATACAACATTTCCTCTCTTAAATAAAACATATTTCATGAGTATTTTTATATGTTCTAAAGGTATTTTTTGATTGTTAAATATATATTTATTGTCTTTAAAAATATAGTTTGATTTAATAATAGATTTAACAATTTTATTTGATTTATTATAAGTATATTTACTAATAACATAATTTTTTAGCGTATATTTAGCTATATTTCTATAAATATATTCTTCATCTTGTTCTTTTTGTATTTTTTCTGTTTTATCTTTGAGCCATATAAAATAAAGCTTTCCTCTTTTTAAATCTTCTTTTTTATTTAATGATTTTCTAAATTCTCGTAATTTTTTTAAACATTTTATATAAGATTCTTTCACATAACCACACCCTAAATATAAAAACATTTTATTTTTATATAATATCAAACATTTGTTTTTGTTTCAAGTGGTTTTATAAAATTTCTTATAAAATACGCTAGTTCTTTTTTTACTTTTTATGCATATGACTATATTTTAATTTTGTTGCCATCCCTCCTCTTATGTGTCTCTCTGCTTTATTTTCATCCAAAATTTTTCTTACTTCATGTGCTAAACTTGGATTTATTTTTTTTAATCTTTCTGATACATCTTTATGTACTGTGCTTTTACTTATTCCAAATTTTTTTGCTGCACCTCTGACGGTATCTTTTGAGTCTATGATATAGTGTGC
>CALWZZ010000165.1 GCA_944386145.1 uncultured Clostridia bacterium | reverse complement strand
GTTAATTGGTAATGATATTTCTGTTAAACAAATAAATTTTAGAGAATCAATTTGTAAACCTTGTCAAGAACTATTTGATAATGGTTATATAGATACAACTAAACCTGCAATTTTCGGTAATATACTAGGTAATATTAGATTTAGTAACTATCTACCTGAAAAAGAAGTTAGTGAAATTATTATGAGATTAAAACAATACTATGATGTTAGTTATACTGAAGCAACATACTATGTAGATAAACAGGTATTCTATTTTAATTTTGTTGAAGATAACTCTGCTATTGTTAGAGTATTTCCTTTAAAAGATTACTACAGACTAGATTCAGATAATAAAATGGAAACCTATGAATTTGGAATAATTTATATTCGTGAAGAAGATAAATTCCAAATGCAAGAAATCGATACTGCATTTGATTATATACCAGATGAAACAAATGATAGTGTACTTTATATGAAAGAGCCTAAACCTATTTCAGTAGGTGTAAAGCCAGTAAAATTCTGCGAAGAAGATACAGAATAATTGTTGCAACTATTACTTATACATTTTTTTGTTGCAACGACCAAATTAACGATAGTTAATTTGAATAAATTTTGTCCCAGTGGGAGAAAATTTATTGCCTCGCAGAGCCCCCGAGTTTTGATAATATGTCAAAACTCATAGGGGGTTAGGAATTTTGGCAAAGCCAAATTCCTGTGCCTATGAAGTAAATGCTAAAGGAGGGAAAAAGATGAGCGAAGAATTAGCATATTCTATTCATTTAGGTAGTGATAAAAATAAAACAGTAAAAGCAAAAGAAATTGCAAAAAATAATCCATCTGGTGAAACATCATTTTCAAATAATGGAATACAAAATGCTACACAGTTATCAAAAGTAAATAAGCATAATTTAAGAGATTACGATAATTACAAAGAAGAAATTTGTGTAATTTATGGAACAGATAACTTATATAAAGATGTTCAAGACCTATATATTCAAGAATTTGAACAAGCAAGAATTGAATATAATAATAAACAAACTAGAGAGGATAGAAAAATAAAAAATTATTTTAAGCATATATCACAAGATAAGCAAAAAGATTTGGCTTGTGAAATTATCATTGAACTTGGAGATATGGACTTTTGGAATGATAAAGATGAATATTACAAAAAAGGTATGATACAAGTTTATAAAGAACAAGTACAAGATTTAATGAAAATTGTACCAGAATTTAAAGTAGCAAATGCAGTAATTCATTTTGATGAAACATCTCCACATATGCACATTGTTGGTGTTCCAATAAAAGAAGATTATAAAAGAGGTATGAGAAAACAACCAGCAAAATCAAAAGTATTTACGAAAGAATCGCTACAACGAATACAAGATGAAATGAGAAATTGTTGTATAAAATCATATAATAAAATTTATCGTGAAAATTCTTTATTGAAACAAAAGAAAAAAGGTAGAAATCAAGATATAAATGTTAAAGAAATGAGCAATTACAGAGAAATTAAGAAACAACTAGAACAAAAGGAACAAAAACTAACTGAAGCTAAGAATCAAACCAAAACACTTGATAATAAAAGTGCTGATATAACCGAAATATTAGATAATCTAAAACCATCTAAACTAAATAAAAATAATATGATTATTTCAAACGAGGATGTCCAGAAATTGAAAAATTATACAGAAGATGTAAAAGATATTACCAAAACAGTAAGAAGTGTAAATGACTTAAATATGGCAATTAGTGATTTTGAGAATAGTACTTTTGAAATAGCAAAAGAAAATCGCTCACTTAAATATCAGATAGAGTTAAAAGATGATGAAATTGGTAATCTTAAAATTGAATTATCGACTAAAGATAAAATCATAAATAAATTACAAGCTGAAAAGGAAAAAATAAAACAGGAACTGAAAAAATTCAAAAATTTTTGGCATAGTATTATGGAACACTTCCATAAAAGAATTTGTTATGATAAAAATGAGAACTACAAAATTGTTAGTAATGATTTGTATAGAAATGGTATATTTGATGATAATGATAATGAAATTACTAATAATATTTATAGAAAAGTAACTATACCAAATGAAAATAATCAAACTAAGAGTAAAAAGAAAAACAATGATATAAGATTTTAAAATGGAGGTAATTTGAGTATGGAAAATGAAAAAGTTAAATATTTAATAGATATAATCAATAATATGGATATAAAAGATAAGTTAAGATTAGCAATATGTATGAGCAAAAGTGAATGGTCTGGTCTTATATATAATTCTAAAGAAAATTATGAGAAATTTGATAGTATGCTAAAAGATATAGATGAAGAATATAGAACTACACTTATAAATTTTGGAAAATATAAACTTGTAATGTTTGCAATGGCTAAACTTATGGAAATGGAAACAACAGACCAAAATAAGGTCGCATTATATTTATTTAACAGTATAAATTAGTAACAAAAAAGAAATTTGCCATAAATGGTAAATTTCTTTTTTGTAATAAAATTAATTACTATTATTTTTATCAATAAAATATTGTATTATAGCAAATAAACCTATATCTGAAATTGATTTTATATATTCTATATTAGGATATATATTATATGGATGATGTATAACTAAATCCAAATAATCTTTGCTTGTTTGAGAGTTAAATACGATATTCCAACTTCTTTGAATATTTTTATTATCAGAGAATAATTTATCTACATTTTTTGTTATATATGATATTATTTCACCTAAATTCAAATCCCTATTTCTGCCATTTTTTAATGTTTCCCATTTATTTGAATTTATTAAAAAGTAAATACTAGTTTGTTCAAGTAATGCTCTTAATAAGAAACAGTATGATATTGGATAATATTTATAGCCATTTTTTCTTGATGAAAATTGTATTTCATAAGCTAGTGCTTTTATTCCAGATGCTCTTTCATTATCTAAATCTAAATTATCGATATTTATATTTGAAAAAATTATTGTATCTTCTTTTTTTATATTTGATTCAGGTGGCAAAATTGGCTGAACACCTAAATCTGACAATTTAATTTGTGATATAGTATCATTATTTGGCTCTGGTAAATTAATCTTAGATTCATCTTTTTTAATTGTATTTGTTATTTTATTCAGATTATCATTATTTTTATTATTTTCTTCTAATTCTATATTTGTAGGTGTAGGTTCTTCTGATTTGTCATTATTCAAGTATTCTTTTATTTTTTTATTGTTTTGAACAGTTTTACTATTTATATTACCATCTTTTATATCTTCGACTATCTTTTTTAATTTTTTTTCTGTGTCATTCATCGATGATGTAAATGTTAATGTATTATCAATATTATCGATATTCAAAAATTTTTTCCCTTCTTTTGACTCTAATATTTTATCTAATATTGAAGTTGGAAAGCTACTTGGTAAATCTTTAAAAACATCAGGCAATAAATCTTGTGCTTGCGTTATAATATTTTTTAATCCTAATTTTTGTTCAAATCTTTTTATCATTATTCTGTCCCATTGCATAGCACCTGATGCTGTTGTATGTATCGCCTTTATCATTGGAGCAGCTTCTTTAAAATCTTGTACTATGTATGCAGATACTTCATAAAAATCTTCTTGGACTTTTTTTGAAAATTCAAATACTGTATTTATTTGAGAATATGTAAAATGCTTTAAATCCTTCATCACATAAGGATTTTTTAATATCTTTAATGCTGTTATTCTTCTATTTCCGTCCCAAGGAATATATTTATTTATCTTTTCCTTATATTCAAGTATAACAGCTAAACTTGGAATAAACCCAGATTCATAAATACTTTTAATTAAATCAAACATTTTATTAGCGGTTTCTTTATCTCTAATTAGTTGTTTCATTATAAGTTCTTCACCCATTTCTGGAATAGTAATTTGAACTTCATTGTGCCTTGGGTTTTCAGGGTTAATCATAATATCATCAATTTTAACTATTTTTAAATCTTTATGTTCTTTCATTATTATACATCCTTTTCAAAAATTTTATTTATTATAGTTTACCATAAATCTGAAGAAAAAGCTATACTTTTTTAGAAGTGCAGTTCAATATGACATTTTGCAATAATTTGCAAATTTATGTAAAATATGTTAAAATAACAATAGTAATGGTTTAATTTAGGAAAGGAGACTAGATTTGAATATGTATAAATTAAAATATGATTTTAGGCAATATAATAATGTTATAGCTACGTACATTGATGTACTAATAAATAATAGTATGGCTATTTTTCAGCAACAAATTAGAAATGGTCAAGTAAAAAATATTGAACATGATTCTAATGCACTAGCAGGTTGTATACAAAACCTAGAAGAATATTTATATTATAATTTCAAAAAATCTCCAGAAACTTTTAACCATATTATTAATGCTACTATGAATAATGTACGAACAATTTCAGTTTTACCAAAGGATAATAGAGGGATATTTGGAGAAACACAACCACAAAATAAAATTATTTATATAAATCCTGATTTACGTGATAGCAAATATTTAACAGGTGAAGAAAGAACAAGATTATATATGGCTCATGAATTAGGGCATATTGTAAATAATGAATGGATGAAGAAGGTTGTAGAATATGCCAATCAACAAATTAGGCAAGGAAGATTAACACAAGACCATGCACAATTAAGTTATGAAGATGTTTCTTACTTACATAATTCAAAAACATATTTAGAAAGACTTAGAAATGTAACTGCACAAATGAGAGATTATAGAGAACCATTTGATGATGGATATGGTCAAAGATAATTTTTAAATTTTATTATTTGACATTTTTTTAATATCTGTGTATAATAAGTATAGGAAATGAATAACCGCAGTGAATGCGGTTACCACTACATATAGTTATAACAACACATTCGCA
>CALWZZ010000164.1 GCA_944386145.1 uncultured Clostridia bacterium | reverse complement strand
GAGGAGCGATGATTTTGGGGACGGAGCAAAAAATCATCGTTTTATAAAGAATAGTTTCATTTAAAACTTTTTAGGAAATAAAATGATGATTTTTCGCTCCGTCCCCAAAATCATCATTCCTCCGCCCCCAATGAGACAAAAAAAATCGTTTCTATTTAGAAACGATTTTTTAAAATTTGTATATCACATTATATTGTATCATATTATATTAGTTTAGTTTGTTTTATTCTATTTTTTGATTACAAATTTTTTGATGACAACAACCCCTGCTCCAATAAGGATAAGCATACTTACGCCTACAATTATATAAATAATGTAATTTTCTTTGTCCTCTCCAGTAGGTCCTGTAATGATAACTTCTACATAATCGTCATCTCCTTCATCTCCTACTACATATGTAGGTGTAGGTGAATCTGGGTCATAAGATCGATTTGTTGTTGGGTCATAGTTACCTGGTGTGTCATATTCTCCTGTTTCATAGTTGTAACTTCTTCTACCTTCTAGTTCTACAACTTCAACATCGTTTTCATATGTTAAGTCATCATTTGAAACAGATAATTGTCTTGATACGGTTAATGTTGTACTTGCTGTTGAATTTGGAGCCATATTTGCAAATACTGAGTTTGGTTGTTTTAAGTGTACTACGTTTTGGAAGTCTTTTACGATATCATAAACTTCTTCTGCTAAGTAAGTTCCACTTAAGTCTGATGTCATTTCTATGCTTTCCCAGTTTGAATCTGTTGCTTGTAACATAACATTTTCTGGTAAATAATCATACATATCCACAACCGTTGCAATACTATAGTTAGCATTACCTGCTGGTTTTGTTCCATAGATATAGTAGTTTTCGTCATTGTAGTCTATCTCAGAATTTGAGTTATCCACTGAAATCTCATAGGTTAGTGTTAATGTTGCTCCTTGGATAATTTCGTTATCTACCTCAATATGTAATCTACCGTCTGGTAATAATCTTACATATGATAGATTATCTGTTCTTGGGTCACCACTGATTAGTGTTGAACCATTTGCTAATTGAATATTAATGTCTGCTACTTCTTTACTTACTTCTAGAGATTGTATTGGTCTTTGAATAATACCAAAGTCAATATTGTCAAATACGAATTTCAAATCAATACCGTATTTACTTGTATCTTCTACATCGCTGACATCATAGTCAATTTCAATTTCAAATTGTCTTGTGTCTGCGAAAATTTCTGTAAATTTTGGTCCTGATACTACAGTTCCATAATTGATTTCTTCATTTGTTATTCTTTGATTGATAAATTGTTCGTCATCTTTTGCGTCTGATAATCTTGTTGTATCTTCTCTATACCAGTAGTCTGTCATAGCATTTGCTGCTCCTTCATCTCCATCTCTATAGATTGTAGATTTGTATTCATCTGCTACTACATTTTTGATAACATTTCCACTTGTGTCACAAATAACACTTGTATCACCATATGTGTATCTAATGACATATTTTCCTGGTACGACACCACTGAAACTATATGAACCATTTACACCATCTGTATCTGGACCTGTCGTAGTCGTTGCATCTACAACAGATTGATCAGCTTTATATAATTGTGCTAATGCTAGTGTTCCTGAATCATCTACTGTCATTAAATCTACTTTTACATCATTTACAACATTTTCTTTATCTTCATCATATTGTCCATTACCTTTTCTTTCTTTGTCAAATCCTGTTCCTGATAAATATGCCTCTTCTGCAAGATCTTCCCAAACAGTTCCTTCTATAACTCTTCCTTCTTGTACTTCTAGTACTAAAGATGGTGCCCAGTTTGTATCATCTTCATATGTTGTTCTATCACCTGCTGTTGCATTATCTGGTGCAGAGTCTAAGTCGATTCCTGCATATGGAGAACTGAATGACTCATCTTTATATGTTGAATATGATGTAATTTCTGTTATAGAGTTTAATGTTGCTCTTTCGTTTAATATGTCATTAATTGCGTCATTGTTCATTTGATATCTAATGTAAACATATGTGTCTGTTTGTGCTTCAAGTCTTGCATTATCTTCTGTATAGATCGTTGCTTTTGAATATCCATTACTATTATAAGATTCTGGTGTATATCTTAGACTTCCTGTAATGTTACCTTGTTCATCCATTCCTGTACCAACACCGACGATGGTGTATCGACTATCATAGTAATTTGCAATTGTTTTTATTGTACTGTTTAATGTTGTTGCCTCATTTACCAGTCTAATTGAATAAGTTACATATACTTGTAAGCTTCCTGGATAATTCATATTGTAAACAATATCTGATGTATAGATTGCTCTTGTGTACGAACTTTCAATATATTTACTTGCAAATCTAACACCTACATTAGATACATCTCCTCCTGCAAATCCATCTGGATCTGCTGATACTTGTCCATACTCATATGTATGTTTGTAATTATTAAACATAATTTGTACATTTTCAACGTCTTCTGCCGCTACGTTTAAGTCTGGCATTTCTCTTTCTTCAACACCTAAGTTGATGTTTGTAATTTCTTCTTTACCTTCTTTTCTAATACTGTCTGCTGTGTCTGTTGTACATAAGATATTATTGTCTTGTCTTGTTGTAATTGCTTGAATTACATATTGGTCATAAACGCCTGAGATTGGGTATGTTTGTCCCTCATATCCGTAATTTACAGAATCTCCGTAAATAACTGTACTCTTGTAATCTGCTCTATTATATTTGATCGTATGGGTGTTTTGTCCATTGGTATTTTGTGAAGCATCTTTTACAATCGTTGCAAATCGATTATTCATGTCTTCTCTCTTATTTACGCCATTTACCACTGCAGAATCTGTTGCTTTGTTTCCATTATCTTCTGAACGAATGGCTATTGTTTGATAACTCATACCATTATATTCAAATTCTACATAAGCACCTGTTAAATCATCAATTCTGATTTTAACTGCATTTGGATCTTCATCATAGTTACCAAAGATATATTCACCATTTTCATCTGTAACAGTTGTTGCTAAAACGGTTCCATCTGCTTTTACTAATCTAACAGTTACATATTGAAGTCTTTCATCATAAGTATTTTCATTCCATAAGTTATCTTTTATACTTGTTTTATCTTGTTCTCTATCTTCCCAAGCATATCCAGATATCTTAATATATTCTCTCTTGTTTGTTGCACTATAGTTTGATACGGTTTCTCCTGGTGTTACAACAATCTCTGAGCTTATTAGTTTTGGAACATCTTCATAACCGAAGTGTGGATTTTCTGTTTCGATTAATTCATAGGTTCCTATATAGATGTAATCAATATTGATTTCACCATTTTCATCTGTATAAATCGTTGTTGGTGTTGTACTATATACTGCCTCTCCATTTTCATCAATAGATACATATTGTCCTGCTTTATCGCCTTCTCCGTCTAACATTTGTAATGTAAATCCTACATCACTCATAAGTACATTTGAGTCTATATCTGTTTTTGTAATTTTTAATTTACCATATACCATTTTGTTGGTTAAGTCTGCATTTGTTACTTCACCAATTGAAATGTGTACATCAGATGTAATAACTAATGGTACTCTTTCATATCCATAGTATGGATTTTCTACCTCAACTACTTCGTATGTTCCTGGATACAAGCTCTTAATTGAGATTTTACCATTTTCATCTGTATAAATTGTTGTTGGCGTACTACTATATTCTGCTTTTCCTTGATCATTGATTGATACATATTGTCCTGCTTTTTCTCCATCTAACATTTGAATTGTAAATCCAAGTTTTGGTAATGGTTCTCCTGAATCTTCATCTGTTTTTACAATTTCTAAATTACCATAGATTTTTTCATTTTTCATATCGTAATTTAATTCTTCTCCAACTTCTATTCTTACATCAGACGCAATAACAAATGGTGTATTTTCATAGAAGTCATATGGGTTTTCTGTTTCAACTACTTCATATGTTCCTGGATACATGTTGTTGATTTCGATTCGTCCATTTTCATCTGTATAAATCGTTGTTGGTGTACTACTATAGTCTGCTTTTGTATCACTACCAATAGATACATATTGTCCTGCTTTTTCTCCATCTTTCATTTGAATTGTAAATCCAATGTTTGGTAATATTTCACCTGTGTCTTTATCTGTTTTTTCAATAACCAATTTACCGAAGACTTTTTCGTTTTTCATATCATATGTTAATTTTTCTCCAGCTGTTATTTTCAAATTAGATGTCATAACAAGTGGTGTATCTGCATAGTAGAAATATGGGTTTTCTACCTCGACTACTTCGTACGTTCCTGGATACATATTATTGATTTCAATTTGTCCATTTTCATCTGTATAAATTGTTGTTGGTGTACTACTATATACTGCTTTTGTGTCACTACCAATAGATACATATTGTCCTGCTTTTTCTCCATCTTTCATTTGGATTGTAAATCCAATGTTTGATAGGGTTTCTCCTGTATCTTTATCTGTTTTTTCGATAACTAATCCACCATAAACTTGTGTATTGGTTACATTTAATGTTCTTTCTTCTCCACCATCTATAATTAAGTTGTTGGTTGAAAGATGTGGTACATCATCATAACCAAAATATGGGTTAACAGTTTCTATTAATTCATATTTTCCTTTGTATAGGTTCTTAATATAGATTTCTCCGTTTTCATCTGTCATTAGGTTTACAGGTGAATCTACATACACTGCATTTCCATCAGCGTCAATAGATACATATTTTCCTGCCATTTCTCCTTCTAACATTTGAAGTGTAAATCCAATTCCTGATAGTCTTTCTCCACTGTCTTTATCTGTTTTTCTAATTAATAAGTTTGCAAATACTTTTTCATTTGTTACATTTTGTGTTGTATTTTGTCCTGGATTTACCACAATAGAATCTGTGATAACCACTGGTGTTGAACTATACCCAAAGTTAGGGTTTGTTGTTTCTGTTAATTCATAAGTTCCTTGATGTAAACCATTGATAACTAGTTGTCCGTTAGCATTTGTTTTCATATCTGTTGGGCTACTGCTATATACTGCATTACCATTGCTATCAACTGAAACATATTGTCCTGCTTTATCTCCTGAAACCATTTTTAGTCTAAATCCTACATTTGCTAGCTTGTCTCCTGTATCTTTGTCTGTTTTTGTAATGATTAGTCCTCCAAATAGTTCAATATTTGTAAATTGTATTTTAGCTGTTGTTGTACTTCTCTTTATATCTGTATCAACTGTAATTAAGTTTTGATATTCGTCTCCCTCATCATGTTGTAAAATCCACATATCTGTTATTAATGTTTCTGCTTGATATGAAACCTCAAACTCAATTTTGTTAATCTTTGATACACCTGCATTAGCTGGTACCAAAATATAAAAGTCTTGTCCAGATTTTACAGCACTATTAATGTCATCATATACTTCTAATGTATTACCATTATATTTAGCATATTTTACACTTACTTTTGTGTCATTTTGATTATAAACCGCAACATTATTTGTAAAAGTACCTGTATATACTAGGTTAAATGCACCTATTTTTATATATTGTGTTCCAGAATGTGTAATGATTTCTTTTGTTAAGTTATTTGTTCTTGTACTACTTGTAATACTTGCTGTACCACTCTCATTATAATTTTTAACATATTCTGCTGCACGTTTTTCCCATTCAGGATAACTGATTCCGTCCACCACTAGTTACTATAGTATAGTCATTTGCAGCAGCCCAAGTTGGGAAGTATCCATATACTGCTTGTTGGTTTACAGAATATTTCTTACCGCCTCCTGCTACATGTAGCCATAAACTACTATTTGGATCATAATTTGATAAGTATTTTTCTGCCGCCTCTTCTGTTGCACCACTCCACATAATACTTCCTGGATCTGAATGGTTTACCATCCATGAAAACATTAAGTTTTCATCATTTGTGTGTTCTGCTAACAAATGGGCACTATCATTATAGTTACTCTGAAAAACGTTGTCTCTATTACCATAAAAGCTACTTTTTTTACCTTCAATATGAACATAGTTTCTTACATAATACTTTGTACCATTGTTCATAATTTGTTGTCCATGTACAATACAATATGTTTTTTCTCCTGGTGCTCCAAGAATTAAATCATAATTATCAGAATTCCAATCCAATCCATTTAAATCAACAATAACAGAATGTGTGCCAAATGGGATTCTTGCTGCCTTAGATGTTGTTTCGCTTAATACTAAGGCAGATAAGAATACTATCATGATTAGTACAATTTTCTTTATAATATTTGTGTAATTCATATTCTTACCCCCTTTCCTTACTTTCTACATCTAAAACTTTTTTCTTTATAAAGTAGATTCCTACTGCAATAATTGTTACTAAACTTAATGTTAATCCTACATACATAACTACTTCACCTGTACTGATACTGATAATTAAATCAGCTGAACTCATATCATTTTCTCCGTTTACACGGTTTCCTGGTGTTGAGTTAATATCTGTAATACCTCTACTATTATAGGTTTCTTCTAATTCTGCTGTATTGGTATAGGTTCCTGTTTCACTGTCTGTCATTGTTTTTGTTAAGATTAATGTAACACTTCTTTGTTCATTTGGATCTATTTCTTCATTTGCTAGAGATGTATTGTATACCATATTTCCACTTTGTGTCCATCCTTTGTTTAATTCACTATTAAATGTCATTCCTTCTGGTATGTAATCTACAATACTTCTTGCATAACCACTTACTTCTCCTACATTTGTTACTCTGATTGTGTATTCTACAACAACTGTAGAATTTCTAAGTAAGTTAGATCTTAATTCTACTTTTGCAAGTGATACATCATTATAGTCATAGCTTACAGAATTTCCGCTACCTGAAGCAGATACTTGTGTAATATATTTATCTAATTTAAGGTCAAATACCTGTGTTTGTACAAGTCCCATATTCATATTCGCAACACTTCTATCTGTTATATTGATTGTATCTGTTACACCATATGTTTTCTCTTGTCCATTGATTGTCATGGTTTTTGCAACTGCTTTTGAATTTCTAGCAGTACTTACACCACTTTGCATATATGAAGTTAATTTATATAAACTTGTGTCATATTCAAATGCTACCATATAGCTTCCTCTTGGAATTCCTGATAAAACATAACTTCCACTTTGATCTGTTGTTGCTTGTATATTGTTTCCTCTAGCACTTTGTACAATTTCTCCTGTTGTCATATCTATTAAATATACATTTACACCAGAAATTTTGCTTTCTTCACTTTGCATTTCTCCGTTTTGGTCACCATCTAACCAAACATTTCCTCTTATTTCGTATTCTGTTCCTGTGTCTTGACCACCACTATTTCCTCCTGAAGTATTTCCTCCTGAAGTATTTTCTCCTGGTATACTGTTTTCTGTCGTGTTTCCACCCTGTGTATTATTTCCACTTTGTGTGTTATTTCCAGTTGTATTTCCACCTTGTGGATCATCAATATCTCCACCTTGTGAATCATATCTAATTAAGTGAATAATTGTATTTGATTCTTTTTCTGTACCATCATCAACTGTTAATGTAGCCATATTTGTAACTTGAATTGTTGCTTCTGCACTTCCCTCTTTTACGACTGTTCTAATTTCTATCACTGCTTGTGTATTATCTTGTGTATCTAATCCAATATCATGAATTTCTACCACATTATCTGTAATATCTAAATCTAATGTTTCTCCATTTAATAATACTTCTGTTACGTCTAATTGTAATGGAATTTCATCACGTACACTAACAACTCTATCTGTTGAATTATTATTTGTTAAGATAATTTGATAATTGATTTCATCTCCTGGTGCTAAATATTCTCCTATTCTATTTGCTTCTAAGTCGATGTCTACATCTGTTTCTTCATCTTCTTGTTGATAATCTATGATATGGTTAACTTCATTTGTTACTTTTTCGTCTCCTTCGATGAATAGGCTTGCTGTGTTTGAAATTCTAACAGCTTCAAAACTACTAATATTATCTCTAACTGTTGCTCTAATTTCTACGACTGTTTGATTATTTTCTCCTGTACCTAATTGCATATTTAATACTTCTACTGTATTTCTTTGTTCTCCTAATTCTTGTGATTGTCCATTTACAAGGACTTCTTGAACACTTAGTTCATTTGGTATTTGATCTAATACATATGCATCTCTTACGACTGCATTATTATTTGTTACAGTAATTGTGTAAACCACTTCATCTCCTGGGCGAATATATTGTCCTTCATTATTGGTTGCTAATGCAATATCTACATTTTCAGTACCTTCAATAACATTATATTCGATAAAATGACTTACTTCGTTTGTTCTTTTCTCTACACCTTCTACATATACGCTTGCAACATTGTTAATTTGAACAACTTCATCTTTGCCTTCAATTTGATTAATATTTGCTTTTATCTCTATTGATGTTGTACTATTTCCTGCAGCCTCTACATCTAAGCTAACGATATTTGAACTTTCCGTTAATTCTTGTATTTCACCATTTACATATATTTCTTTAGCTGTTAATTCAATTGGTAATTCATCATATACATAAACAGAAGCTGTATTTTCTTTATTATTTGTTATGTTTATAGTATAATTAATTTCTTCCCCTGGTGCTACATATTCTCCTTCTCTATCTGCTTCTAGACTTATATCTACATTAAATCTACTGGTAACTTCTTCTACTAAATTGTTAGAAATATATGTATTATCTCCTTGTAGTACTTGTGCATACATATTAATATTGTCAACATTATTTACCATTTCTCTTGCTCTTACTAGTAAATCTACTACAACTTTTTGTCCAGCTTCCATATTTCCTAAAGTAATTGTATCTGTATCACTTGTTTGAGAAGTTTCTGTAGTTCCTGATTCAGTAACATTCATTATTGTTTGTTGTAATATTTCAAAAGTTCCTGAAATATTCCATTTTAAAGATACATTTTCTTGTGTAGCATTACTAATATTTTCTACAATTGCTTCATATTTAATAATATCTCCTTCATATACTGCTCCTTCATCATCTAAGGTTGTTTTTATAGATACTCTAAGTCCTGCATCTGCAACTGGATTTCTTAATTCTTGTGTTGTTTTTTGAACCCCATCATATTCGATTGTTGCAACATTCACAATTTCAGAATCTACTACTGCATCACTATTAACTCTGACTTCATATACTCTTTGAGCTGTTTCTCCCACCCCTAAATTTTCTATTGTAAATTCTTGTCTATCTTTTTCTATCTCTTGATAGTATTCTCCTGGATTATATTGATATGAAGGAATTGGCTCAACATAGGTTGTTCCTTCTGGTATATTGGCATATACCATTGCATTTTCTACACTTTCTGTTCCAGTATTTCTAACTTCTACAACATATTTTATAACTTGTCCTTTTTGTACAGTTGCTCCTTGCTCTAAATAGCTATCTCCTACCAATGCATATAAATTATTTTCTAGTTCTGGACCTTGTCCAGTTGTTAATGCTACATAGCTAGCTTCTGTTATATTTGTTACTGTTCTATCTTCATTTGCATATTCTACATGATATCCTTGGTATGCTGTTTCGTTGTATTCCATTTGTGAAGCCGTTTGTACTGTATATTCTACATCTAATGTATTGGCTTTACTCATTTCAGGAACAGTAATTAAATATTTACTTGCGTCTTCTGTTCTTTCAGTAGACCAACCATTGTTTGGATCTTGTAAGTCACTTGAAGCATTTGCATTGTTTGTATAATAAACGGTTTGTCCTTCTATATTTGTTGTAACATCTGATGCTAATGTCATACCCATATTATTTTCTAATGTTTGTCCATCTTGATTAACAACATTTGAATCTGTTGGTAAATCTCCTACAACTGTAACATCTTTTACATTGTCTTTGTTAACAATTACTTGTGATGATATTCTATAACTTCTATTTGTATCACTTGGTAATAATGTAACTTGCTCATCACTTGCTTCTCCTACTGTTTCTACATTTAATTCGTCAATAGCATTTACTGTAATAATATCTTTTGGTGTTATAATGTTCACTGCACTTTCTGTAGTTGTTTCGTCTCCATTATTTACACATCTAACTTGAACTTTTTCTTCACTGTCTGTTGATTTATTATTTAGTTTTACATTTAATTTCAAGTTTAGAATTGCACCTTCCATAATTCCATCTTTATAGTTGCTTTGTTGTCCTTCTATATAAACTCTGATGACATTATTTTCGATTTCATAATTACTAATATGTAATTCCTCATCATATAGTAATTTGATATCTTCTGTTGGTGTAATGCTTTCTACTTGACTAGGTAAAATAATTTCTACATAAGGATTGTTAAATAGTTTTTCTGTAGGTTCATTTGATTTTAATGTTACATTTATCTCTAGTTCATTTTGTTCGTTCATGGTATCTAATTGGTTTTTATCTGTCTCTACTGATATACTTGTTTTTGGTTCTTCTAGATTCATTCTTAATGTTGTTTCACTATCATTTACAAAGATTCTTTCTGTAAGTGCTCTAATACTTTGTACTTGATTCATATCATAATAAATATTTGTATCTATATGTTTGATATTCGAAATCTCTAGAGTTCCCATTTCTTTTGGCACACTTGTGCGGAATTTAATGTTTCTTGCTAAACCATTATTTCCATAACCAATTTGTATATTACCATTACTATCTGTTTCTGTAGAATTATTAATTACATATATAACTTCATCATTTTCATTTAATACTTGAATTTGCCCATCTTCTCCAAGTATATTTATCATATTTTCTTTATTAATGATAGTTGTATTATAGAAAATATAATCACTAGCTGGTAAAACACTTTCATCTTCTAATATGAAGTTTATATCACTATTTGCTATATTGATTTCTTGTGCATCTTGTAAATTTGAAATTTCTACATTATATTGGTCCGCGAAATTAATATTTTCCTTATTAGCTGTATACATATATCCTTTATTGGTTTGAGATGTTATTCTTCCTATTATATTAACTTTATTTCCCATTTCATTTATAACAGCTTCATAATCATTTTGATTACTAAATATGATATCATTATTAACTAATTTCATATTTACTTCTGCTCTTGAATAAATAGATACTTCTTGTACAGCTGTATCCATATATCCATAAATGATTTTATATTCTGCTGTATTGCTCATTTGATTTTGATCTTTGTTGTTATAAATATAGATTCTTCCTGCTTCTATATTATAAGAATATAAATCATTTTGTAATCTCTGACCATTATATAATACAATTGCTGTATCTGGAACTTTGTCACCAATTACTGGCACACTGACAATGACTTCTTCTTGTTCCTTATCAGTTTGATTACTACTTTCTATTCTTACTTTTTGTTGTAACAATACAGTACGATCATCAACAGGTAAATATTTTTCTATTTCCTGACTGATGGCAATATCTACTGTTGTTTCTTGTGTCTCATTGTTATTTCCTTCGTCAGCAATAACTAACTGAGAGCCTAATAGTAGCAGAAGTATAAAAAATATAACTATAACTGCCACGAATAATGATTTTTTGTTCTTTACATAAGTACTCATATTTTTTCCCCCTATCCTTTATATTTACTTTAACGCGAATTCAATTTCTTTGCAATAGGGGGTTTCTGGAAATTTTTGAAATATTTTCTTTCCCTTTAGGGAAGCTCAATTCTCCATTTTATGACAATTTTTTTATATTTTTATTTCAGTTTTGTTACAAAATCCCCTTTTAAATCTTGTTTTTCGTAAATCCATTATTTGCGTAGGTTTGAGCTCGATTAGATTTTGAGACAATTAGAAGACGGAGCGATGATTTTGGGGACGGAGCAAAAAATCATCATTTTTATAAAGACTTCTTATAAAACATTTTATAGAATAAATGATGATTTTTTGCTCCGTCCCCAAAATCATCATCAAAATATCTCTTTGGTAA
>CALWZZ010000163.1 GCA_944386145.1 uncultured Clostridia bacterium | reverse complement strand
TAGCCGCCTTTGTTAGTCCTCAGCGGTCAGCCCCCCTTACTATCCCCGTGCTTGCTCGATCAACATATATCCTTCTTTACCATAGTTGCGTTCGTGTAGCACAGCTACATCACCGCTAATGAAAAAAGGTGCGGTATATTTCGCAATAAATTTCGGAGTAATTTTACCATCAAGTCCTGGTTCCGTATTATGCTCAACCAAATATTTATGCAACAAGTGAACAACTCGTTGTACTGCATCGTTGTCATAGCCGAGGCCTCGCATATCCGAGATAACCTGATAATAACCGTGTAGGGCGTATGTATGCATCATTCCTTCGGCATCAAAGTTTTCGAACATCTTAAGAATACGCTCCATATCGTCGGGACTCCATTCCTGCAGTTCCTTTGAAATGAGCGTGTCCGCAATCTGCATAAATGGAGCCGAGCGGGGGTCATCGTAAAAGTTCCAGTTCTCATGGGCATATGCGAGAAAATCGTCAAATTTTACACTTCCGATTTTAGATGTTGTAGGAATACGACCCAAAAACTTTATGCTTTTAGCAAACTCTAGATATATTACATCCTCTTCGTGTTTTCGCTCAAGTTCTTTCACTTTTTTCGCAATAGCGGTATCGAAGTCAAAATCCGGCATGTTCATAAGTGCATAGATTTCTTTTGCAGTAAACCCGATACCTATTAGGAGCTTGATGCCCCATATCCGTTCTATATCCTCGTCACTATAGTTGCGATAGTGACGGTTCTCGTTAGCGGGGAGCAACTTTTCTTTTTCATAATATCGAAGCATATCACGAGTAATTCCAAGGTTATCAGCAACCCATTTGACGGAGTATCCCATAAGTTCACCACCTTTCATCTATTATATGATATACCTTGGGGTCACACCCATGTCAATAGTTTTTTAGAAATTTTTTCAAAAAAAGTAAATGCCAAAGTTGACAACCCAAACAGCTCTACGATATACTTTCGTATAACTTTAATATTATGATATTGAATCCTTGTTAAACAAGATTATCTATCCTCAACTTTGTGGTGATTTGAACGGTTTTGCGGTTATGATATGCTAATTATTCTCTACGATTTGCTCAATCGCAAGTATATAAATGAAATGTGCGATTTAAAAATTCGCATACTCGCACCTGTTTTTCGATTTTGCTAAACTGTAATCGAAAGGCAGGTGCATTATTTATGTCACGGTTTATTGAAGAATTTTACTACGGAAATATTGATCCGCAGGCACGCAGCACCAAAGAAAATAAAGCGGTGCAGAAACAAATGGAAATCCTCATGAATAATGAAGATTTGCTGACCAACGCCCTGACCGACAAGCCGAAGAAATGGTTTCTCGACTATGTGAACGCTTGGGGTGTTGTCAACGGCGAATCAAATCTCGATAGCTTCATTATGGGCTTCCGCCTCGGTGCAAACTTCGCCTATGAAGCTTTTATCTCAACTGAAACTCCGTTTCAAGATTTGCTAAAAGAGTAATTCTGTTCCGGAAAAACGCCTAAATTTCAATGTTCGTCGTAAAAAGTGGCATGAACAGCGGAATATTCGTTGTATTTTTTGTAATTGAGCATTTTTTGGCAATTAATTTAAGCACAAAGGAGGTTCGCTATATGAAATCAATATTTGAACAAATGGACGGCACATACACAATGCAGGGTGATTATTGCCTGCCCGATCTTACATTACCCGCCGAAGAAGAACGCCCCATAGGCGTGTGGGCACAGTGCCGTCTGCGCTATTTAAAGCAGCATCATCAAATCCTGTATTATAATCTGCTCACTTCCGGTAAGCTTCAATCACACCTTGCAGATGTTGAGGAAGAAGCACAGACACTCTTTTTTCGGCTGGTAAAAGAGTACGCCGAAAGGGAAGGTGTCACTGAACAGCTTAAAGCTGAGAAGCCAATGGAGTGGATAAGGAGGATGAATAGTATTAGTTTTCAAACAAGAGAGATAGTAAATCAAAAAGTAATATATTTTTTAATGCTTCCCCTGTAATAAACCAATTTTCAATAATAGCTGATCCCTTTGAAGTTGAATATCAAATTATATCTCTGATATCATATTTTGAATTACTTTATTCTTCAATTTGCAAGCAATTGGTTTAAGCTTTTTGCATTGGGAATCTAAATGCATACACTCGTTGTATATGATACTCAATAGGAAGTAGATTTCTGGAACATCTACACCTTGTTGCTTTGCATAAGACAATTTATCTACTGTTTTATGCTTAGAAAGGAATTCAGCTTGTTGATCTGCATTTAGCTTTTCGTATATGTTTTTTTCAACATATATTCTTAGTCCGCAGCAAGTGAGTGCTATGTCATAATCTTGAGAATTTTTATATTTTTCAAGTTCCTCTAATGCTGTAGCGTAAAAAAGATCTGAAGTTAGCAACTGTTCTCCAATGTTAAGCCTTTGTAGATACTCATGTTCATCGGACACAGTCGGAGAATAGTGTAGATAATGTGAAGATATATTGTCATACTGTTCTCGATAAAATTTTTTGCAATTATCTCTATCTTTCAGTAATTCATTAATTTTGTACTTATTTGTTGTTCCGATTCCATCATACAAATAAACGACATTTTTGGTTGAAAAACTATATGTATTAAAATACACAGGGTCTAAATGTGTTAATATTATCGGATATAGTTCTTTCCCTTCCGATTTATATAACAAAATAAGTTTTGTTAAAAAATACTGGACAGCAATCAAATTAGCATCATCAAGATAATCGAATATTTCATCAATAATCAATATCGAATGTGCTTTTTTTAACTTACTTTTCGCTTCAAATAGCTTAGCAATAAAGCATAGGACATCTCTTTCGCCATTTGAAATTTCATTTGCTTTTGGAAAATTTACAACCAACTTGCCGTGCTGCTGAGCTGCACGAATATTTTTCCATGTGCAATTAAAAAAATTTAACATTTCATCAATAGTTTGCTTTTCGCTTAAATAATCATAATGTTTAAAAATGCGAGATAATTCTGCTTGATTATCTTTTACGACTTTGCTTATTTGAATTATATTTATTATTTTTTCTAATTGAGATGAATTTTGGAAAAAAACAGAAAAATTGGCAAGCAATTCTTGAATTATAACATTATGTTCGATAACTGATGTATCTATTCCTTGATTTAACAAATCTATCTTTGTACCAGAGAACCCATTTATAAATTCAATGAAATCGGAAATTTGTTTTGCGTTTCTTTGTTGACTCAGTTTTAAAAGAGCCTCTTTGTTTTTGCTGATACTAAGTACAAAGGGACCTGATTTGAGCAGGGTTGTCAAATTACTTAACAGTTTTCCGACCGAGGGATTATAGAAAGTTTTCATTGATCTAAAGGAATATTCGAACTCAGCGGTTGAGGGGATTGTATTAACAAGAATAATTGGATCAACAACTAGGGAAGGTGATGCGGCAGAAAAACCGCCAAAAGATCTTGATGAAGCCTTTGGCTTAACTTGACTATTGATGACAAAAGTACTAAAAGTCTGTGAGATAGTGTTATTCGTGGAATTTGCCAAAAAAGTGTTTCCTTGTGCATCAGTTAATTGAATAAGAGAGTCCCTTGACATATCGTTCATATATTTCTCGCCTTCATCAATATCCAAGTTTGACTGCTTAATCGACTTAAACGCTGTTGCAATTGAAGTCTTTCCATATCCATTTGGTGCTACGAAAAAAGTTGGTGTATTGGGATGAACATCAACAGATATTTCTCGAGACTCAATTCCTCTAATATTTTCTATTTTTATTTTTCTAATAATCATTATCTTTTTCCTTTTGCGATTATACCCAATTAAGGTTGTTTAACTCTTTCAAATAGATTTTCCCTTTTTGGGGATCTACCATCATAATAAAATATGCAATTCCATATAAATGCTCACGATAGAAGTGTTTGTCACATGCAATATGTTTCATATGGCTTGATACTCTAAACTTGTTGCAAAAATATATTGCTTTATCAATTTCATTGGTAATATTTTTTGACACCGTCAATTTAGTGTTTACTGTCAGTCCAGTTACTTCTTGACGTTGATTTGCATACTGAAGTCTGATTTTGTTTTCGTTCACTGTGTAACCTTCATCAGTGATAATTTGTATTACAAGAGGAACAATACTTTTAATGCTTTTATTTCCAGAGAAAGTAATATCATCTGCATACCGAGAGTAACTGCAGCCTATTGTCTTTGCCAAAGAAGATAATCGTTTATCAAGTTTTAATAATACTAAATTTGAAATTGATGGACTCGCAGGAGATCCTTGTGGTAAGACATTTTCAGAATTAGTACATAGTTTTGTTAATAAGTGTGCTACATCCAAGCGATAACCCATATATACAAACAACTTAAGTATTTCCGCATATGTAACACTTGGGAAAAAGTCTTTAAGATCGAAATTAATTACGAGTTCTTTCCCTATATGCGGCATTGCATTATCTACTATTGAGATTCCTTTCCTAAAACCAGTAGCGTATTCTGATGGGTAAAAAGAATCAATAATTTCATCTTTTATCCATCGCTGAATTTTTTTGAGGCGTTTACACGGAGCTTCAATTGTTCTTTTACCTCCTGATTTTTTGGGTATTTCAAATTGGTAATATAACTCTGCTCTTTGTGCGCCAAAAAAAAGTTCTTGCTCCTTACGCCTTATTTGAAATATTTTACGAATATGTCTCAAATTATAAATTACGGGTATACCATTTTCTTGAAGCCGCTCTTTGTATTTTAATATTTTTCGATATGTTTCTTCTGAAATAAGTCCTTTCTGAGAGGCTTCACATAGTTTATCATTTTCCATATATGAAAAGCAGACATCGCAATTTACCTTAACTGTTATTACGCGGGTAGCCGCAGGGTACCCGTGGCGAAAGCCAGGTTAAACTCTAATGTATTAGAGTTTAACCTGTTATTGGTTACAATTTGGCGAAGCCATATGATATGTATGCGGCTAGGCAAGTGGCGATGCCTTTAGGCCGACACTGCCGCCACATACATATGGCTTTAAGCAACTTGATCAAATAGGGCAATCACTGATTGACCATTTTCTAAACTGCGATGTCTGCTATTTCCCCCTTTACTTGAAATTTACTGGAATATACTCATCGTGCGTATTAAAAGCACTGGTACTTGTATCAGTATCATTATCATTTTGATGGAATGACGTTTTATATTTTTTTAGTCTGCTTACAAACATATGTGATTTGAGTTTTTCTGTTGGCATTATTGTGCCATTTTCTACATATATGTATTCCTTCTTTATCATCTCTTTAAGGATGGAATCAAGCTGATCTGGAGTCAATCCAAATTCACGTTTCATATTTGCAAGAGATACATTATTGCCATTTGCAATGCAGTAGGCCATTATTTCAGCCAACCGTGCATCATCTATTCCAAATATAACAATTTGCTCACGCCTATTTTTCCTATTCTGTGCATCTTTTTGCATTTGTTTTAAAGATGTTTGTTTTTTCTTGTGTCTCGGAAACAAGGCAATAAAATCTGTCAAATCATACCAGAACAAACCTAATGTGTTGTTAGGAGTATTGTAATAAAACGCTACCAAGGATGCAACGTCTTCGAAACCAAATACAAAATTTTTATTTATTGAGTGCCTTGTACAAATATCAGAGTAACGTTTTTGATATTTGAAAGCTTGGACCTCTTCAAATAAATATCCACTTTTAAAGGCTTCATCGGATATTTCATGAGAAATAATCTTTATCTGCACTCCAATTTCTTTTGAATATTCCTCAATCTGTTTTATTGCTCGTTGAGTTATGTGTAAGGTCAAAAAATATAAAGATGTTTTAATAATTTCTCTATTTTTTTTGATAAACTTGTCTATCGTTTTAATAAAAGTTTTTCCTGTACCCGAATAGTCATCAACAATTACAAGTGTGCCGGGAACTGATCCTTCTTCAAGTAAAGACAATATATTTGGTTCCATATAATCATATAAGTTATTTTGAAACCAAAAAGCTGAAGAAAAAATATCTGAGAATGAGGCACCTTGTTCTTTGATGATTTTCGTAAATATCACATCGGTGAGGCTTCCTGTATATGATTCAATAAATTCTTTGTATAACTCTTCTACTTTTTCATTAATTCTTTTCTCACTATAGTAATAAAAATTAGATAATAAATCGAGCATTAATTTCTGTTCTTCTTTAGGAAATCCAGAAAGCCATGTTTCAATACGGGGTTCCATTTCTTTGCGCAATTTCATGCCGCCCCAACGAGAAGTTAGATATTCATATTTATAGTGTTTACGTGTCGAACTCACATTCTCACCTTTTCTCTTTGTTCTATTTCAAAAGGGCGGATGGTGTACTACCATATCTTTGTCACATTTTTCATCGACTATTTTTTTTGCAAAACGATGATATTTACTTTTCGTAGTAGAAACCCTATCCAATTCTTTTTTTAAAATCTCAACAGATGTAAGTGGCTCTTGTGCATTGGGTAAATATATAAATGGAAAGTACTCAATCGCTGTCGAATCAACGTCGCACGCTCCAATAAGAACCACTCCATTTAAGTACCCTTCATAATAGGCTTCGTCCCAGTAATTTTGGGAAGCATGGCATTCAGCTACGATTTTTTCATATTCTCTGCCGAGTCTACCAATAACATCCGGGCAATTATACTCGCCAGTATGATAGTTTTGTAAGAACCGTTCAAAAGCGTGAATAACTCCATCTTGGTATGCAAGCGAATAAATAACGCTTGGGTACATCGACAAATCTATCCGAGATATTTCGTTGTGTAATTTTTCAATATCATCAAGTGCAGAATAAATAATGGGGTACACTGAACAATTTTTGATAGCACCTCGTTGAATTAGCTCGAGCTTAAGTTGGTGAATGAAATATGTTCCAGAAGTAATTATGTCAGTAGAGTTTTGGTATTTTAATCTATCTTTGAGCGTGGTGTCTAATGTAACAAAATAAACGTGAGGGTATATGGCCCCCAGCTCATTTCTCAAATAATCAATAATCTGATTAAAATCTTCATCGCCAAATGAGAAACCGACAAATACAACTGTTTTGGTTGCAAGAATTGTCTTAAGCGTAGCTCCGATAATACCATTTCTCAGTTGGTCAAGGCATTTTTTATAATCTTTCTCTGTTGCAATAATTGAACTAAGATTATTGATTGAGCCGTGAATTTTAAGCACAAACCTCGAATGTTCATCCCAAAATGCGAAATCATCAGGAATCGTGATGGGAATTGCCCCACAATAATCTTCGAAATATGTATCCCAATTTGTTGTAATAATTGTTTGTATAGGATGAATTTCAGATAGCTCACGATGGAATGATGTAGCCTGACGTTCCAGTTCAGGGAACGAATGAATATAATTAAACCGATCGTGTATTTTTATTAAAAGTTTTTTTCTTCCGTTTGGCTCATTGCAATATTTTTGCATAAGAGAGCTAAATGAAATTGAATCGCTCTTTATGCCCAATTCTTCTTTTATTGAGGAATAAAAAGAGTATGGCAGAACATTTTTGTTTTCTGTACTAATTCCTGCACCACAAAAAAGCACTAGATCTCCTTTGAGAGCAGCTTCAACTATTTCTTCGGGTAGATTAAAAGGGTTATTGTTTTTACAAATTGAACATTCACATTTCATTTTTTCTCTCCAAACAAAAGTCGAATTTGCTCCGCTCAATTTTCCTCATAATATGCTCCGCATTTGAATTCTTTTTCATAATAAATTCGGATATTGCAGAATTGAGCTTTTGTGTATTCATAACTCTATTCACCTTCCAAATATAGGTTTTTCGATTTATCTCCCACACCGTTTCGTCTCCGCAATTATTGAGAGTTTGGGAGCGGAGTGGCTTTTCACTGAAATATCTGCTATTTCACAAACAAAGATTTGCAGTATCAGTTGTTTTCTTCAAAATTTTCCACCTGCTCCATCACCTTGCGGAATACCTCTGGGCTGTACTGTGGGGGATACCCGTTTTTAATCAAGCAAACTTTGATATCAAATTTAAGCTGATCACGGATAATTTGGTTATTAAGCCAGTCGGCAAATGAGGATTTTGTATCAATAATTTCTTTGATTTTTCTTGCTAAAGATTTGCACTTGTCATTGATAACGATACCGTCAATCTTCTTATCTGTTCCGTATTCAAAATTATATTCGTCACGAAGAGTCATCAAAATATCATAGAATGCCTTTTCTTCAAAAGTGAGACCGATTTTACGAAAACTTTCTCGATCAGCATTCATATCTTTTAGAATACGCAATGCCTGTTCTGTAGCATATTTAATGATTTCATCCGCAGTTTGCTCTTGTGCCTCACCGGCTTCTTCTGATGTGAGATGTTTTCTACGTTCATGATACTGTTTGATGGTTTCTTCCAGCATCTCTTGAAATTTTTTAGCTGCCATTTGATTGGTTTTGCTGTATTCTTTGATCTGCTTGCGAAGCATTTTCACGAGCAATTCGAGCTTTGAGGCAGGCATCTTAACATCTGATAGCTTTTCAAAATATTCAGGACTAAATATATCTTCCTGTTCACCATCTTCAAAAACGCTCTCGACTTTATTGTACTTGAGTGCCTCTTCAACCATTTTAGCCACACGACGATTCATAG
>CALWZZ010000162.1 GCA_944386145.1 uncultured Clostridia bacterium | reverse complement strand
TAAATTATTGTTTATGCGCTCATTTTCTTCAATTTTGTCATCAATAGAGCCAAGAATGGCTGCGATCTTTTCCTGTACTGACTTATCAGTAGGAACATTTACAACAATGCTTTTCATTGTGTTTCCCGATACTTCCTTGAAAGTCGTACCGCTTCCCATTCCTTCAATTTTATTCTTGTTGTATTTAAGTAAGTAGAAAAGGAAAAGAGGATCAGTATTCTCGTTGGGAACGACGCTCTTAAAACCCTGATTGGTACAAACTTCATTAGCAGCAATAGCAACATAGCCTATTGGTGCTCTTGAAGAAAACAGCACCGTATTTTTTGGCAAAAGTTGAGTAGAACAACTTTTCAGACCAATTTCTGTAATATTTCGTTCTCCTCTCCGGATATAGCGACCGTTTAATGAAGATAAGTCTTTAGGTGTAATCCAAGCAATATTTCCACTTTCATAATTTTCAGTATTTTTTGTTGAAGGAGTAGCCCCACCTACGACCGTGCCAATATCAGATATTTTGCATTCAATCCATTCAGACATAAATATTCCTCTCCTTTATTTCAACAGTGCAACAATCAAAGCAACAAGCGCCACTAATGCAGAAAATAACGATATAATGTAGTTTCTATCTTTTTCTTTTAAGATTTCAATTCCCAATGCTGCACAGTCAAATCCAGCAATGGCAACGATAAATAATGCAACTCGATTTGCCCAGCCTGTATCCCAAAATTCTCCCCAAATACTATATAAGGAATATGCTATGGCTATTGCAACAGTAAAAAACAAAATAGCTATTGACCATTTTATAAAATATGAAACGCCGTCGCTTTTTTGATTTTCTTGCGGTTCAACAGCTATTGAACGAGGCGCTTCGTCTACAATTCTATTTGTTGACCACTCTATTCGTTGCGTAAGATCATCAAGAAAGCTTTGCAGTTGCTCATCATTTAAACGAACTATCTTTTGTTGTTGAAGCTCTGCATTCTTCTTTTTCAGATTTGCAAGTTCTCGCTCTATGCTTTGAATGTGTTCTTCCTTCCGTTCAGTTTTTGAAAGCTTTGACAATGATTTCACCGTCCTATCCGATATATTTACGATGAGCTAATTTTACATTGCTCTGTTTTACCATTGCGTACTGCAAGGTTGTATCTATCTTCCTATGTCCCAAGAGCTGCTGAAGCTGCTCAATGGGCATTCCTTTATCTATTGCCATAGTTGCAAGTGTACGCCTGAACTTGTGTGGGTGTACTTTTTGCAAACCTAATCGTTTTCCATATTCACGCAGACGAACTTCAATACCACCAATTTTCAACCTTTCGTGCGGTGATTTCAGTGACACGAACAGCGCCGGATTGTCGTCTGTTCTGCTTTCCAAGTAATTCTGCAAATGTATCTTTGTGCGAGCGTCAAAATAGACCACTCGTTCCTTACTACCTTTACCGAAAACAATACATTCTCTCTCATTGAAATCAATATCATTTCGGTTGAGCAGTACCATTTCGCCAACACGCATACCCGTTGAAGCCAACATATCAATCATTGCCAAGTCTCTCAGTTCCGTGCAGTTGTCCCTCATCAGCTCTAACGCCTCATCGGAATATGTTTCCTTGATATTTGTACCGGTTTTTACTCTGTGTATGCGCCTGACCGGGCTTTTCAGTATGTAATCCTCGTCCTCCAACCAAGAGAAGAAACTGGACAGGATACGGCGGATATTGTCTATCGTAGCTTTGCTTGACTTCTTCTTTTCCTGATATTCCGTCAGGTATCCTCTGATGTCGTCTGTTACTATGTGCTTGACATCTTTTTGAAGTTCACAGAGCATAGCTTCGATAGTTGCTTTGTAATATTTCAGAGATTTCTCGGAGCAGCCCTCAATTCGCTTTGCCGATAGGAACAGATCTACATAGTTGTGCTCCGGGTAGTTCTCCTTGTCCTGTTTTTCTGTTACTTCATACTTTGCAAGGGTGTATTGCAACACCTCTTGCAGTTTTTCATTTTGTGCGTTGTTCAGGTAAGGTAACATTCCCTGAACAATATCTTTGATTAAATTTTGTTTCACAGTCAATTCTCCTTTTTATTTATTTAGAAGAACGACAACAGTGGCAGTTCAGCTACTAAACTCTCGCCACTGGTGAGAGTTATTGAATGATTACTTTATCCATTCGATTATGGAAGGTATCAATCCGATTATTGCACCTATTAGTGCACTGATTATCGCTATTTTCCATTCACGATGGGACAAACGTTTTTCTGCTTTTTCGTATTTGCTTTTCAACTCAAAGTATGCTTCCCCTTTTTGTGTTATATCAATTAAAACATACTTTGGTTCCATATCTGATAGGGTTCTACAATCATGTCCATTTACATAACCTTGATTCACCAGATATTCAATAGCATTACCACTGATATTTTCATTAAGAATCGAGCCCTTTTTTAGTAAACTCAGTAGAAGATTTTCCGATTCTTTATCTAAGTATTGAAAAGCCATAAGGTATCCTTTCGTATTTTGTTAAACAATAATTTA
>CALWZZ010000161.1 GCA_944386145.1 uncultured Clostridia bacterium | reverse complement strand
CTATTAAGAGATAGTGCCTTAAAAATTATTAGAGCCTTAAAAATAGAAGGTGGATGTAATGTTCAATTTGCTTTAGACCCACATTCATTTAACTATTATGTAATAGAAGTAAACCCAAGGGTATCTCGTTCATCAGCACTAGCTTCAAAGGCAAGTGGTTACCCAATTGCCAGGGTTTCAGCTAAAATTGCAGTAGGTATGAGATTGGAAGAAATCCCATTAGCAAATACACCAGCAAGTTTTGAACCAGCATTAGATTATATTGTTTGCAAAATACCAAGATTTCCATTTGATAAATTTACACTTGCTTCAAATAAACTAAGTACACAAATGAAGGCAACAGGAGAAGTTATGAGTGTTGGAAGAACTTTTGAAGAAAGTTTATTAAAAGCAGTAAGATCATTAGAAACAGGTGTATGTCATATTCATCATAAGAAATTTGACAAAATGGAAACAGAAGAGATGATGACATATATAAAAGATGGAACAGATGATAGAATTTATGCAATTGCAGAATTAATGAGAAGAGATGTTGATTTAGGATTAATTTATGATACAACAAAAATTGATATGTTTTTCTTAGAGAAAATTAAACATATTGTTGAAATGGAAAAAGTATTAAAGCAAAATGTAGGTGATATTGATACATTAAAAACTGTTAAGAAAATGGGCTTTAGTGACAAATATATTGCTAAAGTTTGGAAGAAAAAAGAAGCAGATATTTATGAATTAAGAAAGAAAAATAATATATATCCAGTATATAAAATGATAGATACTTGTAGCAGCGAATTTGAAAGCTATGTGCCATATTTCTATTCAACATATGAAGAAGAAAATGAATCAATCGTAAGTGATAAGAAAAAGATTATTGTATTAGGTGCAGGACCAATTAGAATTGGACAAGGTGTAGAGTTCGATTATTCAACAGTACATGCAGTAAAAACAATCAAAGAAGCAGGATATGAAGCAATTATTATTAATAACAATCCAGAAACTGTTTCAACAGATTATACAACCAGTGACAAGCTATATTTTGAACCATTAACTGTAGAAGATGTCATGAATATTGTAGAACTAGAAAAACCAGAAGGCGTTGTTGCAGCCTTAGGTGGACAAACAGCCATTAACCTTGCAGGACCACTTTCAAAGCTAGGCGTTAAAATCATTGGTACAGATGTAAATGCCATTGAAAAAGCAGAAAATAGAGATGCCTTTGAAAGAGTGATGAAAGACTTAAAACTATTACAACCAAAAGGAGAAGCTGTAACTAATATAGAAGATGGAATTAAGGTTGCGAAAGAAATTGGATATCCAGTACTAGTAAGACCAAGTTATGTATTAGGTGGAAGAGCAATGCAAATTGTTTCTAATCAAAAAGCATTAGAAAAATATTTAAAAACAGCTGTTGAAATTAATACAGAACAACCTGTATTAGTAGATAAATATATAACAGGAAAAGAATTAGAAGTAGATGCTGTCTGTGATGGAAAAGATGTCTTTATACCAGGTATTATGGAGCATGTTGAAAAAACAGGAATTCACTCAGGAGATAGTATCAGTGTATATCCAACCTTTAGTGTTAGCCAAAAAGCAAAAGATACGATTATAGATTATACAGTAAAACTAGGATTAGGCATTGGTATTGTTGGATTATATAATATTCAATTTATTGTAGATAAAAATGAAGATGTATATGTTATTGAGGTAAATCCAAGATCATCAAGAACCGTACCATTTATTTCAAAATCAACAGGTTACTCTTTAGCAGATATTGGAACATTAGCTATGCTTGGAAAATCTTTAAAAGAACAAGGAATCACGCAAGTGTATCCAAAAGAAAAAGAGAAATGGTATGTAAAAGCACCAGCATTCTCATTCTCAAAATTATCAGGATTAGATGCCACACTTTCTCCTGAAATGAAATCAACAGGAGAAGCCATCGGATATGATAAAAAATTAACAAGAGCATTATATAAAGCATTGCAATCTACAGGAATGAAACTTGCAAATTATGGAACGATTTTTGTAACAATTGCAGATAAAGACAAAGAAGAAGCTTTACCATTAATTAGAAGATTTTATAACTTAGGATTTAATATAGAAGCAACAAAAGGAACCGCTAAATTCTTAAAAGAACATGGAATTAGAACAAGAGTGAAAAAGAAACTTAGCGAAGGTAGCGAGGAAATCCTAGAATCTTTAAGAAAAGGCTATGTTAGTTATGTCATTAACACAAGAAACATTGACTCTATTGACCAAGAAACAGATGGAACATATATCAGAAGATGTGCAACAGAAAACAATGTGCCAATGTTTACTGCATTAGATACCGTAAGAGCAGTATTAGATGTGTTAGAAGAAATTACACTTGGAATATCAACAATTGATGAATAGAATGTCCAATTGGGGACGTTTCTGTTTGAGACATTTTTAATATAAATGTTCATTATATTAATATTAAAAATGAAGTATTGTAAAAAATATTTAAAGGTACTAATTTTAGAATTATTAAAATAGAAAAATAAAGAAAAGTAAATCTTGTAAATAAAATGAAGATTTACTTTTTTTGCCTTATTAAAAATTTCATTTCCAATAATGTCTCAAACAGAAACGTCCCCACTGGGACAAAAAGTTGTAACCTTTTTCTAAAAATGGTAAATATATAAGTGGAAAGTATGTATCAGAGGAGAAAAAAATGAAAAACGAAAAAACGATTGAAAATTACATAGTAAATAATGAATTAGATATGCCAAGAATTTTTGATGAGTATTATCACTATGTAAGTACCATTATAAAAAATAAACAGACTATCAAAATAGAAGATGAAGAAGAAATGATAGCAGATGTGTTTTTTATTTTGTGGAAAAACAAAGATAAATTAGATAGAAAAGCTATTCTTAGTCCATATATAGCAGGAATTACCAAAAGACTTATCTATAAAAAATATAGAGAACTTAGTAAAATGATGGAATTTTCTCAATATGAAGACGAGATGATTAGTCATTTTAATGTAGATACTATTGTAGAGCAAAAAGAAATGAATGATTGCATTACCAAGAATTTGAAGGCATTAGGAAATACAGATTATGAAATATTTAAGAAATTTTATTACGAAGGAAAAAAAGTAAAACAAATTGCAAAAGAGATGAATTTAAGTAATAGCAATGTAAAAACAAAACTACATAGAACGAGAAAAAAGATAAAAGAAATTTTAAAAGTAGGAGGTTTTTAAAATGGAAAAAGACAAAATTTTTGAAAATATCCAAGAAAATATTGCCATTGAAAATTTTAGAACAATACATAAAAAACACGAAAGAACAAAAAGGATATTACAAAGTACATTAACAGTCATGATTTGTTGTTTATCTATAACAGGAATTGTTTTTGCAAATGACATTTCCACAAAGCTCTATGATAACTTCTTTATGACAGGTAGAGGAATGGAAACTGCAATGAATGAAGGATACATTGAAGATACAAATATGGATTATGAAAATGCGAATACAACTGTGGAAAATATAGAAACAGGAGAGATTATAGAAGATGTTGAGACAAAGATAAAAGTATCTGAATTTGTTATGGATGATTTCAATTTGAGTATTACATTTGATGTTGAACTATCTGAAAAAGCGAAAGAACTTGTAACAGCAGACGAAATATGGAAATTTAATTTTCCAGATTTAGTGATATCAGATGAAAATAATATTGTTTTGTATTGTCCATCAGGAATTAGATATGAAGAATTTAGCAAAGAGAAAAATTTGGGATTAGATTATAATGAAGCAATGGACAAAAAAATGTACATTGGAAGTGGTGTGAATATTATTCCCGTTCAAAGAGAAGGAAATCATGTAAAAGTAATTTACAATATTTATACAGGTGGAGATAGTCATTATCCAAAAAGTAAAACGCTAACAATAGATATGACGAAAATTAACATTTCTCAAAATGAACAAGCAAGCATGGGAGAAGAGGAAATTACCCTTACAGGAGATTGGCATTTTGATGTAGCAGTTCCAGAAAAGATGTATAATAGACAATCTGTTGTATATACGCAAACAGATACCACAAATGAAAAGTATCAAGTAGAATCTGCAACTTTATATGATACAGGAATGGAAATCACAGCAAAGGTACAAACAGAACCATTACCAGAACTTCCTGAATTTTTGGAACATGATTTTTATGATAGTTTACCAGAGGATGACCCACTAAGAAATCAAGATATGTTAGGATATATTAGTTGGAAAGAGAGACAAACAGATGAGTATAAAGAATATCATAAAAAAATAAATGAATTGACAGATATTACAGTATATTTAACAAATGAAAATGGAGAAAAATTCACATTAATACAAGGTCCAAATGAAAATGGTTCAGTAGGGGTTAATGAAGAAGGTATTTTGACATTTAAAGGTATGTTTGATTTAACAAAATATAATCAAGCAGAAACTGTCATCGTTCATTTTGAATACAATAATCAGACAGAAGAAGTAGTCCTAAAGAAAGGGGATGAATAAGGATATGAAAAAGAAAGTATTATGTATTTTTGTGATTATGATAATGGCAATAACCAGTATTTCTAATATCGTATTTGCAGATGAAATCCTTACAACACAAGAAAAAAATACAATAGCAGAACAGTTTTTTGAAGATTGGATAGAAGCATATAAAAATGAAGATGTACCTGAAAATAGAAGAATTACAGATTATAGTATGGGAAGCATTGGCATGCATGATATAAGCGAAAATGAATTTTTAGCAACTATTGAATTTACTGTGACACCTGTTTCCATAGAAAATACAGAATGGAATTATGGAGAACCAGAAACAATATTATGGGATGGACATCCATTTATATGGTATGTGAAAAACAATATATGTTATATCAAAATAAAAATGGAAAATGGAGACTATCAAGTAGAATATATTCGTGAAACACCAGAAGGATATGATGAATTTGCACAAAGATTTGAAGAATATAAGAAAACACATGAACAAGAAGAAGTTTCAAATACACAAATTCAAGGAGAAGAAACAGAAAATCAATTAGCAAATCAAGAAATAGAAAAAATGAGCAATGGAATTGTAATTGGGTGTTCAATTATTTTAGTAATAATTGTTAGCTTTAGTATGATAAAGATAATAAAGTATAGTCATAAGAATAATAAAAAATAAAAAAATATAACCATCAGATATTCTGGTGGTTATTGTTTTGCAGAAGATTTTTCTCTATATTCATTTCCCCATTTTACCATAGAATCTAAAATAGGTTTTAGGCTAAGCCCTGTTTCAGTAAGAGAATATTCAACTCTTGGCGGAACTTCGGCATATACTTTTCTTTTTACAAGACCAGAAGCTTCCATTTGTCTTAAATTATTGGTTAATACTTTTTGCGTGATACCAGTAACAGATTTTCTTAATTCTCCAAATCGTTTGGTTCCTGTTAATAAATCTCTAATAATTAAAACTTTCCATTTTTCTCCAATTAATCCCATCGTGATTTCTACAGGACAAGCAGGTAAATCTTTTTTGGTCATTGATAAATACCTCCTAAGAATTTTTTGATTTTACTAATATGTATTTTTCTATACAATAATATCAAAAAAATAATGAAAAGTAAACCAATTGATTTTACAAAATTCGCTTATTACTCAGCCCTATATGCAAGCGGTAAGTATTAATATAAAAAAATTTAGACTTGCAAATCTTC
>CALWZZ010000160.1 GCA_944386145.1 uncultured Clostridia bacterium | reverse complement strand
AAATCAATTTGTAATTTGTTCATATGTCTTATCATTCTACGAATTAATCTTCTTAAAACATATCCCCTATCAATATTGCTTGGTCTTCCCCCATCTGCAATAATCATCATGCTTGAACGTAAATGTTCTGCAATAATTCTTCTACTTTCTATGTTATCTATTTTTTGAAGTTCTTGAATTTTCTCCATAACTGGTGAGAATAGTTCTGTATCAAATGGTGTTTCTTTTCCTTGTAGCAACATTGTCATTCTCTCTAGCCCTAAACCAGTATCAACATTTTTTTGTTTTAATTTAGAATATCCATTTTTATCTTTATAATATTCCATAAATACATTATTCCAAATTTCAACATATTTGCCACAATCACAAGAAGGTTGGCAATCTGGTCCACAAGCTGGCTTTCCAGTGTCATAAAACATTTCTGTATCTGGTCCACATGGTCCTTCTTCTCCTGCAATCCACCAGTTATCATCTTTTCCATAAAAATAGATATGTCCATCTAAAATACCAACATCTTTCCATACTTTTGCAGAAACCTCATCTTTTGGACAGTCTTCATCTCCTGCAAAACAAGTAACAGATAATTTTTCTACTGGTATTTGTAATTCTTTTGTTAAGAACTCAAAACTCATTTTGATAGACTCTTCTTTAAAATAATCTCCTAATGACCAATTTCCAAGCATTTCAAAATATGTTAAATGTCTATTATCTCCTACCTCATCAATATCATTGGTTCTAAGACATTTTTGATAATCTGTAAGCCTTGTCCCTTCTGGATGTTTTTCTCCTAATAAATAAGGTACCAATGGCTGCATACCAGCTGTTGTAAATAGTACAGATGGGTCATTTTCTGGTATTAATGAAGCTGATGGTATTACGCTATGACCATGTTTTTTAAAAAATTCTAAATATTTGTTTCTAATCTCGATTGCTTTCATTCAAACTCTTCCCTTCTTTTTATACATACGATATTAGCATTATACTGTAAATATGGAAAAAAATCAAGAGGGGACAGTTAGGGACAGGTAGGGTTTTGTACCACTTTTGTCGAAAAATGGTGAATAAATTATATTCTTCATTTTTCGACAAAAGTGGTACAAAACCCTACCTGTCCCTAACTGTCCTTATAATTCCACTAATATCAAATCTTCTCCTATGCATTTTACATTTTTCCAGGGAATTGAAATTTCATTATCCGTTTTGAAAATATTCATTAATTTATTTCCTGAACCTGGAACAATAATATGTGTAATATTCCCTGTTTCCAAATCTGCACATACATCTTGAACATATCCTAATCTTCTTCCATCATTAATATTGATAACTTCCTTATGTTTAAAGTCTAAACCTTTTTCTTGCATTTGTAACTACTTCCTTTCGCTATTCAATGTTTTTATTTTCATATTTTTTCTCTTATTACTAAACATATTCAAATTTCATTCATTTATTCTAGGAAGTTATCTATCTTTTTTGTCTTATTATTGTAGTCAATATATATTTATTCTATATGGATTAAAACTGAACCAATTAATTTTTGTTTTTATCTTCTCATAATTTGTCAAAAAATGTCTATTATTGTAAAAATAGCAACAAAAAGCAACCTGTCCCAAATTGTCTCATTTATATAATCTTTTGATATGCTGTATGGCGGTTTTTTCCAGTCTTGATACTTGTGCTTGTGATATGCCAATTTCTTCTGCTACCTCCATTTGTGTTCTTCCATCAAAAAATCGTTTATTGATTATCATTCTTTCTTTTTCATTTAATTTTTCCATAGCTCCTTTTATGGTTATTTTTTCTGCCCATAATTCATCTGTGTTTTTGCTGTCTTTTACTTGGTCCATAATATAGATACTTTCAGACCCATCATTATATACTGGTTCTTGTAACGAAACTGGGTCTTGTATGGCGTCCAAACTAAATGCAATGTCTTCTTTTGATACTTCTAATTCTTTGGCGATTTCTTCTACCGTTGGTTCTTTTCCATGTTCCTTTGTATATCGTTCCTTATATTGTATGATTTTGTAGGCCAAATCTCTTATAGACCTACTAACTCTTATACTATTGTTATCCCTTAAGTATCGTTTTACTTCTCCGATTATCATTGGTACTGCATACGTACTAAATTGTACATTTTGGCTTAAATCAAAGTTGTCAATTGCTTTGATTAGCCCTACACAACCTACTTGAAATAAGTCGTCTGCATTTTCTCCTCTTCCGTAAAATCGTTGTATGACACTTAATACTAATCGTAAATTTCCATTGATAAATGTTTTTCTTGCTTCTTCATCTCCTGCTTTTATTTTTACAAAAAGTTCTTCTTTTTCTTCTTTACTTAATAATGGTAAATTTGATGTATTGACTCCACAGATTTCAACTTTATTTAGCAAAAAGAAAACCTCCTTTTAGATTGTATTTTTAGTTTCTAAAAACACTTCATACTATAAGTATTTCCTAAAAAGAGATTTCTATTCGCTTAATAGAATTTCATTTTTATTTTTTAAATTCAAGCGGGAAGTAACTATCTAAGAACTAGTTAGTTACTTCCCGCTTAGGATTTTTTACATGTGAAATCTGTTCAGCGTTGAGGTTGTCGGATCATATACTTCGTCAATTCTATATGACCTCATAATATATTCTCGTACAACTGGATAAAGTTTCTTTGACATACTGTTAGGGCAATAAGTTACTAGCCTGTCATTCCATCGTGTAACTAATTTAATGGCGGTTGTCAACCAATTTTACTCACAATATCTTTTTTCATTTTATTAATAATTTTCTTTTCCAATCTAGATATGTAACTTTGCGAAATGCCGAAGTTCATCTGCCACTTCTTTTTGCGTCTTTTCTTTTCCCGTTTTAAAGCCAAATCGCATTTCCATTATATGTTTTTCCCTGTCATTTAATTTTAAGACAGCTGCACGAAGTAAGGTTTTATCCACTTCATCTTCTAAGTTTCTGGAAGTTACATCTGGTTCTGTTCCTAGTATATCTGAAAGCAATAATTCATTTCCATCTCCATCTTTATTTAATGGCTCATCTATCGAAATTTCTCCTTTGATTTTATTACTTTTCCTTAAATGCATTAATATTTCATTTTCAATACATCTTGAAGCATATGTTGCTAGTTTTATTTTCTTTTCATTATTAAAGGTGTTGACCCCCTTCATAAGTCCTATGGTACCTATTGATATTAAATCTTCTATTCCAATTCCTGTGTTTTCAAATTTTTTGGCTATATATACCACTAATCTTAAGTTTCTTTCTACTAAAACTTGCCTAGCTTCCAGGTTGTTTTCTTCTGATAGTTTTTTTATATATATTTCCTCTTCTTCTGGTGGTAATGGTGGTGGGAGAGTTTGGCTACCAGCTATGTAAAATATCGGCAAATATTCTATTTCATCATTGTCATTTAAGTATTTTGCACATATGGTATGTATACTATTTTTTACAAAATCAATAATTTTCAAAATCCATCAACTCCTTTACATTAATTCAATTCCCAATAAAGCCCTATATTCTCCCCTTTTTGTCAATGATTTGTTATAGATGCCAATAATAATATTTTGATTTTCTTTTTCTTCTTCTTCAAATTTTATTATGACCTTTTCTGCTTTTATTCCTAATAACATTCCATTTTGTTTTCCCAAAGAAGAAAATGGAATTACTTTTAATTTGGGCATATATTCTTCTTTTATATTATCTGGTATCTCACTAAAATCACCTCCTAAAATACTTTCTAAATGATTTAAAATTTCTTTTGGTATGCAGTCATACAAAAGTGTGTGTTCAACAACAATAACAGGTGTATTGGTAATTGGCTCTTTTAAAAAATTTCCTGTATCTAGCATGGCCTTTGTTTCAATTTCTTTATGATTTAATTTTATTTTTACATCACAATACATATCTTTTGCTGAAATTTTATTTTTTACTACCTTAAATCCTATTGTGATAATGACAAATGCAACAATGGCTGAAATAAAGATTACTTTTAATGAATTGGCATTTAACACTAGTCCATTATTTTGTAAGATTTCCTGTGGTTTTACAATGTAAATTAAAGCAAATGCTGCACCACCAAATACAAAAGAGGTTAAATAAAAAATTAAAGTGAATTTTAATAATTTCTTTATGCTCTTAGGGTTAAATGCTATATATATGATGACAAGGGACAAAATTAATTTTAAGAAAAAGTTAGAATATATTTTTAAGCCTGAAATATATGCAATAATCGTGTAGATTGCCCCTAATAAACTTGCTAAAATTAGTCGTATATGTTTTATTGGTATTTTTAAAATTACACCTGTTGCAAATAGGATAATATAATTCATTAATAAGTTTTCTATCAACACAACATCTATGTAGATTGTCATCTATCAATCACCTGCTTTCCTATTTTACTACCTAAGTTATGAAAAAGCTGTCCTTTCTTATTGTAAAAAAAAAGAAATAATCGGTAAAATTCGATTATTTCCTTTTCCTACAAAGTATTTTTTTTATAATTCTATTCTTTTATACATAAAAAGTGTTTTTTTAAGGTACTATAAATAATATTTTATTTATAGTACCTTTTCATTGGGTAATGAAAACCCCCTGTTTTACAGGGGGTTCTAAAAGCTTCTAGCTATGAGTAGAAAAATTCCTCCTTTTTGATATAATAAATGTGGTTCGCCAACCGCAAATAAAAATCAAAAAGGAGGAATTTGTCATGAAAGACAAAAATAGTTTAGCACACAGTGCTTGGAATTGCAAATATCATATAGTATTTGCACCAAAATATAGAAGGATGGCGATATATGGGAAAATAAGAAAAGATATAGGGGTAATAATAAGGAGATTATGTGAGCAAAAAGGAATAGAAATAATAGAAGCAGAATTATGCCCAGATCATGTACATATGCTAGTTAGTATCCCACCAAAATATAGCGTGGCAAGTGTAATGGGATATTTGAAAGGAAAAAGTAGCTTGATGATATTCGATAGACATGCAAACTACAAGTACAAATATGGAAATAGGCACTTTTGGTGTAGAGGCTATTATGTGGATACAGTAGGCAAAAATAAAAAAGCAATAGAAGAATACATCAAAAAACAATTACAAGAAGATATAGCAACAGACCAAATAAGTATCAAAGAATATGTAGATCCATTTGAAAGAGAAGAAAAAGAGAAAGAAAGAAAAATGAAAAAAGGGTTAGGACCACTTAAGTGGTAGCCTGAGAAAGAAATGCGGTTGGCGAAACCGTTCAGTAGGGCTTAAGCCCAGAAGTGCCAGTACAAAAGCCTTCTAGGCTAAGAGCAAACCACCAGTTTTACTGGTGGTTATGATTAAAAATTTTATGTTCTACATATTTTTATTTTTGTTCTTTCTCAAGAAAGATGGGATATCTAAATCATTTTGTGAATTATTAACTTCTGAACTTGCTGGAATAGAATTAATTTTCTTTTCCCAAGTTTTAGATACAATATTATCTACCCCAATACTTGAAATTGGTTCTGATTTTTCAAATCCTGTTGCAATAACTGTAATTTGAATTTCATCTTCCATTGTAGGGTCTGTTACTGTACCAAAGATAATATTTGCTTCTGGGTCAACACTGCGTTGAACTAGTTCTGCTGCTGTGTTTACTTCGTGTAGTCCTAAATCTTCTCCACCTGTAATGTTGATGATAACCCCTTTTGCTCCTTCGATTGAAGTTTCTAGTAATGGACTTTGGATTGCTTCTTTTGCTGCATCTTCTGCTCTGTTTTCTCCTGAAGCTCTACCTACACCCATGTGTGCCATACCTTGATTTAGCATGATTGTTTTTACATCTGCAAAGTCTAGGTTTACAAGTCCTGGAATTGCAATTAAGTCTGATATACCTTGTACACCTTGTCTTAATACATCATCAGCCATTTTAAATGCTTCAATGATTGATGTTTTTCTATCAATAATTTGTAATAATTTATCATTTGGTATAACGACTAATGTATCTACCTTTCCTTTTAAACTTTCAATTCCTCTTTCTGCTTGTGAAAGTCTTTTCTTTCCTTCAAAAGTAAATGGTTTTGTAACAACACCGATTGTTAATATTCCCATTTCTTTTGCAGCTTGTGCAACAACAGGTGCAGCTCCTGTACCTGTTCCTCCACCCATTCCGGCTGTAACAAATACCATATCTGCTCCTCTTAATACTTCTGCTAATTCTCCTTTACTTTCTTCTGCTGATTGTGCTCCAATATCAGGATTAGCTCCTGCACCTAATCCTCTTGTAATTTTTTCTCCTATTTGAATTTTCGTGTTTGCTTTTGATGTTTGTAGGGCTTGTCTATCTGTATTGACCGCAATAAAATCTACTCCTTTAATTCCTGCATCAATCATTCTATTGACAGCATTATTTCCTGCCCCTCCAACACCTATAACTTTTATTGTTGCTGTTCCATCCATCATTGTAATATTATTATCATCATTGTAATCCATCATTTAGTTTTTCCTCCCTTATCTTTTATATATTTTAAAATTAATATCTTATGTATAGAAAAACTCTTTTATTTTTTCTATAATTGTCTTTAAAAAGTTTTCGTTATTCTGTGTATCAATACTACTTGAAACTGTCTTTGCAAATGGTCTTGCAGCTATATATCTAACTAAGGCATAGCTTGTTCTATATGTTGGCTTTACAGTACTTATTGCCCTTCCTGTTGAAATTTTTACTGGAATATTTAAGTTTATTTTTCCGGCTACATCACTTTTATTAATATTGACAATTCCCTGTCCTGTTAAAACGACATTGTTAATTTTATGCTTTAATCCATTATTGGTTATATCTTTATTAATAATGGAAAACATTTCCTCTATTCTTGCTTCAATAATTTCTATTAACTCAGAACTTTTAATGATTCTATTTTTATTTTCATCTTTTGAAGTGTTTAGTATGATATCATTATCATTATCAATAAAAGATTTTAATGCTAGTCCATATTGTCTTTTTAGCTTGTCAGCTTCTTCTTCTGATATATTTAACACAACAGCAATATCATTGGTTATATTATCTCCTCCCAAAGGAATTGAATTAGTATAAATAAAACTATTGCCTTCAAAAACACCTATATCAATATTTCCTGCTCCTATATCTAAAAGCATAATATTATCATGTAATTCATTACTATCTAATATTAAATTTCTTTCAGCCAATGTTGTTGGTACAATTCCATCAATTTCTAAGTCTGCTTTTTTAAATATTGCATGTAATTGTCTTACATAATCTTTATCTGCTAATATGATTTGTGCACTAATTGTAAAACTTGAACTTAAGTTTCCAACTGGATCTGCCACGATTGTTCCATTATCTAATATTATCTTATCTGGAACAATATCAATTAATGTCTTTCCATCTGGTATTTCTATATCTTTTACTTGCATAATAGCATTTTGTACATCTCTAACAGATATTCCAGAATATTTATCTTTTACTTCTTTTGTAATGGTATTTTGCACAATGGTTACATACTTTCCCGGAATTGTTACATATGCTGAATTAATTTTTAAATTGGTTTCTTCTTCAGCATCTTTTATTGTTTTGGCTATACTTAAACTTATTTCATCTTCATTTATTATTTTACATTTTTTTAGTCCACTACATTTATATGAGGTATTGCTTATAATTTCAATCTGACCAAAGTTATTTACTTCTCCTACAACGGTGCAAACCTTACTTGTGCCTATGTCAATACCTACTATGATATCACCTATTGCCAAGTTAATTCCTCCATTTATTAGTATATTTTTTCTAAGTGTATATATATTACATTTTAAAAAAAATGTCAATAGAAATTGTAACATTTTTGTAATATTTTTGCAACACTGTTGTAACACTATTTTTTATATATTTTTTCATAAATTATTATCGTTTTAGCTTAAGTAACTTAAAGTTTTATACTATTTCCTATGCATTGAAAGTCAGTATGATTTTCCTAGTAGACGTTAAACAAATCTAGCTTCGCTAGATTTTATCTTAACCAAATATAAGATTTTCCGCCCCTAATAAGGTTAAGCTTTTTGTTGTTCTTCTTGTTCTTTTTCCTCTTTGTTAGTTTCTTTTTCACTTTTTTTAGTTGCTCTTTCTTTTATCATATCTGACCATTTTTCTACATAATATCTTCTAATGGTACCTAAATTCATAAACATTCTCCAAACAAAAACCACAATAGCTGCTAAATAAATGTCTACATTTAGTTTTTGTCCTAAAATGGTCAACAATATTGCCAAAATGGCATTACCAAAAAATCCTGATATAAAAATTTTTAGGTCAAAATTCTTTTTGATAACTGACGCAATTCCTCCAAACACAGAGTCTAACGCTGCTATAATTGCAATTGCTAAATAACTTGAATATGTATAAGAAATCATTGGTGCATTTAACCCTAAAATTGCTCCTAATATACATCCAATTAAAATGGCAATAAATATCATGCTCTTTTCTCCTCTCATAATAAATTTAATCTCATACTGCTATTCTATATATCTCGTTTCAATCTCTCCATTATATTTTCCAATGGTTACATCATCATCTTTTTCGATGGTAGCAGTATGTCCCAATGTTTGTAATTCTTCTACCTTTCCACCATTACCTGTTACAGCACTTTCCATATGTGACTGATTTCCAATGACTTTTATAACATAAGGTTCTAATATTCTTTGCCCATTTATTTTTACAAAAGAACCATCTAAAATGTTTACAATATCAGTTGTATTGATAATTCTTTCATCATTAATGGATATGGCTTCTGCTCCTGCAAATTTTAAAGCATTTACGATAATTAATAAATCATCTGCTGAAATTGCTGACGCATTTTCTTTACTCTTTAAGGTTATCACAATTCCTTCTCCATGAACATCTGTCAATCCTAACAATGTATTCATTTGTTCTAATTCTTCGTGTACTAATCTGCTTGCCTCATTATTAGATTCTTCATCATTTTTATATTCTTCAATTCTTTGTGTTGTTTCTTGATATTGTGCATCAATTTCTTCATATCTGGTTTTCCAGTTGGCTAATTCTGTTTTTAATTCTGATTCTTGCATATTTTCAATTTCCATAATGTCTGTTTCATTCACAACTTTAAATTGCATTGTCATAACAGTTACTAATGCAAAACAGGCAATTCCAATTGTAATTGTCATCGCTATTTTTCCTTTTTTCATCTTTACTATCATTCCTTTCTCAAGGCTAATTTTTTAGTTTATTCTTCAACATTTTGTAAATATTCAAAATTAATTACACCTGAATACTTTGGTATCGTAATACTATTTGACCTTTCTAAAGTAACACCAACGCCATCTCGTTTCATATATTCTAAATAGCCACCTGCTCTTTCTAGCCCTGCTAGATATTCTGGAAGTCCAATGGCTTTTATAACAAATGGTGCCCCTATTCTTTCTCCATTTATATCAATAGTATTTCCTCTACAAGAAATTGCTGTTGTCAATACCCATCTTTGGTCATTAATTGCTATTGCTTCTGCTCCTGCATTTATCAATTCATTTACAACACTTAAAACATCAATATCATGTACGATTAATTGACTTGGATTTAATGTTGATGTTGCAATTCCTGTTCCATCTGTTAATGTAATTGTAACCCCTGGTCCTGTAACTTCTGTCATACCTGTTAATTTGTTTCCTTGTGTAATCTGTTGTTGTGCCTGTTCTAACTCAGAATTATTTTGTGTTGCCTCTTCTCTTTCTTTTTCCAGCTCTTTTTCTGCTTCTTCCAAATCTTGAAATCGATTATCATATCGTTCTTTATATCGTAAAATCTCGTCTCTTAATTCGTTTGCTTCTTGATTTTGGCTAAGCGTAGAATTTGTATTTCTAATGGTTCTTACTTGTATCACAATTCCCAAAGTTAATGCAAAACACATAATACCTAAAATGATACCTATTACTTTTTTGTTAGTCATAAATTACCATCATTCCTTTCAAAGGCACACATTCGGTTGCCTTTTACCTCTTTTATCTAAATCTTAAACATCTATACCTTTTGCCTAAAATATATACGAAATCCATTATTTAAATCGCCATTTGCAAATATCTCTCCTTCAACATCTTTTTCTTGCTCAAGAATTGCCATGACATATAACATTTTGTTACTTAAATTTGATGCATCTCCTAAATGAATGGTTTTCTTCTCTTCTTGCATATATATACTATAATCATTTTTATTACTAATGTCAATACTTGTGACCTTTTCAGCCAATTCTGATTCTTTCATAGCACTCATAATTCTTAAAATGGTTTCTAAAGTTGTTAAATCTTCATCTGCGATTCTATTACCTGCTGTAATATTTTCCTCAGCTGTTGTAAATCCATAAATAATTGGTAAATTCAATTCATTTTGTGCAATTTCCAATATGTATCCTTGGCTACTCATATAAGCAAATTCGCCTAACACAGGTATACTAAATGCTGGCTCTCTTTCTGTTACTTCTATTTGCACTTTGTTTGGAATAACTCTTCTTATATTAACATCCTCGATATAGGCATTTTGCTTGATATTACTGATAGCTTTTGTTGCAATAAAACGAAAGATATTTTCATTTGTATTAATACCTGATAAACTGATGACTGTTTCACTTGACACTCTGTTATTATTTAATACTTCTATGTCTGTTATATTAAAAATTGGTGAACATGTTGCAAAAATAATGGCACCAATAATAATTCCTAATAATACAATTATTTTTACAATACGTTTAATTCTTTTTATGGTTCTATTTCTTTTTCTTTGTTGTTTCGTGAATTCCTTCTTTTTTTGTTCTTCTTGCTTGATTTTATTTTTATTTGTCATTCCAATAACGGTTTCTGTATCAAAGTCAAATTCATCATCAAATTCTTGTTGCTTTTTTTGTTCTATTCTTTTTTCTCTTTCTTTTGCCTTTTTTCTTCTCATAATGTCATCAATGGTTTCTTCTTGTTCTTGTCCATTATCAAAGTAATATAAATTCACTTCTTCTTCATTTTGAACCTTTTGTTTTCTTGACAATTTGCTTCCTCCTTTGCTTGTTTCTGTTTTTGTCCAATTGGATTGATGATTTTGGGGACGGAGCAAAAAATCATCATTCATGAAAATTAATTTAGGATATAATTTTAAGAATTATAGAATGATGATTTTTTGCTCCGTCTCCAAAATCATCATTCCGTCCCCAATTAGACACTTAATCCCTATATATATTTCCATTTATATTTCGTATTTTATTTTCAAAATTATCATATCCTCGTAAAATATATTCTATATTTTCCACTTTCGACTCTCCTTTTGTGGACAAAGCTGCCATAACTAAAGCTGCTCCACCTCGCAAATCTGTAGCTTTTACATTTGCACTGTATAATCTTCTAACCCCTTTAATAATTGCTGTTCGTCCTTCTACTGTAATCTTAGCTCCCATTCGAATTAATTCTTGTGTATATTTATATCGATTTTCAAATATATTTTCTACTATGACTGAAGTTCCTCTTGCAATGGTTAATGCTGTTGCAAATATAGATTGCATATCTGTTGGAAATCCTGGATATGGCATTGTTTTTATATCTGTAGCTTTCAATCTTTTAGGTGCATTAATTTCTAAATGATTTGCTTGAATATCTATTTGACATCCACATTCTTCTAGTTTATTGACGATTGGTACAATATGTGCACTGCTAATATTTTCTAACATTAAATTTCCATTTGTCATAGCCGCCATACATAAAAATGTTCCTGTTTCAATTCTGTCTGGCATAATATTGTAACTTACATCTTTTAATTTTTTGACTCCTTCAACTTCAATTTTATTCGAACCTGCTCCTTTTACCTTTGCTCCCATTCGATTTAAGAAATTTTGTAAGTCGATAATTTCTGGCTCTCTTGCTGCATTGGTAATGACAGTTGTTCCTTCTCCTAAACAGCTTGCAAGTATGGCATTTTCAGTTGCTCCCACGCTTGGAAATTCAAAGTCAATTTTTTCTCCAACTATTTTATCACAACTACATGCTATTTTTCCATAGTTTTTGTCAATATTTATTCCTAATTTTTCAAATGCTTTTAAATGTAAATCGATTGGTCTTGTTCCAATATCACAGCCTCCTGGATATGATAATGTACATTTTCTGTACTTTCCTAATAAACTTCCTGCAAAAATCACAGAAGAACGCATTTGTCTCATTAATTCTTCTGGTATCTCATATTTGTTTATATCTTTAGTGTCAATAATTACTTTATTCTTCTTTTTGGTTACTTTTCCTCCTATTTTTCTTAAGATTTCAAACATCATTTGTGTGTCATGTATGTTCGGCACATTGTACAATGTTGTCTCTCCACCATTTAGTATGGTTGCTGCTATAATGGGTAAACTAGAATTTTTGGAACCTGATATTTTTACGGTTCCTTCTAGCTTGTTTCCTCCTTTGATTATGTAGCTAGACATTTTTTCTCCTCCTTTTATGTTTTTGTTATATTTTATGTTTTCTTTACATAAAAGGTGTATTTACTATTTTAAAAGTTCTAAAATTTCAAGTTATTTCTTGAAATCTTAGAACTTTTTTCAGTTGGTTGCAAATTGTTACCAACTGGTTAGTTTATCTATCCAGTTGAGCTGAATTCTTGACAGTTCACAAATCTTTTCGTATAATAATAGTGAACTACTGAAAGCACAAATGTGTTGTAGGTAGTGTTTTTTTTACATTTTCCCTACATGGGTAAAATGTTTATTTTTTATTATTATCTTTTAACATTTTCATCATTTTATCAAAGTCACTTTCTAATTGTTTCATTTCTCTATCTCTATATATTTCAAATTCTTTTTCAGCCTTTTCCATTGCTTCTTGATGAGATATCTTTCCTTTACCTTCAAGAAGTTTTCTTTTATTTTGTATTATTTGATTATCTAATTCATTTATCCAATCATTCATTGTCATTGCTCTTTGCTCTAATGCTTGAAGTTCTGCAAAATCTAAAAATTGTGAAACTAATAAATTTAATCTTTGCAATTCAATTTCTGAAAGATAATTTTTAGCAATTTTTACATCATCAATTGTTACATAATCACCTTTAAAATTGGTCATTCCAACAAATGGCTTATCATTGTCTACTCTTTCATATATCAGTTCCGCTGCAGTATGTTCATGAACTGCAAAGTGAAGTTTGTTTTGAACTGTCGCAAAAAATTTTTTGGTCAATTCAGAGCGTGGATCATAATCTATTGATGTGGCATATATATCTGTGACTTGCTGATAGAAATTTCTTTCAGATGAACGAATATCTCTAATTCTTTGTAATAATTCTCTAAAATATCTATTTCCACCTTGTTTTAATCTTTCGTCATCCATTGTAAATCCTTTTTGCATATATTCGTGAAGTCTTTGAGTTGCCCATATACGAAATCTTGTTGCCACCTGTGATTGCACTCTATATCCTAAGGCTATTATCATATCCAAATTATAATGGTCTATATTTCTTTTAACTTGTCTATTTCCTTCATTTTGAACTAATAAGAATTTCTTATTAGTTGAACTATTTTCTAATTCTCCATCTTTATAAATATTTTTTATGTGCATTGAAATATTTTCTTGGGTCGTTTTATAAATTTCGGCAATTTGATTTTGAGTTAACCATATATCTTCATCGACAAGTCTTACTGAAACTTTTGTAACACCATCTTCATCTTGATAAATTATTATATTATTTTCATTTTTTTGCATTTTAATTCTCCATTTCATATTAATTTTGTTATTACTTTTATAATATTTTCTTGTTTCAATTGATATAATACTTATATCATAATTCTAACAATTTTTCAATATTTTTGCGAAAATTTGTTCTTATTTTTTATCTGTATTTTTTTTCTTATTCTGTCAGAAATAATATCGGTGAATACCTGTTTATAATCTTAAATATCAACAAAAAAATAGAAATCAAGTTTAAATCTCAATTTCTATTTACTTCATATATTTTAAAATTATATATTTCACTTTACATGAAATATCTTTTTTATTAATTTTACAAATTTTATTAAAATGTTTTCCGAATCATATTCTTTTTGTTTTTCTTATTCCAATCACATTAACGCAAATTTATATAAAAAATTCCCCTTTTGTAATATTTTTTATATATGCTTTATCGTCTAAATGCATTACATATATATCAATTCCTTTTTTCTTTATTGTTTTCAATACTTCTATTATATCTTCTATCTTTAGATGAACCCCTCCTGCCTTTGAAACATCTACATAGAATTCATCTACATTATTCAAATATGGCATGAATGGTTGTAATGTATTTGTATCTCCTGTATACATAATGTTCTTATCTTTTATTTTGATTTTAAATCCATAAGAATCTATACCTTTTACATGTTCTGTCTTTATAAATTCTAAATTATCCATATCTTCTTTCAAATTATAAATATTAGCATCAACGCCTGTTATTTCTAAATATTTCTTAATTTCTTTACACTTACTAATGACTGTTACTTTTTTACCATAAATATAGTATGCATATAATATAACTTGGCTTAGAGAACCAGCATGGTCATTATGCAAATGTGTTATAATTATATTGATAGAATTATATGATTTTAAATCAAATCTTTTCTTTATTTCATTAAATACTGTAAAACCGCAGTCAATAATGATAAGCTTATTATCTACTTCTATATATGCTGAATTATTTTTATCTCCGAAAACCTGCATCTGTTCCCAAAAAAGTTAATGTTGAATTTTTCATCTCACTTCTCCTATTATTAGAATATTGGCGGGAACAAAGTTCCCGCCTGAGCATTAGAGGTTTAACAACATCCTGACATTTTTTTCAAGCCACCCAGGAAGTTTATATCTTTCCAATACATCTTTGAAGATTTGTGGATTCGCAATTCCACATTCTTCAAAATACTGTTCAATAAGACATCTTTTATGATGCCTCTGTGGTTGCCAGCATTCCATCATTCCGTATAGCAAATAGCTGGCCTCCATAGGTATCAAAGGAATAGTACCTATTCCTTTGATATTGGACAGTTCAATATCGAATTCGTAATAATCACAGCAATATACTGTGTCAAATATTACAATCCGAAAGCTTGACACCATGTCCAAATCAATTTCTTTCAACCTATATCTAAAAAAATTATCAGAATAGAAATTGGTTTGGTCGCCTACATCTCTAGACGTGGCACCAATTTTTGCCAGTGCTTTTTTCATCTCTCCTATGGTGTGTCCGCCAATTAAGATATCAAAATCGTGGAAATCATCAACCACACCATTGAGAAATAATTGAGATGAGCATGAAAGTGCCCAATCAACTTTTTCTTTTTCAAAAATATCCACTACTTCCTTTATGACGTTTCTCCTGACCTCATATTCCTGGTCATTTATTAACGCCCGGATGTTAACCTCTTTTTGGTATTTATATTCTTCTTTATCCATAAACAATCCTCCTGTTTTTTAATATAAATACACGTTTACAGTTGCTATATTTATTATAATCTCATTTCAAAACTATGTCAACTTGACATAAAAAATTCTTGTTGCATTTTATTTAATGTTTTCTAAATACATAATCTCTTTGTTTAATGATTTTGCAAATTCAATTTCTCTATTTGTGCTAAATCCTATATATTGATTTACATTAACCACAAAAATCGCATCTGCCAATTTTATCTTTGACATCTGCAACTCATCTAATAAGTCCTCTTCTTCTTTTGTATACTCTCTTTCCATCACATGTGGTGTTATTCCAATAACCGCATATCCTTGTAATTCTAATTTTTCATGCATCTCTTGTATTTTGTCCCAAAATTTTAGTGAACCAACTAAAACTACTACTTTGTTCTTCTTATTCATCATTATTCCCCCTTCGTTATATATTTTATTTGCTTCCTCTATTAATCTTTATCCATTTTATTTTTCTATTAATATATATTTCTCAATCGCCTTTGCCACACCATCTTCATTATTAGAAGTAGTTACAACATTTGCAACTTTTTTTACATCCTCTCTGGCATTTTCCATAGCAACACCTAGTCCTGCAAACTTTAACATTTCTATATCATTTTCTCCATCTCCCATTGCCATCACTTCTTCTTGTTTAATCTGATATTTTTCCATAATAAATTTGATTGCTTCTGATTTCTTGATACCTTTTTTTACAAATTCAATATATTCTGGTACACTACTTGTTATTTCATATTTTTCTATGATTTCTTTAGGTATTTTGTTTCGTATATCCATTATTCTTTCTGACTTGTCAATAAAGGCTATTCTGTAGACATAGTTTTCTTCTTTACTATAGTCATTGTTCTCAAATTTTTCTATCTTAAAATTCACACCTTTATAGATTTTATTGTTAGCTAATATTTCTGGAATTTGTTCTACAAAATTCATTTGTTTTGCATATAACATCATTGGAACTTCTAATTTTTTGCCAAGTTCTATTATTTCTTTTACTTCATCTTCTTCTAAATTTTTAGAAAATACTATGTTTCCTTTTGCATTTTCTACAATCATTGCACCATTAAAGCAAATTGTATATTGGTCTTCTTTTCTCAAATCTAATTCATCTATATATTTTTCTAATCGATAGAATGCCCTTGCACTAGATATCATAATTTTTACACCTTTTTCTGATGCTTTTTTGATTGTCTCTATTGTCCTATTTGTTAATTTTTTATCATCTGTTACAAGTGTACCATCTAAATCAATTGCTACTAGTTTATACATCTTTCTTCTCCTCATCTACCAATATCTTATTAGTTATCTCAGCAAAATCTTCCAATGATAAATTTTCTGCCCTTACATTTTCATCTAAGTTTAAGTCTTTTAAAATGCTTAATCCTTCCTCTTTACTCATAAATACTTTTGTATTAGTTAGCGCATTTAGCAATGTTTTTCTTCTTTGCATAAATGCACTTTTGATAATTTTAAACATAACCCCTCTACTTTTTACTTCTACTGGTGGTTCTTTCCTGATTGTTAGTTTGATAACTTTTGAATTGACTTCTGGCTCTGGAATAAAAGAGTCATTTGGTACTTCTAAAATGCCCTCAGATGTTGCATAATAATATACTGAATAGGTAATTGCTCCTGTTTCTTTTTCTCCAGGAATGGCAATTAATCTATCTGCTACTTCTTTTTGCACCATTACTGTAATACTTTCTAAATCTAATCTATCTTCTAACAATTTCATGATAATTGGTGTCGTTATGTAATATGGTAAATTGGCAACAATTTTTGCAGTTTTAAATCCATTTTTTTCTTTTTCTTCTTTTATAATCTTGTTTAATCTTACTTTTAATACGTCTTCATGAATAATTTCAAAATTATCATATAAAGAAAATCTATCTAATAATATTTTTATCATTTTTTTATCTAATTCAATGCAAATGACTTTTCCTGCTCTTTCTAACAATTCTTTTGTTAGTGTTCCTAATCCCGGACCTATTTCAATTACTAAATCTTCTTTTGATATATTGCTACTTTCTACAATTTTATCTACGACATTTTGATTAATTAAAAAATTTTGACCTAATGATTTATTTGCTCTAATTTTATATTTCTTCATGATAAATTGGGTATCTTCTAAAATATTACTCATTTTTTCACATTCCTTTATTTTTTATTTACTTTCTTATTATATTGTATAAAGCTTTATTTTTCAATCTTTTACTTAAAATTTATTACCTAAAAATAGCTTATCTTAAGACATATCATCAATGTCGTTAAGTTAAGGTTTGCAAATTTTAATCAAAATTATTAACCCAAATTCGTATTATAATATTTTATGAAATTAAATGTGCAAATGGAAGAATATTACAAATTCTTATATTATCAAGTAGGAAATCTGCGGTGCGCCAGCAATTTCATGCTTGATAATGTTAGAATTTGTTTATTCTGTAATGTTAGCCATTTAATGAGTAAAATATTATAATACGAATTTTGATTTTTATAAGAATATATAAAACTGTAATCCTTAACTTAACGACATTGACCACATGACATAGTTGATTATAGCTTTGTAGATAAATTGTAAATTTTCTGTGTATTTATTGCTTTTTTACGATTTTTCATATACAATATAATTGCAAATTTTTAACAAAAGAGGCGAAGCTATGGATACAAATAAAAAAAATACAAAAAAGAAACCTTCAAATAAACAAGATAATAAAAAGAAAAACATAAATAAAACAAATGTAAAAATGGCAAAAACAAAAAAGAATGAAAGTTCTAATGTAATTAGTCTAAATCGTAAATTTGATGGTAAAAATCTTATTTATACCCCCAAATTACGAAATATTTTCATTGTTATCGTTATTATTTTTGTTTTGCTATTAGGTAGAATTGGATTTTTGCAGTTTGTGGATGGTGCCTATTTAACAGAAATGGCTTACCAACAACAGACCATTAATCAAATTCTTAGTCCTAAAAGAGGAAATATCTATGATTCTACAGGAAAAGCTTTAGCAATTAGTGCACAAGTAGATACAATAACCATCAATCCTAATAGAATTGTTGGAGATACAAATGATGAAACTAAAACTTTAAAAGAAACCGTTGCTAAGGGTCTTTCTGACATATTTGAATTAGATTATAACGAAACTTTAGAAAAAGTAAATAGCACTTCTCAAGTTGAGACAATTATTAAGAAAGTAGAGCAAGAAAAAGTGGATGAGCTAGAGGCTTGGATGGATGAAAATGATATTTCTGTTGGTATTAATATTGATGAAGATACCAAACGTTATTATCCTTATGGAGAACTTGCTTCTAATGTAATTGGTTTTTGTGGAGATGATAACCAAGGATTAAGTGGTATTGAGTCTAAATGGGATTCTGTTTTAACTGGTACCCCCCGGAAAAATTGTTAGTGCTAAGGATAGTAGTCAACAAGAAATCCCAAATGCAGAAGAAACCTATATTTCTGCTGAAAATGGTAGTGATATTACACTTACAATTGATTTAAATATTCAATCTACTATAGAAAAATATTTAGAGCAAGCTGTGGAAAAATATGAGTGTAAAGATGGTGGAAATGTTATTGTTATGGACCCTCAAACTGGTAATATATTAGGTATGGCTTGTTATCCAGATTATGACTTAAACTCACCTTATACACCAAATTCAACTTTAGCTAAAACTTATGATTCTTTAAGTTCTGAGGAGAAAAGCGAAGCTTTATATAGAATGTGGGCTAATAAATCTGTTTCAGATAGTTATGAACCTGGTTCTACATTTAAAATTATTACCGCTAGTGTTGCTTTAGAAGAAGGAAAAGCTTCTACAGACACCCCTGGAGATTTTTACTGTTCTGGTTATGAACAAGTTGAAGATAGACAAATTGCTTGTTGGAGATACTACAATCCACATGGTTCTCAAACTTTGAGACAAGCTCTTTGTAATTCTTGTAACCCTGCTTTTATACAATTAGCACAAAGAATCGGTGCTTCTACCTTATATAAATATTATCAAGCATTTGGATTGTTTGAATCTACAAATTCTGGGTTATATGGAGAACAAACTAGTATTTTCCATGATTTAGATGAAATTGGACCTGTTGAACTTGCAACATATGCATTTGGACAAAGATTTCAAGTAACACCTCTTCAAATGAT
>CALWZZ010000159.1 GCA_944386145.1 uncultured Clostridia bacterium | reverse complement strand
TACAAAAAATCAAAAATGAAAAGAGTGATTATATGGAAGAAAATAAAATGTTAGAAAAAGATTTTAAACAAATTGTAGAAAACATAAAAAGTGAAATTTATAAAACACAAACATTAATAATGAGCGATGCGAATAAAAGGCTAATAGATTTATATTATTATGTGGGAAAATTAGTATATGAAAAATCTTCTTGGGGTAATAAATTTATAGAAAATTTAAGTATTGCAATGAAAGTTGAATTTCCAAACATAAAGGGCTTTTCAGTAAGAAATATAAAAAATATGAAAAAGTTTTATAAAGAATTAAGTACAGATGAAAAAGTGCAGATAGCATCTGCACAAATTCCATGGTCGCATAATATGCTTATTTTAGATAAAGTAAAAGATACAGATGAAAGATTATGGTATATGGAAAAGTGTGTGGAAAATGGCTGGTCTGTTGATGTTTTGGCAGTTCAAATTGATACAAAATTGTATGAAAGACAAGGAAAGCAAATTAAGGATAATAACTTCAAAGAGAAATTGATTCCTCCGCTAAGTGATTTAGCAAATAATATGCAAAAAGACCCATATATATTTAATTTACCATTATTAAAAGAAAAATATATGGAAACGGAACTTGAAGACGCTTTAGTTGAAAGAATTAAAGATACTTTGATTGAACTAGGGAAAGGATTTAGTTTTGTAGGAAATCAATATAAAATAACAGTAGATAATACAGACTATTTTATAGATATGTTATTTTATCATTTAAAATTAAGATGTTATGTAGTAATTGAATTGAAAATAGGAGAATTTAAACCAGAGTATGCAGGAAAAATGAACTTTTATATAAATGCTGTAAATAACATATTAAAAACAGATAAAGATAATGACACAATAGGATTAATACTATACAAAGGAAAGAATAGATTAACAGTTGAATATTCATTAAATAGTGTCGAAAATCCAATAGGTGTATCTTCTTTTGAAATATTACCAAAAGAAATAATAGAAGCATTGCCGACAGAGGAAGATTTGAATTTACACATTGATATAAATGAAGAAGATAGCGAATGATTGAAATTCTAATTATGTATGGAATTTTCTCGACAATGCTGAGAAAATTAAAATTAAAAATAGCTTTGAATTTAGAAATAAGTTCAAGGCTTATTTTTATGGAAATTTTTTATCTACATCAAGAAAGATATAAAACGAATAAAAGGAAGAAGGAAAAGTCTGCTTCTTTTAAAGATTTTAATAAAATGATTGAAACAGAATTAGTTTATTTTAGGAGCTTAAAGAGATTTTGAAATTTATAAAATATAATTAATTTTCAAACTTAATTATAAAATCATTGCTTAATATAAAAAATATTAAAACATAAATAAAAAATATAGTGTAGTTCAAATAAAAGTTTCAAAACTGTTTCAGAAAAAATAATCACAGATTTTGTAGAAGAAATATTGCAATTATTCCCAAAAACAGTTGATATTTTTTAAAATTTAATATAAAATCTATAAAGACTTGAAAGTAAGGAGGATACGAATGATTACTTTAGAAGATGTTAGAAAGAACGAAGAGGTTGAGGCTTTAATAAAAGGTGCACAAAAACAATTGGACGGGCTTCGGTTATACAGAACACAGTCATAGACATATTTCCATTGTTTCAAAAAGAGCAGGGGATATTTTAACAAAACTAGGGTATCCAGAAAGAACAGTTGAACTGGCAAAAATTGCAGGATATTTACATGATATTGGAAATTGTGTCAATCGTGTAGACCATGCTCATAGTGGAGCTATTATGGCATTTAACATTTTAAAAGATATGGGAATGCCAGTTGAAGAAAGAACAGAAATTATGATGGCAATTGGAAATCATGATGAGAAAACAGGAACAGCAGTAAGTGATATATCGGCAGCGTTAATACTGGCAGATAAATCAGATGTGCATAGAGACAGAGTAACGAACCAGAATTTATCAACATTTGATATCCACGATAGAGTAAATTATGCTGTAACAAATGCGAATTTGGAATTAAATCCTGAGGAAAGAAAGGTAAAATTAAATTTAACAATTGATACAAAACTATGTCCAGTTTTAGATTATTTTGAAATTTTTATGGAAAGAACCATGATGAGTAAATATGCAGCAAAATATCTAAAAATTTGGTTTGAATTGGTTATCAACAATACAAAGTTATTATAAGGAAGGGAAAGAGAACAATGAAAAAAATAAAAATAATCACAATGATTGTATTAATTATCCTAATTACAATGGTTTCATTTTTTGGGGTATATACACAAGTACAAAATAGAATGGAAAATCAAGTAAGAGACTATGCATTAGACATGGATTTAGGAGGAGCCAGATATGTTAGACTAGCTGTTAATACAGGAAGTACAGATATCATAAAAGATGCTGAGGGAAATGAAGTACAAACAGAAGAAGAAATGACAGATGAACAATTAGCAGAGAATGGCTATACAAAAGAAACCGTACCTAATAACAGTGCAGAAAGTTTAACAGTAGAAAATTATGAAAAAACAAAGAAAATTATTAGTGAAAGATTAGAAAGCCAAGGAATAGGAGAATATGAAATCTCTTTAGATGATGAAACAGGAACAATTTTAGTTCAATTACCAGAAGATGATTTTACAGATAATTTTGTAAGCAATATCAATACAGTTGGAAAATTTGAAATGATTGACGCAGATACACAAGAAGTATTAATGGATAATGGAGATATAAAATCTGTTAATGTTATGTATGGTGCAAGTTCTTCAACATCAACAGCAACAACTGTATATTTAAATGTTGAATTTAACAAAGCTGGTAGTGAAAAATTAGAAAACATTAGTAATACATATGTAGAAACAACAGACGATACAAATACTACTGAAGATACAAACACGACAGATAATACAACAAATACAGAAGCAGAAAATACATCATCAGAAGAAAATACAACAGATAATACAACTTCAAGTGAAACAGATTCAACAGAAGAGGAAACAACTACAACAAAAGAAGTAACACTAAAAATTGATGATGAAGAAATCATGACAACAAGTTTTGATGAACCAATTGAAAATGGTACATTACAATTATCTATTGGTAATGCAACAACAGATACAGACACTTTACAAGACAATCTAACACAGGCAACAGCAATTGCAAGTGTATTAGATTCAGGAAATTTACCAATTCAATATGATGTAGAAACAAATGAATATATCTTATCAGATATAACAGATACACATATTACTTATGTGGCTTTAGCAGTTGGTATTGTTCTTTTGATTGGACTTATCATATTTGTTATTAGATATAAAGTAAATGGATTATTATCAGCAATTGCTTTTATAGGTTTAATTGGTTTATACTTATTAGTTATTCGATATACAAATGTAAGCGTATCAATTCAAGGAATTGTAGGAATAATCGTAACCATATTATTAAACTATATCTTTATTAATAAACTATTATTAAAGATCAAAAACGGTGAAGATAGTAAAAAACTAGAAACGGTAAAAGAAGGAATAAAGGAAAGCTATAAAGAATTCTTTATAAGACTTGTACCAATATGTATATCAATCATTGCCTTCTGTTTTGTAAGTTGGACAACCATTAGTAGTTTTGGAATGGTAATGTTCTGGGGTGTGGCTTTGATTGCATTATATAATTATTTGATTACAGCAACCATGTTAAAAGTGAAAGCAGAAAAATAGGAGGTATTTACAGATGAAACAATTCATAAAAAGTAAACAACTAAAAATCATATTAATCATATTGGTAATCTTGGCAGGAATTGTTATGATTGCTGTAAAAGGTTTCAATTTTGATTTAAAATATCAAGATACACAAAGAGTAGAATTATATTTACAAACAGAATTTAATAATGCAGATATTAAACAAATTACCAATGAGGTATTTGGTAATCAAAAGGTAATGATTCAAAAAGTAGAAGTTTTTGAAGACTCTGTTTCTATTACAACAACTTCTATATCAGATGAACAAAAAAATAATTTGATAACAAAAATTAATGAAAAATATGGAACAGAATTAACAGCAGAAGATACACAAGTAGAAAATATAGCACATACCAGAGGAAGAGATTTAATAAAACCATATATTCTTCCATTTGCTATTGCAGTTATTGCAACATTAGTATATTTGGGTATTCGTTATTATAAATTAAATACAGCAAAAGTTCTTGCAAAGAGTATAGGGATTTTACTATTAACACAAATCCTATTGTTTAGTGTTATTGCAATTACGAGAATTCCAATTGGAAGATTAACAATTCCAATGGTACTATTGGTTTATCTTGTTACGTTGTTTGTAATGACAAATCGATTTGAAAAGAACTTGAAGAACAAAGAAATAGAAGAAAAGAAAGAAAAAGGTAAGAAAAAATAAATAGTAAGTTTTTATATGTACTAACAAAAATTATCTTATATTTTATAAGATAATTTTTGCTAATTTTAATTTATAAATAGAAATCATTTAATTAGCCAACAGTAATTTTATAATATTTTATGAGATTAAATGTGCAAATGGAAGAATATTACAAATTCTTATATTATCAAGTGGAAAAGTCGCGGTGTGCCAGCGATTTTACGCTTGATAATAATAGAATTTGTTTATTCTGTAATGTTAGCCATTTAATCTCATAAAATATTATAAAATTACTGTTAGCGTTTAATAAATAAAGACTAATGATTAAATTATGTATTATTTTAATTCAACAACAGTCACACCCATTTCTCCTTCGCCAAAAGTACCTAATCGAAAAGAGTTTACATGGGCATTTGTCTTTAGAAATTGATGAATACCATTTTTTAATTTTCCAGTACCTTTACCATGAATAATTCTAACAGTTTCCAATCTTGCCAAAGAACAATCATCTAAAAATTTGTCAATAACAAAAGTGGCTTCTTCAACATTCATACCAATAACATTGATTTCTGGTTTAACCGTCTTACTTTTAGAAATATGAGAAGCAGGAGAATGTGTTGTGGTATAAGAACTTTTTTTCCCAGAATTTGCATTTTTAGAATTTTGTAATTGGTCGATGTTTAGATTGATTTTCATACTTCCAATTTGTACTTGAATTTCGTTATTTCTAGAAACATTTGAAAGAATTGTACCAGTCTGATTGAAAGAAGGTACCAAAACTTCTTTTCCAGGATAGATATCTTCTTTGCGAAGTTTCTGACTATCATCTACGGTATTGGAAGTTGTCTTTTCTAATTTAATAGCATTAATTTTGGTATTTAAAGAATTCCTTAAAGTATTTACTTCCTTAGAGTTTGTTGCATTTGATAATTCTTTTATAATTTCATTAGCGTCTTCTTTAGCTTCTAACAAGATATTTCTAGCTTTGGTTTTGGCAGTGTTTATAATTTCTTTTTCTTGTTTTTCTTTTTCAATATTTTGTTTTTGTAATTTTTCTTTTAACAAAGAAATTTCTTTAGAATCTGCCTCTATTTTTTCTTTTTCTTTTTCAATAGATAATTGATTATCATATATATTTTTTAGCAATTCTTCAAATTGTACATCATTTGAAGACATTAAACTTTTGGCTTTTTTAATAATAGAAGTGTTTAATCCTAACTTTTGACTGATTTCAAAAGCATTACTTTTTCCAGGTACACCAATTAATAATTTATAGGTTGGAGATAATGTTTCTATATCAAATTCAACAGATGCATTTTCAAATCCAGCAGTTACTAATGCATATTTTTTTAGCTCTTGATAATGTGTTGTTGCAATTGTAAGGCTACCCAAATTTTTAAAATAATCTAAAATTGCAATTGCCAAATTGGCACCTTCAACTGGGTCAGTTCCAGAGCCTAATTCATCTACTAAAATCAAAGAATTTTTATTTGCCTGTTTCGTAATTTCAACAATATTGGTCATGTGAGAAGAAAAGGTACTTAAAGAATCGGCAATACTTTGGTCATCGCCAATATCAGCAAAAATGTTGTCAAACACAAAAATGCTAGAATGTTCATCAGCTGGAATGTTTAAACCACTGCAAGCCATACAGGTAAGTAAGCCAACCGTTTTTAGGGTAACCGTTTTTCCACCAGTATTTGGACCAGTAATTAATAAACTTGAAAAATCTTTACCCAATTCAAGAGAAATTGGAACTACTTTATAGCTATCGATTAAAGGATGTCTTGCATTGATTAAATGGATTTCTTTTTTAGTATTAATTATTGGCGTAATTCCTGAAATCGCCTTTGAATACTTGGCTTTTGCAAAAATGAAATCTAGCGTGCAAATGATTTCTACATTCTTTTGCAATTCTTCAATATATGGATAGAAAAGGGATGTCAATTGTTGTAGGATTTTTTCAATTTCCACTTCTTCTTCCAATTTTAGTTGATTGATTTCATTATTCCATTCAAAAATAGAAATTGGTTCAATAAATAGTGTAGAACCGGCATTTGATACATCATGCACAAAGCCTTTTACTTGACTTCTATATTCTTCTTTAATCGGAATAACAAATCGACCATTTCTAATGGTAATCACATTTTCCTGAATATATTTTGAAAAACTAGAAGAATGAATCATGTCATTTAACTTAGAACGTATATCTTGTTCTAGATTTCTAATTTTCTTACGAATTCTTTGCAATTCTGGCGAAGCCTTATCGTCAAGTGTATTTTCATCAATAATAGAAGAAGTAATTTTGTTAATAACGCCTTCATTAGAATACAAATTAGAAAAATGTGCTTCTAAAATTGGGAAGTCATTGACATCAATATAGTCTTTGGCAAAATAGGACTTTAAATCTTTTGCACAGACAAAAATGGTATTCAAATCTAATAAACCTTTTATTGTTAAAGTTTGAGAACTTTCCAATCGAAGAATATATTTGTGAATATCACAAATATTGTAAAAAGAAGGAAGCGAATTTCTAAAGACCAAATTCACAGCTTCTTCCGTTTCAGCTAATTTTTGTTTTACAATGTTTGCGTCATGATATATGGTTAGTTGCATAGCAAGTTCTTTTCCTAAATCGGTAGAACAATACTTGCTTAAATTTTCTAATACTTTATTAAATTCTAGTTTGTCTAAATAATGTGTGTTCATATATGAAAAATCCTTTCTTTCTGTGTATTTAACTATATATCATTATACAAAGATTACGGGGGATAGTCAATGATTAGTAGGCTATCTCCACAAAAACCGCTGAAAATATAATATTATAGTTTGCTAGCTTTTAAATTATGTGTTGGAATAAACAAAAAAGAAGAAGCTAGTTTTCTTCTTCTTTATCTTTTTTTTCTTTAGGTATAACAATATTTTTTGGCTTTTTATCATCTGTATTTTGTGGTTTTATTGGGCTAATATGGTCATGTACAGGAGAAATATCTAAATCATTTTCATTACCTGGTACAATTTCTATTTTTTTATCCTCGCTCATAGGATTACCCCCTTAGTTTTATTTTTTTAATCTTAGCATATATGTGAAAAAAGTGCAAGATAAAATTGACAATTTGTCTCATTGGGGACGTTTCTTTTTGAGACATTTTTAAATTAATTATTTAATGGTAAAAAATTTTTAAACAAAGAGGTTTATTGCTTGGAATATGTAAAAAATAATTAAAAAAATTTTCGATAAAATAAAAAATTTTTCTTAGAATTTAATACTCTAAGAAAATTTCTTACAGTTCGATTTTAACAATAAAATATAGTAAAGTCAATAAAAAGATAAAAAAATTTATAGAAAACTATATATAAAATTTTTAAGTTTTTTTTTAAAATTGTAAAAAATAGAAAATCCTGAAAAGTTTAATATATTTGAAATTTATGAATTTTGTATTTTCTTAGAGTATTAAATTCTAAGAAAATTTTGAAACTAAAAAAACTTAAAGGCAAAAGAAAAAAATAAGGAAAGAAAGGTAAAAAATGAATAAAAAAGAAAAATATAGAGAAGAAGATAATAAAATAGAAAATCAAAAAGGAATTACGTTACTAGTTTTAGTTATAATGATAATTGTATTGTTAATATTGGCCGGAATTACAATTGGAGCAATCACAGGAGATAATGGAATTATAGGAAATGCTGGACAGGCAAAAGAAGAGTCAGAAATTGCAAATGAAAGAGAAATTGTCAATACTGCAACAGTACAGGCTATGGGGAATAATAAATATGGAAACATAGAACAAAATGAATTACAGGAACAATTAAATAAAATAACAGGTGATGGAAAAACAGAGGTTAATGACCTTGATGATGAGTTTGAAGTAGCATTTATAGAGAGCAAAAGATATTATATAGTTGATAAAGACGGAAATGTAGGTGATGTACAACAAATCGTAGATGATGAATCACCGGGAATACTTACAGGAAGTGGAACAAAAGAAAATCCATATGTAATAAGAAGTATAGAGGATCTAGTAGTATTTTCTAATATGACAAATGGAGCAGGAATGAAGCTTAAGGAAGATGGAACCACAGAAGAAATACTAGAAGAAGATAGCTTTACTGGTAAATATGTAATTTTAGATACAACATTAAATTTTAAATCTAAGTTATCCTATGTAGATAGTAAAAGAAAAGATTTTGGAGATATAAACAAAAATGGGGTTGTAGAAGAATTACGAGAAGAACTAATGAATAGCATAGGATTTACCCCTATTAACAATTTTAGTGGATATTTTAATGGTAATAATTATGAAATACAAAATATTTATATTAATAGAGATACAGAAGCAGGACTTTTTGTAGGAACTAATTATATAGAAAAAATAGAAAATATAGGAATGACAGGAAATATTACTTCTATGCAGTCAAATGCTGTTGGAATTTGTACGTATTCAAACATAATTGAAAATTGTTGGAATAAAGCAAACATCACGTCTGAAGGAGGAAATGTTGCTGGAATTTGTCGTTTTTCTACATCAATAAAAAATTGTTATAATACAGGGGATGTTATTACAACCAGAACACAAAATAGAGCAGGAGGGATATGCTATGATTTGAGTGGTACAGTAGGAACAATAGAAAACTGTTATAATAAAGGAGACATCACAGGAACTCTTTATACAGGCGGGATTGCAGCAGGAGGTGTTAATAAAACTACAATAGTTATAAATTGTTATAATGAAGGAGATATATCAGGAATCTCTAGCGTAGGGGGAATATTAGGTATCAATGGAGAAAATATAGAAAATTGTTATAATCTTGGAAACGTAAAAGCTTCTGGAAACTCATACGGAGGAGGAATAGTAGGTAGTAATTCTAAGATAGTAAATCATTGTTATAATAAAGGCAATATATCTGGAAATTATGTAGGTGGAATAGAAGGATCAATGGGCGCTCGGAAATAAAATAATAAATTCATACAATATGGGTGAAGTACAGGGAAATTATTCAGGAGGAATAGCAGGTAATGTAAATAATATGACGGATAATGAAATAAGTAATTGCTTTAATGTAGGAAAAATTAGTAAAGAAGCAGATAGATTTCAAATAAGTGGAGGAATAATATGTCAAATAATAGGAGGAGCAACAATAAATATAAATAATTGCTATAATATAGCTATTTTAAGTCGAGGACATAGTAGTAATAATATAGGAGGAATAATAGGGATAGTTAACAATGGAACTGTTACAATGAATAAATGTTACTATTTAAAACAAGATGATACAAAAACTGCAATTGGGTGGAGAGAAGATGATGTAAATCAAGTGACAGCTTGTGATGCTATATCAGAAATTACGGCAACAATCTTAAATAATAATATTAGTAATATAGAGCATATGGATGAATGGCAAAGTTGGAAAATAGGAGAAGATGGATATCCAATATTTGAATAAGAAGAAAATTAATATTTAAATTTTATGTACTAAATTGCTGAGAGTGTATAATCTAGTGTGTGGAAATTAAAATCTGCATACTAGATTTTTTTGTGTGTAGAAATGGACATTACAAGGATATCTGAATAGTACATTAGATGTTATTTTAGAAGATATAAGAAAAAATAAATAATATTAATTTCCAAAATCTAAAAGTTACATAAAATCCCCTAAAAACCTTGACATATCAACATATTTTTGACATAATATATAATGAATTTTAATAGAGAAAAGTAGGGAAACAAATGGAAATAGAAAAAACAAAAGCAATTATAGAAGCCATATTATTTGCCGCAGGAAGAATTGTAAAGACTAGTGAATTCATATTAGTTTTAGAAAAAAATGAAGAAGAAATCAATACCATTATAAAGAGTATGCAAGAAGATTACAGGGCAAATAATCGAGGAATAGAAATCATTCAAGTAGAAGATGGCTATCAACTAGCAACGAAAAAGGATTTATATGAATATATATATCCCATTTTAGATAAACGAACAAAGCCAAATTTATCAACTGCAGCATTAGAAACCTTATCCATTATTGCATATAATCCTAGAATTACAAGAGCAGAGATTGAAGCAATAAGAGGGGTATCAGCGGATGCTTGTGTATATAAATTACTAGAGTATGGACTTGTAGAAGAGGCAGGAAAAACAGATTTGCCTGGTAAGCCAATGGCATATAAAACAACAGATGAATTTTTAAAAATGTTTGGATATAGTTCATTAAAAGATTTGCCAGAATTGCCAAAATATAAATTAGATAGCAATCAACAAATTGTCATTGATGATTTGGTAGAAAAAGAAGAAAACACTAATATAGAAAATGTAAATGATGAGAGTCAAGATGGTAATGAGGAAAATATGATAAGAAAAAATGTTAATGAAGAAGCAAAAAAATGGAATAGTAAACCAGAGGCTCCAATGCCCGAAAGGGAGGACGAAGAATTTGAAAATAGGAATCAATTAAAATAAAGTATAGAAGCATGTATAGAAATATACAGATGTTTAATTTAGAAAGGATGAAAATAATGAAAAATGATAAACAATTTGTAAAAGATATTACGAATATAGATGAAAATTTTCCACAGTGGTATACAGACATCGTATTAAAAGCAGAATTGGCAGATTATACAGATGTCAAAGGATTTGTTGCCATTAGACCTTATGGATATGCCATTTGGGAAAATATACAAAATTATACAGATAAAAAGTTTAAAGAGCATGGGGTAAAAAATATTTCTATGCCAGTATTAATTCCAGAAAGTTTGCTAAATAAAGAAAAAGAACATGTAGAAGGATTTGCACCAGAGGTTGCTTGGGTAACCATGGGTGGAGGAGAAGAACTAGAAGAAAGATTATGTGTAAGACCTACTTCTGAAACAATCTTTTCTACTATGTATTCAAAATGGCTAAGTTCATGGAGAGATTTGCCATTTAAATATAATCAATGGTGTAATGTATTGAGATGGGAAAAAGAAACTAGACCATTTTTACGTTCAAGAGAATTTTTATGGCAAGAGGGACATACCATTCATGAAACAGAAGAAGAAGCAAAACAATTTACAATGGATATGTTGGAAGTGTATGCAGATGTCATAGAAAATTTATTAGCTATACCAGTATTAAAAGGTCAAAAAACGAAAAAAGAACAATTTGCTGGAGCAGAGGCAACTTATACAGTAGAAACATTAATGCAAGATGGAAGAGCCCTACAAGGAGGAACATCACATTATTTTGGTCAAAACTTTACAAAACCATTTGATGTTAAATTCCAAAACAAAAATGGAGAACAAGAATATGCATATCAAACATCATGGGGCATCAGTACAAGACTAATTGGAGCAGTTATCATGGCTCATGGAGATAACAGAGGGCTAAAATTACCACCACTAGTTGCACCAATTCAAGCAGTGATTGTGCCAATTGCACAACAAAAAGAAGGTGTGCTAGAAGCAACAAATAAATTAAAAGAAAAATTGAGTAAAAAATTCAGAATGAAATTAGATGATAGAGATAATTATTCTGTAGGATATAAATTTAATGACTGGGAAATGAGAGGTGTACCAGTTAGAATTGAAATGGGACCTCGTGATATCGAAAATGGAGAAGCTGTTTTGGTTAGAAGAGACACTTCAGAAAAGATTTCTGTAAAATTAGAAAATATAGAAGAAAAATTAGAAGAACTATTGAAAGATATACAAAAATCTATGTATGATGTGTGCAAAAAAAGAGTAGAAGAAAAAACAACAACAGCAAAAACGATGGAAGAATTAAAGAAAAACTTAGATGAAAATCAAGGATATGTAAAAACAATGTGGTGTGGAAACCAAGAATGTGAAGACAAAGTAAAAGAAGTAACAGGTGCACCATCTAGATGTATGCCTTTTGAGCAAGAACATATTTCAGATACTTGTGTATGTTGTGGAAAACCAGCTACAAAAATGGTAGTTTGGGGAAGACAATATTAAAAAGAGACAATTCGGGCCAGGTTGGTTTTTGTCTCACTTTTGTCGAAAAATGGCGAATGAATATTTCCTTTTGGAAATTTTCAGTTTAATTAAAAAATAATAAAAAATGTATATAATATTTTATTCATTAAATAGCTAACATTTAATTTCGCAAAATATTATATACATTTTTTGTTTAGTTTCAAATTTAATTTAAGATATATCTTCAAAGAAAATATCATATCTATTCGTCATTTTTCGACAAAAGTGAGACAAAAACCAACCTGGCCCGAATTGTCTCTAATCTATTTCTTTTCGCTTTTGTTCAATCAATTTTTCATCACTATCATCTAAATTTTTAAGAGAAAAATCTAGTAGTTCAATAACGGCTCTATTAAAAGAAATATTTTTTAAATCAGCTAAAATTTGAATATCATTAACTAAGTTTTCTGGTAGCCTTAAAGTTTTAGTGATACCACTATGATTTCTAGGAATTTTTAATTTTTGCAAATTTATCACCACCAATCGACAGAAAAATATCGTTATTATAAATATTTTACAATTAAAAAGTTATAAAATATGCACTTAAAAGTACTTGCAAAAATGTTGCACTAAGAGTATAATAAAAATGTAAGTGCAAAGATAAAAAATTTAAAAATAGATTAAAGAATATGGGAGAAATAATGTGAAATCAAAAGATAAATATGGTAAAAAAAGCTATAAAAAGAAAAAATGCAGATTTACTATTATAAACGCCATCGCCATTACTTTCTTACTTTTAGTAGCAATTATATTAACTAAAATAACTGAAAAAAAGAAAAAATTCGCGAGGTCTATAACAATAAATATGCATATAAAAAAACAGATTATAAATAAAAAATATCATTAAAGATAAAAATGATTTTAGAAAAAATATATGAATGAAATGTAATATAAAAATTAGAAAGTATACATACAAAGAAATATATATTATATGCATACTTTCATATAACAGAAATAGCATAAACTAAAATTCACAGTTCTTAGGTGTTCTAGGGAAAGGAATTACATCACGAATATTTTGCATGCCAGTTAAGTACATAATGGCTCTTTCAAAGCCTAAACCGAAACCAGCATGGTCACAACTGCCATATTTTCTTAAATCTAAATACCAGTTATAACTATCAATATCCATATTTAATTCTTTCATTCTTGATAACAACTTATCATAGTTTTCTTCCCTTTGACTACCACCAATGATTTCACCAATTCCAGGAGCCAAAAGGTCAGCTGCTGCAACCGTTTTTCCATCTGGATTTTGTTTCATATAAAAGGCTTTAATTTCCATTGGATAGTCTGTTACAAAAACAGGCTTTTTAAAGACTTGTTCACAAAGATATCTTTCATGTTCTGTTTGTAAATCAACACCCCAAGATACTTTAAATTCAAATTTATTATTTGCTTTTTCTAATTCTTTGATAGCATCTGTATAGGAAATTCTAGCAAAGTCAGAATGAATAACATTATTCAATCTTTCTAATAAGCCTTTGTCTACAAAATTATTAAAGAATTCCATTTCTTCCTTACAATTTTCTAACACATATGAAAATGTATATTTAAGCATATCTTCTGCTAAATCCATATCATCATTTAGGTCAGCAAAACAAATTTCAGGTTCAATCATCCAAAATTCTGCTGCGTGTTTTACAGTATTTGAGTTTTCAGCTCTAAATGTTGGACCAAATGTATACACATTTCTAAAAGCAGTTGCATAAGTTTCTACATTTAGTTGACCACTTACGGTTAAATGTGCAGGTTTTCCGAAAAAGTCTTTTGAATAATCAACTTGTCCATCTTCTGTCTTTGGAACATTGGTAAGGTCAAAAGAATTCACATTAAACATTTCTCCTGCACCTTCGGCGTCGCTAGATGTAAGAATAGGGGTATGAACATACACAAATCCTCTTTCTTGGAAAAATTTGTGGATAGCATATGCGAAAACACTTCTTACTCTAAATACAGCGTTAAATGTATTGGTTCTTGGACGAAGATGTGAAATCGTTCTTAAATATTCAAAAGAATGTCTTTTCTTTTGAAGTGGATATTCTAAATCGCACAAATTTAAAATTTCTATGTTGCTTGCTTGAATTTCGAAAGGTTGTTTTGCATTCTCAGTAATGACAAAAGTACCAGTTACTTTTATAGAAGAACTGATAGATAATTTTGCTATTTCAGCAAAGTTTTCTAATTTGTCACTAAATACAATTTGTACATTTTTGAAAAATGAACCATCATTTAGTTCGATAAATCCAAATGTTTTAGAATCACGGATAGTTCTTACCCAACCTTCTAATGTGATTTCTTTATCTTTATATTCGTTTGTATTTTTGTATAAATCTTTTATGACTAATTTTTTCATAAATATGAAACCTCCAATCAGAATATGTTTTTATGTATTTTTACATTTAATAAAACTAACAAATGTAATTATACCCTAAAAAGCTTAGAAATACAACAGTTTTTGTAAAATTGTCCAATTGGGGACGTTTCTTTTTGAGACATTTTTATGTAAATTTAACATTAAATGATTGCCTGACTGACTGATTGTTTGCTTTTTTAGTATAAAGAATATAAAAATAAATTATTATTGTAATTAGTAAAGTTGCATTTATAGATTTACATAAAAATGTCTCAAAAAGAAACGTCCCCAATTGGACATAAACAAAAATTCCTAGAGTTCGATACTCTAGGAAAATATGATATACTTGAATTTTACCAATATAATATGTCAAAGTCAATAGAAATATATAAAAAAATTGAAAAAGGAAAAGCAAAAAAAATTTAACAATCAAAATTTTTAAACAAGGATAAAAGATTAAAAAAAGTTTATATATCAATGGATAGAAAGATTAAGCAATTTTCCTAGAGTATCGAAATATAGGTAAAATATATGAAGTGGGAAACATAAATGAAAATTATGAAACAAAAGAAGAGAGGAGATTTTTAGATGAAAAAGATACAAACACAAAAGAATAGTGGTATTACACTAATTGCGTTAGTTATCACAATCATTGTTTTGTTAATATTAGCAGGTGTAACGATTGCAACATTAACAGGAGAAAATGGAATAATCACTAGAGCGAGTGAAGCAAGCGTCGAAACAAGGGCAGCAGCAGTACAGGAACAAGTAAACTTATGGAAGACTGAGAAAGAGGCTGGAAATTATACAAACACAAGCGTGAAATCAGAGTCTGAATTATTGGAAGAAATGAAAGACGCAGGAATATTATTTGAAGAAGAAATTGATAGAGAAAATCAAATAATAACGATAGAAGATAAAACAATTTATTATGGAGAAGGAAAACCATTAACAGATATATATGTGGCATTATATAATGACGGAACTTTAGTATTTAATAGTAAAGATGAATTCGACACTAGTAAAATTGTTGAGTCATTTCGGAAATATAAAAGATGAGCATTATTATTATGACTGGAATATATATGAAGGTATAACACCACCATGGACAGAAAATGAATATAGTAGTCAAATAACGCAAGTAGAATTTGTAAATGAAATTGTTCCTAAATATACTAGTTGCTGGTTTCGTAATTGTGAAAATATAACAAGTTTAGATTTAAGCAAGTTAGATACAAGTAAAGTAATGGATATGAGTGATATGTTTTGTGCCTGTCGTGGCTTAATAAATTTGAACATAGATAAATTAGACACAAGCAATGTAACGGATATGAGTTATATGTTTTATAGTTGTGGTGCTTTAACAAGTTTAGATGTAAGTAATTTTGATACAAGCAATGTAACAAATATGAAAGCTATGTTTAACTCTTGTATAAGATTGCCAGATCTAAACGTAAGTAATTTTGATACAAGTAGTGTAACAAATATGTCGAATATGTTCACTAATTGTTATGCATTAACAAATTTAGATTTAAGCAATTTTGATACAAATGCAGTTCAAAATTATAGTTATATGTTTCTTAACGATTATAATACACAAGTATACATCGGAGAAAACTGGAATAGTGCAATGACAGAATCTGCCACAAATTATAGTAAAACTTTTATAAAGAAGTAATAATAATTTTTTATGCTAGAGTAGTATATATAATGCTACTCTTTTTTTCTGTTTTGTCCAATTGGGGACGTTTCTTTTTGAGACATTTTTATGTAAATCTATAAATGCAACTTTACTAATTACTATAATAATTTATTTTTATATTCTTTATACTAAAAAAGCAAACAATCAGACAATTATTCAATGTTAAATTTACATAAAAATGTCTCAAAAAGAAACGTCCCCAATTGGACATTGAATAAATTTATTAAAAGGAGACATACTAATAATACAAAATAAAAAAGGAGGAATTAAAAAATGAAAAAAATATTAAATACATTACTTATTTTATCAATTCTATTTGCTTTTATACTACTTTTTAACACAAATACTGTACAAGCGGCAGCATTAGATGATATAGAAATTTCAACTAATAAAGATACAGTAAATCCAGGAGATACCATAACGCTTACCGTAACTTTTGGAAAACCTTTAGGAGCATATACTTTTGATATTGCTTATGACAATAACTTATTAGAATATGTTGAAACAGATGGTGGAACACCAAATGATAATGGAACAAGGGTTAGAGTTGTTTTTTATGATTCAACAGGTGGAACCAGTCCAAGGGAAAGTATGAGCATTACTTTTAGAGCAAAAGAGGGGATTATAACATCTAATCCAACAGATTTAGCAGTTACAGCAGAAGGGTTATCAAATCCAGATGCCAGTGAGAGTTATGATGATATAACAACTGCTTTGGAGAAAAATATTGTAGTAGAACCAAGATATGAAGATTATACATTTGATTTATCTTATACAGATTTACCAATTGAAAATGTTGAAAAAGAAATGGTACTTTCTTTAACTTCAAGTATGGGAAGAAATTATGACCATGCTAGAATTATAGCAGAAGCTGTAACACCTGATGGAGGAAATGTACAATTAAAAGGAACAGATGAAACACAAACAGAATATGATTTGATTGATAGTGGTTGGGGAGACCCTTCTGGATATGCAATTGGTGGACAAAATGTAAATAAAGTATTGAATTTAAGAGGAATTTTTGATAAAGCAGGAACGTATACACTTACTTTTAAATTAATTGATAGAGATAATTCAGATACTGTTATTGCAGAAGATAGTTTCCTAGTAACAGTAGCACTTACAGAAGCAACCCCACCAGAGGAAGAAACACCAGGAAATGGAACAGAAGGAACAACAGGAGAAGAAAATGTTGCTGGGGAAAATACTACTGAAGAAAATCTTCCAGCACAACTACCAAAAACAGGTATGAATATATATATTCCAATAGCAGTTGTTTTAATTGCCATAGTTAGTACGTCTTTATATTTCATTATGAAAAAAAGAAATCGCTAGAGGATATCTAGTTGAAAACAAAAGACAGAAAGAAATATATATATGCTATCCTTTTGGTTAGTATCCTATTTTTTGTAATGCTAATTTTAGATAATCCAACAATATTAACCAAGAAAAAATTTTCAAGTGTGAATATGGATGGAAAAATTGAAACGACTATGACAAGCACACAAAATTCTATACAAGAAGAAAAGATACAAGAAATATTGCAAAATGAACAAGACCAAAATACAGAGCAAAATACAGAACAAAATTTAGCACAAAATGGGCAAGAAGATAATATAAATAGTTCTGGTAATACAGAAGATAGCTTGGTAACAAGTTATAAAGGCTATCCAGTGATTGCAAAATTAGAAATTCCACAAATAGAATTAGAAACGTATGTAATTTCTGAATATAGCGAACAAGCATTAGGGGTCTCTGTAACAAAATTTTATGGTGGAGACCCGAATACAGTAGGAAACTTTTGTATAGCAGGACATAATTATATTACAAAAAATATGTTTCACAATTTAAAAAAATTGTCTGTTGGTAATCAATTATTCCTTACAGATTTAGAAAATGATAAAGAAACCTATATTGTCTATTCAATCACAACTGTGGGACCAAATGATACACAATGCTTGTCCCAAAAAACAAACGGGCGAGTGGAACTTACCTTAATTACATGTACAACAGATTCTTCAAAACGTATTATTGTGAAGGCAGTAAAGGTTTAGAGATGAGTATTATATAAAAGGAGCAATTCATGATAAAGAAAATTATACGATATGGATTTTTTGCTGTTTTCATTATCTTATTATCGATATGCATATTTCATAAAAAAGACGTACAAGCAGTTAATTTAGTAGATGGCATTGAAAATTTTCCAGAAAGTTATCAGGGCTATTTAGAAGAATTAAAAAAAGAACATCCAAATTGGTCATTTACAGCTTTATATACCAATTTAGATTGGGATTATGTCATTCAAAATGAAAATATATTTGGGAAAAATTTAGTTCCAAAATCATATAATGATAGATGGAAAAATACCAAGCCAGGAGAATATAATGTAGAAGTAGATGCAGGTTGGGTAGATAGTTCTAAACAGGCAGTTTTGTATACAATGGACCCACGAAACTTTTTAAATGAAGTGCGTATTTTTCAATTTGAAGAATTGTCTTTTAATGGTAGTACAAATTCAGTAGATGGAATTGAAAAGATTTTATATGGTACAGAATTTTACAACCAAATTGTAAGTTATTTAACATCAAATGGAAGTACAGTGACAATGACCAAAAAGTATTCTGATTTAATATATAGTGCAGGTATTCAATCAAAGGTGAGTTCCTATCATTTGGCTTCCAGAATTAAACAAGAAGTAGGACCTTTTTTATCACATAGTTCAATAAGTGGAAAAGTTGCAGGATATGAAGGGTTATATAATTTTTATAATATTGGTGCAACAAGTTCGTCAGAGCCAATGGGAGCTATTATTAATGGTTTAAAATATGCAAGAGATGGAAATGGAGCAAGTGAAGCAACCAAAACAAAATATTTAATTCCATGGAATACAAAAGAAAGAGCCATTACTGGTGGCGGAATTTTTATTGGGTCAAGCTATATCAATATTGGACAAAATACGATTTATCTACAAAAATTTCATGTACATGATACCAATAATGGAGAATTATTTTGGCATCAATATATGACAAATGTACTAGCACCATATAGCGAATCTAATATCATATATAAAGGATATGCCAACAGCAATCTACTAGATTTGAATATTAATTTTATCATTCCTGTATATAATAATATGCCAGAAATCCAAGAAGAAAGCCCTGCAATAAATCCTTCAGATTTTGAAGAAGATAATACAAAAGTATATGCCAATGTACAAACAACTTTAAATGTCAGAAGTGGACCAAGTACGAGTTATGAAAAAATAACCAGCGTTTCAAAAAATGAAGTGATGACAAGGATTGCTAAAGGAAAACAAAGTGGAGAATTATGGGATAGAGTGATTTTGGAAAATGGAATTGTAGGATATGTATTTCAAAATTATGTAGAAGAAGTACCAGAATTTGAAGTAGAAGAAATTCGATTATCAATAGATAATCCAGTGATTCAAAAAAATGAAATCAGTAAACTTAATGTAGAGATTTATCCGTTAGACGCAGTGGAACAAAGAGTAGAATACAGTTCTAGTAATGAAAAAGTTGTTAAAGTAGATGATTATGGAAATGTATATGGTGTGTCTTCTGGAAAAGCAACGATTACTGTACGAGCTATTTCAAATGGCGTACAAGCAAGTATTGATGTAGAAGTATATAGCAAAGTCACAGGAATTGCAATAAATGTGGAAAATATTACATTGCAAGAAGGAGAACAATATCAAATACTTAGTAATGTTGAACCAGATGATGCAAATAATAAAAAAGTTCGATATATTTCCGAAAATACAGATATTGCAACTGTTGACGAAAGTGGTTTAATAACTGCGACTAAGACTGGAAATACGAATATAAACGTTTGTGCAGATGAAGATGAAAATATTAGTCAGTCAATAAGTGTAAATGTTATAGAAAAAATTTCAGAAGAGGATTTAAGTTTTAATACTAATATAAAAGTAGATGGAAATGAGATAACTGGCATTAAAGAGGAAAATCAAACAGTTGAAAAATTGCTAGAAAATATTATGACAAGTGAAAAATATGTGGTAAAAATTGTGGACAAAGAAGGAAATGCTTTAGAAGATGGAGACTTGGTAGGTACAGGTGCAAAGGTTCAAATTTTTACAAATACAAATACTCAGAATATGGTAGCAGAATATAGCATTATTATTTATGGAGATGTTGATGGAAATGGAAAAATTAATAGTGTGGACTTATTGAAATTGCAAAGACATATACTAGAAATAGAAGAATTAGATTTTCTATCACAAAAGGCAGGAAATATTAATAAAAATGGTAAGAAACCAACGTCTGTGGATTTATTGCTAATTCAAAGACATATATTAGGGTTAAAACAGATTGAACAATGATATAAATATAATCTATATACCTTGGAGGAATTGCAGATTTGAAAATATTTTAGATAAGAAAAGCGTGCGTTAACGAAATCAAAGATTTCGACGCACACATGTGAAGACTGCTTCGCAGTACTTCACAAATATATGTAGCTTAACCTTGTTGTATACGGAAAAATCCACATAGGGTCAAGATAAAAGA
>CALWZZ010000158.1 GCA_944386145.1 uncultured Clostridia bacterium | reverse complement strand
CAAACAACAATTAAATTCTACACTCCGGTACCGAATTTGTCAAGGAGTTGTTGAACATGAGCAATAAAAAGGCAGAAAAAAAGGCATACGGCGAGTTCGGCAACGTCATGTTAACGGACGAAGATGTTGAGGTGCTTAAGCAGAGATTCCCGGATCTCTATGAGCGATATATAGAAGAGGTAGACGGCTATTGTGAATCTACCGGGAAGAAATATAAAAACTATCGTGCCACGATTCAAAATTGGATCAGGCGCGACCGGCAAAGCGGAAAGCTTAAGTCCAAAAGAGGAGATATCAGCCGAAAACCGACCTACGATTTGAAAAAGATCGCAGCCGCCGCCGAACATAATACAGAGATTAAATACAGATAAGGAGTTCATATGCAGCAGAAAACAGAATTGACTGAGCAGCAGGCAGTGATCGAGTGGTGCGAAGTCATGTCCGGGCAGTTCCCGGAGCTAAAGACCATATATCACATACCGAATGAGGGCAAGCGGAGCAGACGCGGAGGCGGCGAACTCCGAGCAGCCGGCCTTAAAGCTGGCGTTCCGGATCTGTGCCTGCCCGTGGCAAGAGGCGGCTGGAATGCGCTTTACATAGAGATGAAGAAAGACCGCAGCTGCAAATGCACAGATGAGCAGCTTGCATTTCAAACATTGCTTGCCCATCAGGGCAACTTTTGCTGTATCGCCTACGGCGCCGACGAAGCCATCTATGCGATTAAACGATATCTGGGAGGATTCAATAAACATGACGCCTGAAGAAGCAGATCTCGCCCAGCGATATAACATTCCCTGCATAAGGCGTGATATAGAGGATCGGAAACACTTGTACTATATAAAAGATCTGATAAGATGGCGAGCGGCTTGGAATAAGCACGGCTTTATGTATTCAGTTATGCTTTGGAATAAAAATGATCCTCGTCACAATTTGACTCAGATTGATGTAGCTAAAGTGTCTATAGCACCCGGCTGGGATAAGTTTATAGAAAAAAAGATAGCCGAGCGCAATGACCGCCGGCAATATGAAAAATTTAAAAAGGAGTTAAGTCAATGACTGATAAGATAAAAAAGGCCATAGAAAAAATGGATAAAGAAGCCGAAAAAATCAATACAGATATGGCCAAGGTCATATCTTCTCATATCATAAGCACGTATCTAAAGACAGACGATAATGCTGATATTGTTCTGGATGAGAAAAAGACCCTGAAAGACTGCATGAAAATGATAACAGATAACGCCAGAAAATTAGCGGAAAACAACACTGCTGTTGTTGAGGACGCTACCGTTTACGAATGGGTCAGAGAATATTACGTATTTGCAGGCGACTGCACAGAAAACAAGATCATTGATCTGCTTGATTTTGTATGAGGTGCAGCATGGGAAAAAGAAAAAATCAACTAACAAAAGCAGAGGCAAGTAAGAACTTTGAAAGGCTGAAGAAAAAAGCGCAGCCATCCGAACGCCTGAAAAACTATGTCCACAACACATTGCTTTCCGAACACCATTATATGTTTCAATTCAAGGAGGGAAAGCACAGATTCGGCTATTGTACCGCCTGCGGAAAAACTTTTGATCTTGAGATTAAAAATATGCGCACGGTAACGGCGCATGATGAGAATCGGCTGTATGCAAGGCACGGAGAAAAGGTATGCTGCCCGGAATGCGGGAGGACCGTTACAAAGCGATATGCCGGATATCCTCAAAAGAAAGTATACGCAATGGCGGGCGAATGCAAGGTGGATAAAAGCGGCGCGCTTATCCTATATACCTATTGCTTTACATATGCTTACGAAAGAAATATTCGGGCGCAGCAGGAATGGACACTTGAACAAATCTGTTATTTTGATCTGCATAAATATTTTCAACTGCTTTATTCCGCGTGGTATGAAAACCACGTATATATGGGTGACAGATATTCAAACGGTCTGTACTTTACTGAAAAAGAAGAAGTGAATGAGACGCTTTCGTACGACAAATCTTTTTATGAGGGCTTTCACATTATTGGATTTAAAGAGGCGCTTGAGAAAAGCAATCTAAAATACAGTTGCGCGGATATCTTGTTAAAAAAAGAAACATCCTATGGGTTGCCGTTTCAACTGGTGAGTTATTTGAAATTCTATTGCGCGTACCCAGTCATTACCGAAAAACTTGTAAAGGAAGGGCATGACGATATTTTAATAAAATATATAAACGGCAGAGCAAGGGGTATATTTAATTTTCATGCGCTGACCGTGTCCGAATTTGTCTAAATCAATAAAGAATTATATCGTTTTCTGCGCAATTTAAGTGTGCAGCCGGTGAATGAATACCAACTGCGCGCGCTTCAGTTTATGAATAAAAAAAATATTCCCCTCACTAAAGATAATTATGATTTTGTATCAGCAGCATTGAATTACGAATTCGAACTGGCACTTATGCTGAAATTTAAAAGTTTTAAGAAATGCGTTTCGTACGCCAAAAAGCAAAGTATGCTCTGTGGTTGTGCATATAGTTTTGCAACAAACATCGTGCATAATTTTTTCATGACCTACAGCGATTATATTTCACTTGGTAAAAAACTTAACTACGACTTTAAAAGTGAAAGCGTTGTTTTCCCGCAGAACGTCAACCAGGCACATCAGGAGCAGATCGGATTTCAAGAGCGCCAGAAACTGGAAGAAGAAAAGAAAAAATATAAAAACTTTGCAAAGCGGCTTATAAGGCTTAAGAAAAAATACACTTTTTCGAACGACGAGTTTCTGATACGCCCGGCAGAAAACGCGGATGAACTGCTTGCAGAGGGAAACGAACTGCACCATTGCGTGTACAGTTGTTACAGAAACAGATATTTTGGCGGTGATACGGATATTCTGTTTATCAGAAAAAGCGAAGAGCCGGACAAGCCGTTTTATACCCTGGAATACAAAAACGGGCATATCGTTCAGTGCCGCACCTATTTCAACGAAGAACGCACGCCGGAAATCGCGGCTTTTCTGGATGAATGGGAAACATTCATGAAATCTAAAAAATCAAAACACACTAAGCAGGAGGCAGCATAATGAATCAGGAAATGATACAAGACAGAAATTCAAAAGCTTATTATTTACACAACAGAATTCTTGCAAACGGAAAAACGGTGCAGACTGCGCTGATCGATATGTGTAAAGATCTGAAAGCCATGAAGGATGAGGAACTCTTCAGAGAACTCGGGTTTGATGATTTTGAGCAGTATGCGGAGCAGGCCTGCGGAATCAAGCGCAGGCAGGCATATTCCTATATCGCAGCCTATGAAAAACTCGGGGAAATTTTTTTTAAAGAGCATGCCGCTCTGGGTATCACAAAACTGGAACTCATATCCCAGATCTCATCCTACGAAAGAGAAGAATTCTTATCTGAAAGCAATGTGGAAAACGAATCCACACGCGAACTAAAAAAACGGGTGGACGAGTTTAAAAATCGCGTTGAGCAACTTACGCTTGACTTGACAGAAAAAGAGGAACAGAACAACAAACTCCAAGATCATATTAAGGTACTGGAAGCGGATCTAAGCAAAGTACCTATAACAGCGGTAACGGATAAATCAGAAGTGGAAAATGCTGTGAAAGAAGCCGTTGCCAAAACAGAAGAGGCGACCAAAGAAAAAATTGCTGATCTCAAAAAGCAACTTTCCGATGAAAAGAAAAAGAGAAAAACAGAAAAAGAAGAAAAGGAGGCGGCCGTTAAAGCCGCCAAGGAAGAAGTCATCAGAGAGGCGAATGAAAAAATCGATAAGATGCTGGCAGAAAAAACTGATCTTGAAGAAAAACTGCAAAGTGCTTTGAAATCAGCAAAAGCAGCTAATGCCGATGAAGATCTTACCGCTGTGCGTTTCCTTTTCACACAAATGCAGTCGACTGCAAATAAAATCACTATGCACCTCTCTAAATTAAAAAGTAAAAACCCGGAGCAAGCTGAAAAGCTTAAATCCGTAATGAGTGAAACGCTTTCACAAATATCATCCTCAATGGAGGCAATCGTATGAAAGTATATGAGTTGATGAACGCATTATCTAAATATGAGGCCGGCTTGGAGGTTGAAATAAACGGCTGCATGACCGTTCCGGACCTCAAGGCTTGTGTAGAGCTTGATGAAGATGAAAACGGAAATACGTTTTACTCCGTCACCCGCAAGTGCGATGACGTAGACGGCGACACAAAAGGCGTTGTGCTCTACTTTTGATAAGAGAGCAAAAAAGGAGGAAATTTAATGAACATAACATCTTTAGCTTGCATTGCTTTAGGTTTTATCAGTGGAATCCTGCTTA
>CALWZZ010000157.1 GCA_944386145.1 uncultured Clostridia bacterium | reverse complement strand
TCTATTGTGATTGTTTTGATCATCCTTCAGACTCCTGTACTTCATAGACTTCTGTAAACCAAGTTGCGGCAACGGTAGCGTACGATGCTGGTGTTGTCTTCGCCCTTACGATACCTTTATCGTCAGCTGAACAAGAAAGCGTTACGCTGTCCGTTTGCGGCGTTTTCGTTGCTTCGTTCGTCTGGCTTGAAATGCTTGGTCTTGTCGCCGTACAGTTGTAAAACCAAAACAGGGTAGGGATCTGATCTCCGTCAATCTGAAAACCGAAAGCGAACTCCGAAGTCTCTGCATCGGCGTTTTCAATTAAAACGCCGTTCGCGTCCTCAATCTCACCGAGAATGTCTTTTCTGAACTCATCTGTTATCAGTGCAATTTCAAGATCGCCCTCGTATCCTCCGTTTGAGGATGACACATAATACTTAACGCCGTCGGCATAAAAAGCTTCCAACTCGCCCTGCTGCTCAAGTGTGAGAGATACAGCACCGGGCAAGGCAACCGGGGCGCTGAATCCTGTTTCTGTTTTCTTTGCATAATAGCAATTTTTGATGTTGAATTTAACTTTGTTTTTCGTAGTAGACACTATGAATCCTCCAAACTTATCAAATATGTGATTCTGTAACAGGCTTGATCGTCAATATATTCTTCTTCTTTTTCCCAATAGACAGAAGAAAGAGCAGCCTCCAGCTGCTCTTCCGCTTCTATGTCTTTTGTTTTTGTGAACATGTCAATTTGAAATTTGCTTATGATTTTGTAAACGTTTCCGTCAGCCGCCATGTTTTCGGAATATAAGAACTGATAGACGCAATAGCGGTCATCCGGCACCGTCTCATCGCTGAATGCCCGGTACCGAAACGGAAGCCCCGATGCTTCAAGCATGGAATTTACTTTTTCAATAGCTTTCATAATGACCTCACTTCACATCTATCTCGATTGCGTTAATTAACTTCTTTTCAGCGGCTTGCTCCGCAGGTTCTATATGCGGTACCGCTTTTGCCACACCTATGATTTTTTTTGTTTTACGACCTATGATAGGGTGGCCTTTTTCAAGCAAATGGGTAAGCGATGGCTTTTTCGCGTTATAAATCACAACTCGTAAAACACTGCTGTTTTCAAATTGCTTTTTAATTCGCCAACCGCGCTTATATTCGCCTGAATCTTTCGGCGATCTCCGCTGAATTTCCGATTTACAGAACTTGGCAGCATCCATAATGTCGCTTTTTAAATCTTCCGTAACCTCTTCACGGTAATCGTTTAAAACGTCCTCTAAAGCTTGAGAGAGATTGTCAATAGAAACATTACGCATTAAATCCCCGCCTTTTTCTCAAGATACAGCTCGATTTCATCCGGTTTTGAACGAAACGTCCTGTAAATCGAATAACGCTGTCCATTCACTTCCGCGATTTTTTCACCGTGATAATCGAAAGCAAACATGGTTATCCTGAGCTCTGCCTGCAATCCGTTTCTTCCGGCTTCAAACCACTCAGAGGCAGATACGCTTGTGATGCTGCAGAAAACCTTGCGCTTGCTTTCCGTGCTGATTTCTTGATTTAACGTATCTGTACTGTGAATTTGCGATATTAAAAACGCTACGCTGCTCTTATCCATCTGTCGGCTCCTTATATTCCGAATAGGTCTGTAATGAGCCTTTTTGCTCATCGTAAGCGGCTTTCAGTTCCGCGTAATTATCCGGCTGGCCGAAATTTGCTTTTACATATGTAGCCACAGCCTGCCGGATAAGCGGATCATTGGGATCAAGCTTTTTAATTCCGGCTTTCTCCAAGTCTTTAAGGGCTGAAGCAATGAGATCTTCAATTTCCGAATTAAATTCGTCATTCTGCGAATCCTGCGACATTCTAAGCCGCGTTTTGAAACGGTAAATCAATGATTCGTACATCTATCAACCCTTCTTTCTCTTAGCCCTCGGAGAGCTCAGCAGCTTGTTTGCTCCATTTTACGAACGCCTTCGGATCTTCCAAGCCGGCGCCAAAGAGGGAGTAGCCCACAAAAATCCTGTTGAGGGTCTTCGACTCAATCTGCGGCGTGATGTCAAACGAAATGAAATCGTTTGAATCAATACGTTTCGGATAACCGACATAAAACGTATCGTCCGGGATATTGGAGTCGCGTTTTACGATTGTGCCGTAAATCGAACCCTCAATCGTGGGATCAACACGCGGGGAGGGGATGAACAGCTTGTTTCCGGATTTATCCTCAAGCGCAGCAATGGTATTCCAGATGAACGCCTGGTTTGCATAGAGAACGCGCTCGCCGCTGCCTCTGAGCTGCGACATTACCTTTATAATCTCTGCGTCCGTAAGATCTGCGGCGGTGAGAATATTTGCCGTTGCAATACCGCAAGTTGTGTTGTCCAGCTGAGAGATGATTTTTTTCTCCTTGGCAACACGGATTCGGTTTGCGAGATGAGTAACCAGCCACGTTTCAAACGCATCGATTGACTGAAATTCCATCTTTCGCGTGAGAACGATATGCTTTTTAAGTTCATCGCCGATGATCTCCAGCTGGTCAAATTCGTCCTGCTCATCGTCATTCGCGGCGCCTTCTGTTACAACCTTTGCATCGCCTGCTTTAATTTCTTTGATTCTGGGCACAGCAAAGCCGTATCGGAAAGAGCTCTTTGTTGAATCGTCATACATCGGTGAATCGTTGTCCGTAAGATCTGCGATCCTGTTGATGATCTCCGTAGGCACAACTGCGCCGGTGTTTGCAGTGGTAAAAGTAAACGCCCTCTTTTCGGTTTCGTTCATTTCACCGAAAATCGGGCGCTCATCTGCATCTCGTGCGATCCTTTTCAGCCATGCTGTTCTGTATTCTTTTGAAGAAGCGTCAAAGCGCTCTTCGTTCTGATGTGCATTACCGAAATCCGGCGTTTTTACAGGCGCTCCGAACGCATTAACGTCCGCTTTCAGCCTGCTCCTTTGCT
>CALWZZ010000156.1 GCA_944386145.1 uncultured Clostridia bacterium | reverse complement strand
CAAATACAAAAGCATTAATTTTTGTAGGGTCTACTTTTCCATTTTCATCTAATATCTTTTCATCTGCTACAACATTGACAATTTCTCCTAAAACTCTAAAACCATATGACTCATGTTGTAATTCAGCAACTTTACACTCTAATGTAATTGGATATTCTTCAATGATTGGTGCGTCTACTCTTGTACTTTTTGTAGCATGCATTCCTGTTCTTTCAAATTTGTCTTCCATTGTATTGCCAGATGCTGTTCCAAAAAAGTCTGATTCTTCTAGATGGTCTATGTCTGCAACGCTTAATGTAAAGGCTTTTCTTTCTTTAATGTTTTTAGCTGTTTTATGACTTTCTGTAATATTTAAAGCTACCATATTATTGTCACAAATACCTCCCCATGCCATATTCATAACATCTACCTTATCATTTTCTCCATATGTTGCAATCATTAATACTGGCATTGGAAATACATAAGGTTTTACACCTAAATCTTTTTTCATAGAAAATTCCTCCTTTTCAAGCAACTCTTGTGCTATATTAATTTTCCCCTTTTATTATGATTGCTTATATCTTATCACGTATTCTTTTATATGACAATATAAAATTCTTTATTATCTATCTATATTCCTCCATATCTTGTTCCCAAGAATTTGGCTCATAAACCGTTCCAACAAACCAAATTTCATTTGTTTGTTTATCTCTAATAAAATATAAAAATGGCTTATCAATTTTGATTTTTTCTGGTTGATTATCATCTGGAAGCATCGCAGTTGTTCTCATAGTCAATGCTGTAACAGCTGCTGCTCTTATTCCTTCTTCTGAAAAATCAATATCTGCCTTATGCAAAGCATCTCCTACGCAAAGTTCAGTATTTGCCATATTTGAAAAATCTGCTAAATTTTCGTCAAAAGCATCTGTCATTCCTAAATCCATTAAATCTTGTTTTAATTTCAAATCATAATCAAATGAAAATTTTGGTATAGAAATATCTACACCATATGGTGTATCTGACGCCAAGGTTGTATTTTCTAAAATAGTATTTACATCTTCTATCGTTAGTGTTTCTATATAATCTGATAAATTTTCTTCTGGCATGATGGCAACAAATTCAAATTGCATATTATCATATTCTTGTAAATTCATTGTTAAAGCCGTAATATCATTATCTTTATAATATGATGTACTATCGCCCATTGTTTCTTTGTGCATCATGGTTGCTGTCATTGTATTTCCATCTTCTAAATAAAAATCTTCTCCGTAAGTATGATTTGTATCAAAAGGACTTTCCCATCCCATATCAATTGCTAATGCATTAATAAGAAGCATATTTGCATTTTGTACTGCTTCATCATTTAACATATTTTGTATAATTCCTAATGTTTTATCTTCAATCCACTTGTTTATATTTGTTACATCATTAAAAGCATCATAATTGATTTCCGCATTATATTTTTCAGCTATGGTTCTCCTATAATCTTCTTTTACATATTCAGCAAATGTATCTCTAATATACACACTATTTGCTAAAGACAATACTTCATCTATTGTATTGTATTTTATTAAATTCAAATTACCTATTACGTTTTCAATTTGTGTCTTTGTATTTCCTGCTGCTCCTTCATTTAACATATTTAATGCATATTTTATGGACAATGGACTATATACCATATTTTGTTTTTCATTTTCTAATTTTAAAAATTTTAGTGAGAAATCAGATTCCAGTATTTGTTTATTTGAATCTACTTCACTTATTATTGTATTTCCTTCTGCTTCTTGTCTCTTCTTATTAATCACTACAGCAAATATTACAACTAAAATGATAGCTACTACTATAATAGCTATAACAGCCGTTTTAAATTTGATTTTTAATTCTTTTTTCTCTTCCATAAAAAATCCTCCTTTGTATTTTTATAAATTATATCAATAAGTTTTGTTTTTTACAATATAAATAAATTTATTTCAGGGAAATTAAAAATTTAGAAAAATTAAAATTGTTTTTAGAAAATATAAAAGATGATGAATTATGCGAAATACTTGAAAAAGAAAGAAATATTTTATATATGTAGATTTTTCAAAATTTGTTTGACAAATACTAAAAATATGCTATAATAAATATAGAAATAGAGAGTCACAACGAAGTGGTCGCCGATTAGTGATATGAAATACACACTCTAACCTGCAAGCAGAGTGTGTATTTCTTTTAGTTTTGTTTGCTTAATATATTATGTACAAGTACAATTATTAAGGCTATGTTTATGATAGTTACTGATACAAGACCAGTAAATAATAATTTTATTGTTAATAATAAATATTGTTCTACCATACACACCACCTCCTTTTAGTCGGTGGCGACACACTTCTGCTTTTCCCTATTTCTTGAACAGCATTATATAAATTATTTAATCATAAGTCAATATAAACGTTTAAATTCTTTTAAAAAAGTACATCTATCTCTGACACAGATAAATGTACTACATAAATAATAATTGTTTATTGGTACCGATGGTGGGACTCGAACCCACATGGTTTCCCGCTGGATTTTGAGTCCAGTGCGTCT
>CALWZZ010000155.1 GCA_944386145.1 uncultured Clostridia bacterium | reverse complement strand
AATAAATGCTGTAGAAAAATCAATAGATTCAAAAATTGATGAAGCAATTAGCAAACAAAGCAGAGAAATAGCAGCAGAATTTAAGAGTTTGACTCAATATTTGGACGAAAGATTTAGAAAGATGGAAAAGCTACTTAAAGAAGAAATTAGAACAAACAAAATTGCACATAATGCATATGAAGCTAGATTTTACAAAGTAGAAGTTAATCAAGATATGTTAGAAAAACGTGTGCAAAAATTAGAAACAGCAAAAAAATAAAATTAATTGAATAAAAAAATAAAAAATGCACATACCTAAATAGAATGAAAAAGGAGTGCATTTTTTATGGATAATCAAAAATTTAACAAATTTGATAATGAGAATAGAAATGAAGACGCAGAAAAGAGAGTAAATCGAGATTTAGAAGAAAAATATGAGGTAGGAGAAGATAGTACCAAATATGGAGAATTTATTTCTTCCTATTTTGCATGGATATCTTTGCCAAATCAAAAGGAAAGGGCAGAAGAATTAAATGCTATGACAAAAACTAAAAGGACGAAAACAGAAGAAAAAATGAAAAATAGCGAGAAAAAATTATAAATAGTATAGAAATTTAGTAAAAACAACGAATTTTGTCAAAAAACACCTATGGATTATATGTAAACTGATTTGAAAAATTTGGAAAAGAGAGTATAATAATAATGTAGGTCAAAGAAAGTCAAAGTCAAAAAAGGAGATGAGACCAATGAGAATGTCAGATGTAATAGAACAATTTATAAAAGATTTATTTGATGACGACAATCAACTAGTAGAAATACAAAGAAATGAATTAGCAGAACATTTTAATTGTGTACCATCACAAATCAATTATGTTATATCAACAAGATTTAAACCATCTCAAGGCTATTATGTAGAAAGCAAAAGAGGTGGAGGAGGTCATATTACCATTAAAAAAGTAAATAATACAAAGTCAGACTATTTTATGCATATTATAAAAAATATAGGAGAAGAAATGACTTCAAATGATGTGGATATATTAATTAATGACTTTCTAAGTTATGATTTAATAACCAAAGAAGAAGCAAAACTTTTGAAAGTAGCAACAAGTGATAATGTGTTACTTTTAGCAAAAGATGTAAAAGATAAATTACGAGCAAAAATTTTTAAAAATATGTTGTTAAACATAGAATAAAGGAGGAATTATTATGTTATGTGATAATTGTAAAAAAAGAGAGGCAAATGTTAGATATTCAGAAAATATCAATGGTGTTAGAAGAGAGTTAAACTTATGTGAAGAATGTAGTAAAAAGTTAGGAATTGGAGAAATTGGATTAGATATGCCAATTAATTTTTCTAGCTTTTTTGGAGATTTCTTAGAAGATTTTTCAAATGCAGAATTCATGCCAATGCTTAATGAATTAAAAGCATTAAAATGTGACAACTGTGGATATACCTTTGAGGACATTGCAAATACTGGAAAAGTGGGTTGTGCAAATTGCTATGATGTTTTTCAAGATAGATTAGAACCTATTATTAGAAGAATTCAAAGTAGCAATCATCATGTAGGAAGATTAGGAAAAAGCATTGATAAAAAAATAGAAGAAAAACAAGCAAAGAAAGAAAATAATGCACAAGTAAAAAAAGAACAAACGCCAGAACAGAAATTGGAGAGACTAAAAGAGGATTTGAAACAAGCCATTAAAGAAGAACGATATGAAGACGCTGCTAAATTAAGAGATGAAATCAAGAAATTAGAGGAAAACAAATAACATAAATTTCATTATAAAGAATAGACTGGTAAGTTTGAAAAATGTTTTTCAGCAATTTATAAATTATAACTATTAAATAATGAAAGTATATGAAATGTTAAAGAAAGGATGATACAGAAAATGAATTGGTATTTACAAAGTGGAAAAGAATCAGATATAGCAATCAATACAAGAATACGATTTTCAAGAAATATTCAAGGGTATAGATTTAATTTAAGTCCGAAAGAATTACAAGAATTAGAAAACAAAATAAAGGAAAATATCTATCAGATAGGTTATGGACTAAGATTTTTAAAATTACAAGATATGGATGACATCACAAAATTAAGTTTAGTAGAAAAAGGACTAATAAATTATAATTTTGCTTTCCAATCAGGTAATATTGGAGCAATCTTAGTGAATGATGAAGAAAATATTTGTATTATGGTAGGAGAAGACGACCATCTAAAAATACAAGTATTTAGTAGTGGCTTAGAGTTAGAAAATACCCTAAATTTAGCCATTGAAATTGATAAAAAGATAGAAGACATATTTGGATATTGTGTTAGTAAACAATATGGTTATTTAACCGCTTGCCCAAATAATATTGGAACAGGATTGAAAGCGTCTGTAAAAGTACATTTACCAGCTTTAGCAAAAACAAGAAATACAGAAAAGGTGTTAGAAGCAATTAACAATTTTGGTATAAATATTAAAGGCGTTTATGACGAAGAAGGTCATATCGTAGGAGATATGTATGAAATATCTAATAAGAAAACATTAGGTATTACAGAAAATGAAATTATACAAAATATTAAAATTATTGTAGAAAAGGTAATAAAACA
>CALWZZ010000154.1 GCA_944386145.1 uncultured Clostridia bacterium | reverse complement strand
ATGCCATATATAGTAAAAACTAACAATTAAAACTAAAGAGGTGAGTAAAATTGTTAGATGATAGAAAAAAGAAAGTATTACAAGCAATCGTAGAAGAATATATTAATACAGCAGAACCAGTTAGTTCAAATGCATTAACGACAAATCATGGTTTAGATTATAGTAGTGCAACAATCCGAAATGAAATGGCAGATTTAGAAAAAGCAGGTTATTTGGATAAAACACATACATCCAGCGGTAGAGTACCTTCAGAAAAAGGGTATAGATATTATGTGGATGAATTGTTAAAAGAAGATGATATTAGTTTAGAAGAAATCAAATATATTAGTGATAAGTTAGAAACAAAGGTAAATGAAATTGAGGATTTAACTAAAATTGCAGCAAATACAATTTCAGAAGTCACACATTATACAACCGTTTCCATAGGTCCAAAAGCAAATAGCCAGATTATCGAAGAAATTAAATTTGTATTATTAGGTTCTAGAATGATGATGGCAGTTATTTTAACAGATAGTGGACTTGTTAAAGAAACAATTATTAAATTTGATGAAGATATTACAGAAAAACAGGTTGAAACGATTAATTATATGTTTAATAAAAAACTAAAGGGACAACCAATTGAAACGATTGATAGACCTTTAGAAGATTATTTATATGATGAAATGACCTATAGTGTAAATGTGATTAAACCAATTATTGAACAAATTAAAAGAGTTTTAGAAGAAGAAAATATATACTTAGAAGGTGCAAATAAATCATTTGAGTTACCAGAATTTAATAGTTTAGAAGTTGCCAAAAACTTTGTTAATATTTTGGATACAAAGGAGTTAGTAACAGATATGTTAGATTCTGGAATTGCAGATGATATTCATGTATATATTGGAGAAGAAAATCAAAAAGAAGAGTTAAAGGATTTTAGTGTTGTTACATTTAAACATAAAGTTAATGGAAAAGATTTAGGAACGATTGGTATTATTGGTCCTAAAAGAATGGATTATTCAAAGGTTATTTCTGTTATGAAGTATATTAATAAGAAATTAAAAGAAATAGAGTAATTTTGAGAAAGGTGGTTAAAGAATGGCAGAGAAAAAAGAAGAACTAGAAAATGAAGTAAAAAAAGAAGCTGAAAAAGCTGAGAGTAAAAAAGCAAAAAAAGAACAGGAAATTGTACCAAAATCTGAATATGATGAACTAGATGATAGATATAAGAGAATTTTAGCAGAATTTGAAAACTTTAAAAAAAGAAGTGCAAAAGAAAGAGAAAGTTTATATGGTTCTATTTTATCAGATGTTGTAGCAGGAATGCTTCCTATATTAGATAATTTAGAAAATGCTGCTAAAGTAGAAACAAAAGATGAAGAGTACAAAAAAGGGATTGAATTGGTATTAAAACAATTTCAAGATACATTAAAATCAAAAGGTGTAGAAGAAATTAAAACAGTAGGAGAAACTTTTGACCCAGAATTACATGAAGCAGTAAGCAGTGTACAAGATGATACAAAAGGTGAAAAAGAAATTGTTCAAGAATATAGGAAAGGATATAAAATTGGTACAAAGGTTATTAGGCATTCTATGGTCGTAGTAGCCAACTAAATGAATGAAAAACAGCAATCTTCACATTTTTATAAATTTGTTCAAACCTCAATGTACAAAACGTACACCTTCGGCTTGACCAATTTTATAAAAATGCAAATCTTACTACTTTTCATCCATTTATAAAAAAAGAAAGCAGCAATCTTCAAATTTTATAAAAAAGAGGATTTAAGATGAAACAAGAAATAGAAAGAAAGTATGCAGTAAATTATCTTCCTAAAGATTTAAACATAACCAATATAGAGGATATAGAACAAGCATTTATTTATAGAGACATAAACACCGTTATTAGAATTCGAAAAATACAAAATAGAAAGAAAAATTGCTTAGAATGTATCTATACACTCAAAACAAAGGGAGATATAGAATATGATAAGAACTTTGAGAATGTAGCAAATGTATATGAAATTGAAAATTCTATACAAGAAAATGAATATAATGAACTAATTCAAAACAAAATAAGTAATGTCATAAAAAAGACAAGACTTGTTATACCAATTGAAGGAAATCTAAATGTAGAAATGGATGTATATTATGGATACCTAGAAGGTTTATTAACAGCAGAAGTAGAATTTCCAAATGAAGAAATAGCAAATCATTTCAAAAAGCCAGAATGGCTAGGAGAAGAAATTGGCTATAAAGAATTATCTAATTTAAGTTTGTCAAAAATGACAAAAGAAGAGTGGCAATCAAAAGTAACAAAAGAAACAATTGAAAACAATCGAAAAATCATTCAAGATTTGAAGAAAAAACAAATCATTAATTAGATAAAAAAATTTTGCTTTCAAAGAACAATATATTGTTATGAGTTTTGTTCTTGATAAGCATAAAATATTACTTTGTTATTAATTTTAAAATATAAATTTATAATAGGGGATTAGTTAAAACAAATTTGTAATCGTTAAAACTAATAGAACCTAAAGAAAGGAAAGGGAATTAAAATGGGAAAAATTATAGGAATTGACTTAGGAACAACAAACTCATGTGTAGC
>CALWZZ010000153.1 GCA_944386145.1 uncultured Clostridia bacterium | reverse complement strand
TTAATTCAAAATAGTGCAGATAACTTAAGTTTAAAAAGAATTATTAATGAACCAAAAAGAGGAATTGGAAAAACAAGCCTAGATAAAGTGGAAGCAATAGCTGAACAAAACGAAACTTCTATGTATGAAGTCATTAAACATGCTGACCAATATGGATTAAATAGAGTATTTTTGAATTCTAGAGAATTTGTGAATGTGATAGAAGAATTAAAAGACAAAAAAGATGAACTAGTGATATCAGAATTAATCAAAACAACATTAAAGAAAACAGGATATACAAAAGCTTTAGAAGAGGAAAATACCATAGAAGCAGAAAACAGAATTGAAAACTTAGAGGAATTCTTAACAGTAGCAATCGAATTTGAAGAAGAATATGCAGAAAATTCATTAAGTCAATTCTTAGAAGGAATCACTTTATCATCTGACATAGACAATGTTGAAGAAACAGAGGATTCCGTAACATTGATGACATTACATAGTGCAAAAGGATTAGAATTTCCAGTTGTATTTTTAGTAGGAATGGAAGAAGGAATTTTCCCTGGATATAAATCAATTTCAGAACCAAAAGAATTAGAAGAAGAAAGACGTTTATGCTATGTAGGAATTACGAGAGCAAAAGAACATCTATATCTAACTTGTAGTAAACAAAGAACCATTTTTGGATCAACAAGTTATAATCCTGTATCTAGATTTTTAAAAGAAATACCAGAAGACTTATTAGAAGGATATAAAGAAGCATTTGGAGAAGAAGATAACAACAAAAATCAAATGTTCAAAGACTCAAATTATACATGGACTTATGGAAGTAAAGATAATGGAAACATAAAAACATATAAAATTGGAGAAAAAGAATCAGTTGGTGTTGGAGCATTTGCTAAATCTAACACAACAAATAATTCAACAAACACAGAATTTGCCTTTAGAACAGCAGAAAGTTTCTTAAGTAATTTAGGAAAAAAAGCGACATCTAATAATCAAGTAGATTTATCAAAATATGAAGCAGGCGTAAGAGTATATCACAAAAAATTCGGAGAAGGTACGATTAATAAAGTAGAACCAGAGGGAGAAGACTTAAAAGTAGACATCAATTTCGATAAAGTAGGGCATAAACGATTAATGGCAAAATATGCAAATCTAGAAATTATCTAAAATGTCTTTTTGGGGACGTTTCTGTTTGGGACATTTTTATGGTAACTTTTAAAGAATAGATATATTAGGGAAGTCATACTGACTTACAAATATACTAAAATAAAAGAGGAATAATATGAAAAAAATTTTAAGTAGAATCGTATTACTAGTATTAGGAATTGTTTTATGTTATCAACATTTTTGCTATGCAGATGTTGTGGATATGTCCATAGGTCTTTTAAGCCTTTTTAGTATTTATTTTATACCTATAGGAATCACTGTATTGATTATTCTTTTAGACTCTTATTTTATTTTAAAACGAGAAGCAAAAAAGGGACAAGTGTCTAATGAAGAAATGACTAAAAAAATAAATTTTAACAAAAAGCTTATTTTTATAATAATTGCAATATCAGTTATAATGATAAATTTTTGTATGAATTATTTTTATGAAGTATATTATCCAAAAATATTTTTAGTATTTATAAGTGCATTAATCATATTGGCAATTATAGTAAGATTAAAAGAAAAGAAGAAAATAGCATATATTACTATGACAATAGCAATTATTATGATAGGAATAATTACAACTTATAGTCATATCTCAAAAAAAGAAGCAGAAGAAGAATGGAAAGAAAGAGTTAATGCTGTTTCATCCATGACTGATCCTGAAATAAGTGTATTTAATGAACAGTTTACACCATATGAAGGAAAAGAAGTAAAAGGCAGAACCGTTCGTGCTTTAATTCAAAAAGTTGTTAGCAATAATGCGGGCAATACTGACCGTGAAGTTATGCAAGTTACTGTATCTGGAATAGTAACATTAAATAAAGAAGATACAGAACTGCCTGAACAATTTGATGAAATTAAATTGGATAAAACATATAATGTGAACATGATTTATAATAAATATGGAAAAATAGAATCCATTCATATAGAAGAAAATCAATAATATGAGAAATTATCAGAAAGTGAAGTGAATCCAAAATGTTGAACAAAAAGTTTAACAAGGAGGGTTCATTTTTTATTGTATAGGAAATGGCACTTTCTATAATATAAAAAAATTGAAATAAGCGGAGTTAGGAAATCTTTAAAGATTGTTCCTAAAGGTCAAATTTTTTTTGAATAAAATTGATAAAAATGGAAATAATGAAAAAAGAAATTAAAAAGAAAGGAATGATTAAAAATGGCAGACTTAAATCAATCAGAGTTACAAAATTTAAGACATCTTATTGGAGCACATGAAACAGCATATCAAAAATTAAACACATATGCTTCACAAGCAGTAGATCCACAAATTAAGCAACTTTTTACAAAATCTGCTCAAGATGCTTTAAATACAAAACAAAAATTAATGACATTTTTAAATAATTAGGAGGTATTTATGGACGAGAAAACAATGGTAAATGATATTTTAGCTGGTGTAAAATCAGATTTAACAGCATATCAAACAGCAATAT
>CALWZZ010000152.1 GCA_944386145.1 uncultured Clostridia bacterium | reverse complement strand
AGTAATTTTTTCATGGTAAATCTCCTTCTATCGTTACTTTAATCACATTGTCTGTTTGTTGACCTGAAGTCGAAATTACATTTGTTAAAATCATTTCTGTGTCTAATTTTGCTTTAAACATACCTAATTGTTCATATTTATTAGATTGTGCTTGAATAACTATATGTGTACTCGTTGTATTTTGTATTGAAGTAATTTGAACATTTTCTGGTATTACATACATAATAGAATTTAATAAATTTGGTATCGCGTCTCTCGTCTTGCTTGCGTCAGTAAGTCTATCGTTTAAATCTTGCAAATTTTGAATCATTTCTGTATAGTCATTTGTTCTAGAATCTATCTTGGTTTTATCATTATCTGCTAATTGAATTTGTGCATTTGTATGATTGATAGAATTTTGCGCTTGTTCTTCTTTTTGTTCCATTTGATTTTGTAATAATACCGCAAAACAGCTGTAAATAACAAATAAGATAATTAATCCTACTGCTGTTCTTAGCAAACTAACTTCTGTTTTATCTAGTTTTTCGCCTAGGTCATTTGTAAACCATCCAGAAGTTGCCAATTTCCCTTTTTTCTCTTTTCCTGGGTTTACTTCTATTTTTAACCAGTCTGGAATTTTTTCATTAAAGGTTTGCTTTTTAAAGTTAATTCCTTGAATTCCTTGTCCTACGCCTGATAAAGCCAAAGATATTGCTGAATTCACTTCTATATAGTCTTGTATCGTAATATCTTTTGTTGCATTAATAAAATATGGCTTTAATACTTCACAATCTATTTCGTTTAAATATTCTTGGAAATATAAATCCAAATTATTAATTAAAGTTGCTGTTCCAGTTAGATATACTTTACTAATTTTTTGCTCACTTTCATTAATAATTTTTCTTACATTTCCAACAATTGTATATAGTGTTGGCATAATATCTTCAAGATAACCAAATTCTGTTTCCTGAAGTTCTTTTCCTTCTGATGTATAAATGGTTGTATTTTTTAATATTTCATAAGATTTTGCCATTGAATTTTCTCTTACATTAATTTTTCTTAAAAATTCTTGGCAACCTTCATCAAAAGTTTCAATATTGTATACATTCTCATCATATATCGTTGTTACAGTTGTATTATCTTCTATATTTACAATTAAGCAATTTTCTTTTGGTTTTGTTTCTATTAAATTGGTTATTGCCATAGAAACTGGTGCAATGTCTATTAATTTATATTTTTCTAATACTTGTGTTTTCTTTGTTAGCTCTATTTTGTTTGCAGCAATATGGATTACTTTTAGCTTGTCTTTGTCCTCTGGATTTTTTGAAACTACATATCTTGTTTCAAATACATTTGGATTATATCCTTGGTCACCACAATACATTTCAAATTCTGTTTTAATTGCTTTAGATAAATCTTTGTTGCTTAATAATGCAAACATGTCAAAATAATTGTAGATTTCTTCTGATAAGTTTATGCTAATTGGTGTTTTATAACTGTATGTTTCTTCAACAATTTGATCAATTGCCTTTTCCAAATTGTCATAAAATTTAACACCAAATGACTCAACCTTTATTTTTTCATGTTCCTTTGAAACTTTCGCATATTTAATTATATTGTTTTCTACATATAATCCTAAACAGCTAGCCATCTTTTGCTCCTTTATTTATTTTTCTTTATTGCTATTTTTTGCATTTCATAAAATTTGATACTTGAATAAATTTTCTAAGTTGTCATTTTTTAGTAATTACGCTAATTTGTTCTAGTTTATTTTACCATTACTCTTGCAAAAATCAATACCTTTAATATAATTGTAATCTAAGTGTAATTAAATTGTAATATTTATTTTTTTCGTAACTTGCACATAAAAAAACCATCATTTTCTTTTCCTTGATATAATTGTATTTTTTGCAATTTTTGTGCATGAATCATTGGATTTTGTATATTCATAATCCCATATTCAAAATCTTTGTGATTTTCTAAAAATTTTTGTATTATTTTATCATTTTCCTCACTAAAAATGCTACATGTTGCATAAATCAATTCTCCTTGTGGTTTTAGATATTTAGAACAGGTTTCTAAGATTTTTTGTTGAACCTCTGTAATTTCTCCAATATCTTCTGGCTTTCGTTTCCATTTGATATCTGGCTTTCGTTTTAAAACGCCAATCCCTAGACATGGCACATCTAACAAAATTTTGTCAAATTTTTCTTTATATTCTTCTTTATATATACTTGCATTTTCACATTTTGTTTCAATGATTGTAATTCCTAACCTTTTCGCATTTTTCTCAACCAATTTTACTCTATGTGGGTGTAAATCCCAAGCAACAATCTTTCCTTTGTTCCCCATTAGTTCTGCCATATAGGTTGTTTTTCCACCTGGACTACTGCAAGCATCTAACACCATTTCATTTGGTTTAGGATCTACCACTTTTGCAATCAATCCTGCACCTTCGTCCTGGATAGTAAAATAGCCATTATTAAATAAGTCTAAAGATTCTATATTTTTTGTTTTCTCTAAAATTAAAAAATCTTCCAAACTTCCCTCTTGAAATGGTATATCGTTTTCTTCTAACTTCTTTTCCAATTCTTGTTTTGTGGTTTTTA
>CALWZZ010000151.1 GCA_944386145.1 uncultured Clostridia bacterium | reverse complement strand
CTTGCAAGTAAAACTAATTCATCTGCTTGCTTTGCTAAAACTCTTGCCATGTCTTTTCCTATTCCTGATGATGCTCCCGTGATTAAAACTTTCATATTCTTACCTCTTACATTTTATTATTCGTATTTTTTCCTATTTTATTATACTTTTGAAGCACTTTCAAGTTTTTTTTACATAAGTATGAATAAGCAAAGCAAAAATAATATTTCTAATGTTTTATAGTAAAATCTATTACTAACTATTATAATCTAATGTTGGATATCCATCTTCTCCCAATATCCAATATTTCCATTCAGATGTTTTACTTTTATTGTCATCAATAAATTCTTTAAAATTTTTTATCATTTCCTCATAATTTATTTCATTTAAGCTTGATACCCCATATAAACTATCCTTTCTTAGCCCCACAGCTACACTGCATGTTCCTTTCTTATAATAAGAATTTTCAATTGTCAGTGTTGACGTATCTGATGGATATCCACATATTGCTCCAGCAGCATATGACCAATTTAAATTATTTTCAATGACATTTCCTAAATTATACGCATTGGTTATATAAACGTTTCCAGAGCCTACAACTGTATAATTTGAACCTAATATACCTCCTCTTCCAAAATTCCCATTTTCTGTTATATCTCCTTTATTGTAAACATTTATAATTTCGATATTTGAATTGGTTGAACCAACAATACCGCTACTACTAGGGCCTTTTACATGAATTTCTCCTGCATTGTATGAATTATATATGCCTCCTGTCATATCCTCACCCACTCCAATAATTCCTCCAGTAGCACAATTTGAATTTAATAAGGTATTTAAGTTTACACAGTTAATTATTTCTAAATTGCCATTTGCCCAACCAACAATTCCGCCTAATCCATTTCCATTTCCTTCCAGCTTAACATCAACCACACAATTTTCTATTTTTCCGATTTATTACACTTCCTACTATACCACCTACATTTCCTGATTTTTCATCATTATTATAAGAGGATATCATTCCATTTACTTTTAAATTACTAATTGTACCATTTTTAATTCGTCCCCAAACACCTAATTCTGATGTGTTTTTCTCATAAATATTTTCTATACTATAATTTTGTCCATCAAAAGTTCCAGAAAAAGAAGTAATTGGTGTAAATCCTATTCCTGAGTCCAGTTCGTTTATTAAATATTCTACTTTACCATCTTGATTTATATCTCCATAATTTATATTTTCACTGTTTGCATATGAATATTTAGATTTAAAATCTAAATTTTTACAAAGTATTATATTGGCATTTTGATAAATTTCATAATTTTTAGACCACTCTATTAGATCCTCTATACACCATATTTCATATGGTTCATTTTCATCCCCTTTCAAAGTGTTTCCATTTTCATCTTTTGTGATATCTCCTGGTGATTTGTCTTCAACTATTTCTCCTACTTCTATTATCTTCCCTTCTTTATCAATTGTATAATATCTTTTCGTATCTATAAAAGCAATTTCAAACTTTTCTCCAATATCAGTTGCTTTTGTTTTTCCTTCTCCTGTTTCCTTATCTAATTCAATTTGCAATTCATCTTCTTCGATGTTTCCATATTTATTATTTCCCATTGCTTGAACTGTTGCCTTTTCTAATATTTCTTTTTCATTGGCAATTTCTGTTTCTTCCTTTGCCTTTCCTGCATTTTGAATAATTCCATTGTCTGATGTTATGGCACTTATAGTTATTCCAGCTAATATTAGCAATACAATTATAGTTATGACTAAAGCCAATATTGTAATACCTTTTTCTGTTTTTACTTTTTGTTCCTTTATACATACTTCTTTATTTTGTTTTTGCTTTTCAACTTGTTTTTCATCTTTTCTCATGCTTTATTCCTCCTTCTTTTGTTAGTAATATTTTCCTTTAAGTCTGATTAATTGTTTACTGTTAGTTAAGTACTCTAAGAATTTTTTACTGTCCAAAAGCATTGGAATAAAGGCATTTTTTATATTTTTTCTTTTGAAATGTTTATAATGTTTTTTCTTTGTTTTATTTTTTTAATTTTTGTTCTTTTAGTTGACTTTACTAAGTTTTATTGTTATTATAAACATGAAAATTTTTCTTAGAGTACTTAACTCTAGGAAAATTTTAATTTTTTAAAATTAAATCATGTAAATTAAAACGCATTAATTTTTATGATTTTTTTATATTATGTTCCTATTTTTATTTCACTATTTTTGTTTTAGTGTTTTATTTTAGAAAAACTAAAAATATTTTTTTATCAAATCATATCAATTTTTAAATTCTAATGTTTTTATTTTATAAATTTATCTGTTGTATAACCAAAAAAATCTGTTAAAATTTGGGGGCGGTCAAAAAATGATAGAAGAGTGTAAAAATGATAATGAAGAAATTAAAGAAGCAGTAGATCAACTAACAGAAATGAGTGCAGATGAATACGAAAGAGAATTATACGAAATTAGAGAAAGAAGTAGATTAACCTATAACACAGAAATGAATGAAGCAAAAAGAAAAGGATTAGCTGCTGGAAAGGCTGAAGGTTTAACTGAAGGGAGAACTAAGGAAAAAAAAGAAATTGCTAAAAAGATGAAGGAAAAAGGTCTTGATATTGAACTTATACAAGAATTGACAAATTTGAC
>CALWZZ010000150.1 GCA_944386145.1 uncultured Clostridia bacterium | reverse complement strand
CATTTTTACTAATTATTGTTCCTGTTATTGTCAAATTTTTTACGCATATATTACTTGCTTGTCCGATAAATCCAGCAAATCCTTCTTGGTTTATATAAATATTCTCTATTTTAAATCCTTGTCCATCAAATTCTTTAGCTATACCAGCGTTTTTTGAAGGTCCTCCATTTATTGGATAAAATCCATTTCCGTTTTCTGATAATTGTTCCATTAATTTTGTAGTACCATCTCCACCTAAAAATTCATCATAAATTGTTGTTTCATAATTAGCATAAGAAAATTTAGATTTAAAATTTAAAGTTTTGCATAATTTTATATATTTATCACTAAGGGTAGATGCTGATGTAGAATTCATTATTTTTGAAAATTCAACCAAATCTTCAATACACCAAATTTCATATGCAGTTTCTTTAGTATTTCCATCTAATTCTTCTCCATTTTCATTTTTTGTTATATCTCCTGGTGATTTATCTATTACTATTTTTTGTGGTCCAGTTACAGTACCATCTTTATCTACTGTATAATATCTTTTACTTTCTACAAATGCTACTTCAAATTCTTCTCCTACATCATCTGCTTCTGTCTTTCCATTACCTGTTATTTTATCTAGTTGCTCTTGTAATTCATCTTCCTTTATATTTCCATACTTATTATTACTCATAGCTTGTACTGTTGCTTCATCTATAATTTCTTTCTCATTATCTATTTCTGTTTGTTCTTTAGCATTATTTGTATTTTTTATTATTCCATTATCACTTGTTATTACCCCTATAGTTATTCCTGCCAAAATTAATAAAACGACTATTGTAATAACTAACGCAATTAAAGTAATACCATTTTTATTTACTTTCATTTGTATTTCTTCCCTTCTTTTGCTTTTTTATTTTCTTAGAGTCAGTTACTCTAGGAAAATATGCAAACCCATACAAACAAATAAACTCATGGCATTTACGATAATTGTTTTTAATAATTTTCAAAAAATTTTTTCTTGTAATGACTTAAAAATTGTGAATTGTTTTTCTGTTTTTTATTGACATTCTCACTTTTTATTGGTATTATTTTTACATAAAAGAATTTCTTAGAGTAACTGACTCTAAGAAATTCTTTTACTATATTTAGTTATTTATTCCAACTTTTTATTCTTTCAATTGCTTTTATCGTATTTTCTTTTGTTCCAAAAGCTGTTAATCTAAAATAGCCTTCACCATGAGGTCCAAAACCACTTCCTGGTGTTCCTACAATATTCACCTCTTCTAATAATTTGTCAAAGAATTCCCATGATGTCATACCCTCTGGTACTTTTAGCCAAACATATGGTGAGTTAACAGCACCATATACTGTAAATCCTGCCTCTTCTAATCCATTTTTTATAATTTTTGCATTTTCTTTATAATATCGAATATTTTCTTCTATTTGTTTTTTTCCTTCTTCTGTATATGTAGCTTCTGCTGCCCTTTGTACAATATAGGATACACCATTAAATTTCGTACAAGTTCTTCTATTCCAAAGTTTATTAAATGATACCTCTTCTCCATTTTTTGTATAGCCTTTTACACTTTTAGGAATGACCACATACGCACATCTTATACCTGTAAATCCTGCTGTTTTTGAATAACTTTTAAATTCGATTGCCACATCTTTTGCACCTTCTACTTCGTATATACTGTGCGGAATATTATCTTCTTCTATGAATGCTTCATATGCTGCATCATATAATATGATACTATTGTTTTCTTTTGCATAATCTACCCAAACTTTTAAATCTTCTTTTGTTAATACGGTTCCTGTTGGATTATTTGGAAAACATAAATATATCATATCTACTTTTTCTTTTGGTAATTCTGGTTTAAAATCGTTTTCAGCTGTTACTGGCAAGTATACAATATTTTCATATGTTCCTGTTTTTTCATTATATTTGCCACTTCTACCAGACATTACATTTGTATCCAAATATACAGGATATACTGGGTCTGTAATGGCTACTTTATTATCTTCAGCAAATATGTCTACAATATTGCCACAATCACATTTTGCTCCATCTGATACAAATACTTCATCTGGATCTATGTCAACACCTCTTGTTTTATAGTCATTTTCTACAATGGCTTTTCTTAAGAATTCATATCCTTGTTCTGGTCCATATCCTTTAAATCCTTTCGCTGTTCCGATTTCATCAACTGCTTTATGCATTGCTTCTAAACATGCTGGAACGATTGGTTTTGTAACATCTCCTATTCCTAATTTAATAATTTCTTTATCTGGATTGTTTTTACTATATTCTGCTACTTTTTTTGCTATTGTAGAAAATAAATAACTTTCTTGTAAATTTAAAAAATTTTCATTTATATAACTCATATTCTTCCTTCCCTTCTTTTATGCTTTAGGTCTATCCATTAATTCTCCTTCAAATACTGTCACTGCTGGTCCTGTCATATATACATGATTATCTTCTTTATTCCATTCAATTTTTAATGGTCCCCCCAATAACTCTACCTCTACGGTATTGTCTGTTAATCCATTTAATATACATGCTACAACAGAAGCACAAGCACCTGTACCACAAGCCAATGTTTCTCCTGCTCCTCTTTCCCAAACTCTCATTTTTATATGATTCCTATCTACAATTTCGATAAATTCTACATTTG
>CALWZZ010000149.1 GCA_944386145.1 uncultured Clostridia bacterium | reverse complement strand
ATTTTTTATGTTATTACAATTTTTATTTATTACATATTATTATTTATATCATACACCTTCGGTTATTTCAACTTAAATTTCTACATAAACTTTATTCAGTGATAAAGATATTTACTATTAAACGAGTTCTTGTATATTTATTTTTATAAATGACGAATGTAATTGGAGTGCTTGTAGCCTTTCTTAATAGAAAAGAACTACTCTTGATTTTAATCAAAAGTAGTTCATTAATTTCTAAGCTGTTTCTTTTTCTTCATTTTCTGGCACTTGTCTTTTTTTCTTACCTTTTTGTTGTTTTTGTTTATTCGTATTAATAATAATATCTGGTGCTTCATTATCTAATATTGTTTGTTTTGTAATAATACATTTTTCAATATTTGGATTTGATGGAATATCAAACATGATATCTCTCATTCTTTCCTCAATAATTGAACGCAATCCTCTTGCTCCTGTTTTTCTTTCAATTGCTTTATCTACAATTGCTCCTAATGCATCTTCTTCAAATATTAATTCTACCCCATCAATTTCAAATAATTTTTGATATTGTTTAATTAATGAATTTTTAGGTTCTTTCAATATTTCGATTAATGCATTTCTATCTAATTCCTGTAATGTAGCTACAATTGGCAATCTTCCAATAAATTCTGGAATCAAACCAAATTTTAGCAAATCTTGTGGTAATAATTCTTTAAAAACTTCATATTGACTAATATCTTTTGTGCTTTCAATTTTAGAACCAAATCCGATAGATTTTTTTCCTGTTCTATCTTTTATAATATTTTCTAATCCTTCAAAAGCCCCTCCACAGATAATTAATATGTTTTCTGTATTGATTTGAATTAACTCTTGATTTGGATGTTTTCTTCCTCCTTGTGGTGGTACTGATGCTATGGTTCCTTCTATAATTTTTAATAAAGCTTGTTGAACACCTTCTCCACTAACATCTCTTGTAATTGATGGATTTTCTGATTTTCTAGTGATTTTATCAATTTCATCTATATAAATAATTCCTTTTTCTGCTTTTTGCACATCACCATCTGCTGCTTGAATTAATTTTAATAAGATATTTTCAACATCTTCTCCAACATATCCAGCTTCTGTAAGTGTTGTGGCATCTGCAATCGCAAATGGTACATCTAAAATTCTTGCTAATGTTCTTGCAAGTAGTGTTTTTCCACATCCTGTTGGTCCTAATAACAAGATATTGCTTTTTTGAATTTCTACATCATCATCTTTATTTGCTGCTTCTTCATGTGCAATTCTTTTATAGTGGTTATATACTGCAACTGACAATGTCTTTTTGGCGTCTTCTTGCCCAATGACATAATCATCTAATACTTTTTTGATTTCTCTTGGACTTGGAATATCATTTAATTCATTTAATGTATATCCTGCTTTATCATCGTCATATAATTCTGCTTCTATAATGCTATTACAAAGATCTATACATTCATCACATATATATACACCTGGACCTGCAACAATTTTTCTAACATTCTCCTGTGCCTTACCACAAAATGAACATCTTACACTTTTTGGTACATCATTTTTTGCCATCTCTTTTTTTCATTCCTTCCTCAAATCTTTCTTTTTTATTGTATCTGTACAATTTATTTACATTATGGGAAATGCAATTTCCTATAATGTAAATGTTTTCGCATACAATAAGGTTAAGCTTCTTATATTATATTAAATTTTATGATTATTATACATTTGTCCTTCTAAATATTTTTGTATAGGAATTTTTTATGGCTATTTTCTTTTGTCCATAATTCCATCGATCAATCCATATTTTAACGCTTCTTCTGCTGTCATATAATTATCTCTTTCTGTATCTTTTTGGATTGTTTCTACTGTTTGACCTGTTCTTTCACTTAAGAATTTGTTTAATTTTTCTCTTGTTTTTACTAAGTGATCTGCATGAATTTTGATTTCTGTTGCTTGACCTGAAAGTCCGCCACCACCGATTAATGGTTGATGAATTAAGATTTCTGCATTTGGTGTTGCAAATCTCTTTCCTTTTTCTCCTGCTGCTAATAATGCGGCTCCCATGCTAGCTGCCATTCCTATACAAATGGTTGATACTGGGCATTTGATATAATTCATCGTGTCGATGATTCCCATTCCATCTGTGATAGATCCACCTGGTGAATTAATATATAAATTGATGTCTTTGTCTGGATCTTCTGATTCTAAGAATAATAATTGTGCAATAACTAGACTTGCTGTTGTTGCATTTACATCTTCTCCTAAAAAGATAATTCTGTCTTTTAATAATCTTGAGAAAATATCGTATGATCTTTCTCCTTTACTAGTTTGTTCTATAACATATGGTACTAAACTATTTTTTTCTAACATAGCTAAATTCCTCCTTTAAAACTTTTTATTACAAGTCTTTTTCATTAATTTTATCCTATTTTTACAATATTTTAAAATTTCACAATCATATTTACTATATTGTAATGATTAAAAATTGTCAAAAAAGCTGGGGTTAAAACTTAACTATTACATTTAACACCCCAACCTTTCTATATTTGTTGTTTTATTTTATTTTTGCATTTTTTACTAAAAATTCTAGAGCTTTTTCTGATTCTAATCCTTGTTTAATGTAATTTCTTACATTTTCATTTTTCATGAATTCTTCATCATTTTCTCTACCATAATTTTTAGCCATTTCTTTTAT
>CALWZZ010000148.1 GCA_944386145.1 uncultured Clostridia bacterium | reverse complement strand
ACATATTTTTCATCAAATTTTTGGTAGTCTCTATTAGATAAATTTTTCAAGTACTTTCCTAACATTTCTACAATTTTATCTATTTTTCCTTCCAATGCGATTTCTCTTGCTATTTCCGTATAATTATCATTTATGTCTATATTAATTTGTTCTCTTAATATTTTTAAAAAATATTCTGAATATATTTCCTTCATTACATTATTTGGAATATTTAATTTTGGATAGCCTACTTCTTCTCCTTCTATTGTTAAATATCCTAAGTAAAATAACATAGATATTAAATCCATCTCTGTAAATTCCATGGCTGGATTAAATTTTTGCCTTATCTCACTGACAATTCCTTCTCCTGACACTGTCTTTTCAATTACGTTTTCTCTTTCTTCTCCTTTGCACAAATCTAGCATTTTTCCTAATTTTGTGTAATCACTTGCTATGTTCATGTCAATTAATTGGTCTGGTATTCTTCCTAATTCTGTATAACTATTTAAAAAGTATAAACACATATTAGAATTATATATTTTTTCTTTACCGTGTAATGAAAATCTATATCCATCATAATTTTCTCTCATTGTTGGTAATAATTCTTCTTGTTTTTCTTCTTCTATATTTTGTTCTTTCATCAATGTTCTTAATTCTTGTTCTGTAAATCCCATCATCTCATTAAATCTTTCATCTTGTGTTTTATCTGAACTTATATTAAATCCTGACGTTAAACTATCTAATGTGATTGGTGCTACACCTGTTATGAATATTCTATCTATTACACTTTCTGTTCCTTCTTTTAATATTTCATACCATTTTCTTACTTTTCCATTTTTTGACACTAAATTTTTAAATTGATTTGTATTAAATCCTAATAATTCATTGGCAAAATGGTCATATTCATCTATAATAACATAGATTTTTTCTCCTGCTTTTTGTATATTAAATGCTTTTATTAAATCATCTAATATATTTTCAGCTTCTTCTTCATTATTCACAAAAAAATCTAAATTATATTTTTCTACAAAAAATCTTATAGATGATTGAACTTTACTTTTAAATCCTAGCATAGTTGTTTCTTGATTTGATGTATCTATTCCTGAAAAATTAAATTTTAATATATGATAACTATTTTTTAATTTTGTTGGATGTTTTCCTATATATGTATTTCCATATAACTTTTCAAATTTGTCTGCTTTTTTGAAATCATAATAATTTTCTAATGTACTTGTAAATAATGTTTTTCCAAATTTTCTTGGACGCAAAAACAAAATTCTTTTTTCTGCTAAATTTTCCATTTTTTCTATATACATTGTTTTATCTACATAATAATATCCATCTTCTACTAATTCCTCATAATTACTAATTCCATATGGCAATTTTTTCACTTTAACCACTTCCATTCTTCGATTTATTGCCAAAAGGGACGGGCTATTTTGGCAATTTTTTTGTTTTATTTTCTTTCCTATTATATACAATTATGCTAAAAAAATAAAGGAATTTTTATAAATTCCTTTATGAAAAATTTAGGTTCTTCAATTATATAATAATTGTTGGATAAAAAAATGTACTGGATAAAAAATCTCAACATTTTCTGTCAATCCTAATTAACTTTTATTCATCAACTAATGATGATAAATATTTGCTATTAAATACAGATGTTGGAATACATACGATTGGACGGACTTTACCAGTTGCAAATACTGACCCACCATTCATAAGCTTATTGTTGTTTACAACAAGCAAATTATTATAGTAACTACTGCTAGGTGAAGCAATATAACATCCACTTGCTCCATTATTATAGATACCATGTCTATAAGATGTTTGTAACTGTCCATCTGCTGTGTTTTGGGTATATCCATACTCTTCTGTTCCTAATATTATTTCATCTATTTCATTTGTATTTGCTGTTGCATTAAATGATGCCACATATAATTCTATTGTTGGTGCTCCAATAGCATATTCTGCCTCCTCCTTTGCATATTCTGACCATTTTGTGGTATCCGTTAGCCATGCTGTTGCCAATATATTAGGATTTGTATTTGTTTCTGTAAAAAATGTTCCTGCTTCTAATAACATTGGGTTCAACCTTTGTCCTATTGTACTTACCATTGAACCATTTATATAAGAACTATAATAATTGCTTGGTCTATAACTTCCAACAGATTCATCTGTTATGATATACGTATAATTACTATCTTGATAAAATAATCTCCATACATCTGTAGTCATTTCTCCTGCTTGTACAGTATAATTAGTTACTTTTTGTCCATATTTATCTGCATTTATCGCCATTCCTATTCCTTCATTTGTATATAATTCTTCAATTGGTACTATATTTCCACTTTGTGTTCGTACACCTTCTGCTGTAACCTCTATATAATATCTATTATTTGTATCTGGATTTGATGTATCTAATATTGTCTTTACATTTTCCCAACTGCATACGATTCCATTTCTTCCATTCTCTATTTCTTCTGCCACCCAATTGGTAATATCCAATTGGGCTTGTTCTTTTACAGAAGCTATGTCAGTTTCTTTGCTTGCTTCACTTGCTCTTGTCAATATTCCATTTTCTCCAGTTAGGGTTGCAATCGTTACACCTGCTAAAATTAGCAACACGATAATTGTAATGACCAATGCAATTAGGGTAATACCTCTTTGTTTTATATACCACTTTTCTTTGTAAGTCAACTTTCTTT
>CALWZZ010000147.1 GCA_944386145.1 uncultured Clostridia bacterium | reverse complement strand
CTTAATCCCAATTTTGTTAATTTTTCTGACTTGATTTTTGCTCCCACAAACCACACAATTAAACTTACTATAATTAGTATTGCAAGAACAATTACTAAAAAGAAAAATCCTTTTTCTAGTAAACTATTCATCATAGTATCTAAATTTTCTGAATTGCTATTTAGATTATAAGGTTCTATCAACGAAAATCCTCCTTTTTAAGCCAAATTAAAAAGCATAGATTAAATTCTATACTTTTCTTTCTAAATCTTTGATAACACTTGCATTATAGTAATCAAAGAAATTTTTTATTTCTTTTGCTGTACCTTTATTTTCTTGTTCTATTTTTTTGCAGTTATCATATATATTAATTAGCCTCTCTCTATTAAGTTTTGAAAATAAACTTGTTTTATTGCTTATTACTAATTCTTTTAAGCAATATATAATTATCTTTAGCTTTTCAATATTTTCATTTGTAAATATTGAAACAATATCTTTTGTATAATTTAGTTCTAGCTTCTCTAAAATTATGCAAAAAGTATTATATTGTTCTTCAGATGAAAATTCATTTCGTAATTTTTCATCATTATTATTTATTATATAATTAAATAATCCATCTATCTTATATTTTATATTAATATCTTTAGCTTTTTGGCTTATAGGGTATTGTTCATTTAGAATATAGGGGTATTGTTTATTCTGCTCATAGGTACAAGCCATGAATGTATTATAGCTTATATCTGTAATATAGATTCTTCTTTGGATTATTTGCTTTTTTTCATTTCTTATTAAAACTACTTTTATAAAATTTAAACTCTCTAAATGACTTATCCATCTTGATATTGTACCTGGTATAACTCCATATAAGTCTGCAAAATATCTGTTACTTGCAAAGCAATATCCTTCTTTTGTAAGTAAACTTGTTATTTCTCCATATAATAATCTTTCTGGAAATTTTAATTCTTTACAATATCTCACATTTGATGGAATGATTGCATAATATCCTGGCTTATTTTCTTCATTCACATATATTAAATCACCTCCAGTTCCTATTAAAAAAAACATAGAATATTTCTATACTTTTTAAATATTTTTTATATATGAAAATAAATAGGGTTTGTATGCTCTACAATCCCTATTTATCTATCTTTGCTCTACATTTTTATATTATCTTTTCTCATGTATTATATGTCCTAAACCAAAAAGCATACATACAATTAAAACAGTGTCTAATGATATTGGTCCAAAAAAGTAAAGTACCCATGTAATTATCAGAATAACCGAAGTAATAAATTTTCCCATTTTCTTCTCCTTTATATTTCATACATTAAATTTACGGGTTGCGTTGTTAAAATTACTTTTCTTTAAATAATGCAATAACTATTATCTGTCCTACAATCCAAATCATACCTATAATAAATAATGTATCCATTTCTATTTTTCCTAGAAAATATGAAACCAATGCTATTATTATAAGAATAACTGCTAGATAATTTACTGTTTTTAAGTTTTTCATTTCTTTCTCCTTGATGTTTCATAGCTTGAATTTACAGGTTAGCTTATTTAAACTGCTTTTGTTAAAGTAAAATATAAAAATGTTTTTCTTTAGTCTTCATCAAGTCGAAGTTCTTCTTGATTGCTTAATGCAAGAAATAAATTTGCTAGTGGATTAAACAATATTGGTGCAATAAATCCATGACCATTTGCCCCAATTCCACCTTGCATCTCATAAAGTTGTGTCTTTTCGCCATCATAATAAACCTCTGCCTTTATTTCTTTCTTGTTTATCTTTGACACAATTTCATCCAATTCTTCGTCGGTGTCTACCGACCGTTCATCAACCTTAACTTCGACAGTACAATCATCTGCATTAATGTTAACAACATATTTTGCCATCTTTTCTTCCTCCTTGACATTTGTCCATCTAATTTTGTTTATAAGTTTCTATATATAAACTGCCCTTTATTAGAACAGGAATAAAAAATAATTTAGTATAGTATACCATAATGTTTGCTATTTGTAAATTCATGCAAACTTTTTTGACTTATAGTCAAAGTATTAGTTTTTTTGTTTCACTTTTATAAAATTTCATATAGGTCAAATTAGGTGACCTATATCAAAAAATACATTTTTTTATATAAAATCGTTTGCTATTATAAAAAAATAAATATCATCATTTTACTGATAATACTTATTTTAGTAATATTGTTTATTTTTAGACAAGTATTTTTTGGTTGCACTAAAATCATTTATTGAGATTATAAAGATTTATAGTGCAACCTTTACATTTTATTAATTTATTTTTTCCTTTAATCTCAATACTTAGCGAACTTTAAGTTAGAGTTTTTTTGCTAGAGTGCACTCAAAATCTTTTTTATCTGCAGCTAAATCTTCTTGTAAATTTGCGATTGGGTCCCCTTTACAAGCAAGTACCCCTGCATTAAATGGGAAGCCTGCTGCTGCTTGTGGATATACGTCTACACCATGGTCTGTGTAATATGCACTTAGTCCTGCTTTTTCGATTTCTTCGATACTTGCTCCTTTTGTTAATTGGTGTACAATCGTTCCAACCATTTCTAAGTGAGCTAATTCTTCTGTACCAATATCATTTAAGATTGCTTTTGCAGTTTGGTCTGGCATTCCAAATCTTTGTGACAAATATCTAAGTGATGCTGCCAATTCGCCATCTGGTCCTCCATATTGTGATATGATGACTTTTGCAAGTCTTGGGTCTGTACATTTGATATTAATTGGGTATTGTAACATTTTATTATATGTCCACATTTAAAAATTCCCCCTTTCCCATGG
>CALWZZ010000146.1 GCA_944386145.1 uncultured Clostridia bacterium | reverse complement strand
TCTGTACATTTGATATTAATTGGGTATTGTAACATTTTATTATATGTCCACATTTAAAAATTCCCCCTTTCCCATGGCCAAGGTTCCTCAAGCCATCTCCATTTATTGCAAGGATAGTTAATTGTTAATGGTCCATATACCTTTTGATATTTATCCTTTAACTCTTTTACCTCTTTACAATATTTTCTGTGCAAACAAAGTGCTTTTTGGTCATTTGGGTGTGTATCTAAATATAATGCTAATTCATTTATTGCAAATTCAAGGCATCTAATTTGTTCTGCCATTTCTCTTCTTTCGTCACAGTCTACTGTTCTTTCAACATCTTGCATTTGATTGCAACACATCATTTCATTGTCTTCTTCGCATCCGCAATTTCTATATTCATTTATTGACATTTGTTGCACCCCTTTCCTATCGTATTGGTCATTTCAATATACTTAATTTCTTCCATTGATTGACCTGGTGAATATGGGCTTACCAATTCTGGAAAGATTGTTCCCATTTTCAATCCTACACATGGTTTAAATGTTCTATCCATATATTGAATAGGAACATAACTTTGCGCTAACATTGGATTTTCTGGGAATACGCTTTGTTCTTCATCAAAGCCACAATCACAACTATTTGGATTTTCTTCGTAAGATACAACATTATTACATTTATTTTCTATGATATCATTTTGCATTTCACATGAATTGTTTGGATAATTGTTGTTCATACAATAACATTTTCTTCTACTAAACATTTTAAAATTCCTCCTTTTGTTACATTATATGTAAATGAACAAAAAAGGTTTACTATTTATTTATGCTTTTATTCATAAAAAGCAGCAAAAATACTATACTTTTTTACAATATATATGTTAAAATATATTCGGAAAGGATGAAAAAATTATGGATATTAATATATTAATTGAAACAGCAAAAAAAGTCAGAAAAAACGCTTATACTCCATATTCAAATTACAAAGTTGGATGTGCTTTACTTACAAAAAATGGAAAGATTTTTTCTGGTTGTAATATTGAAAATGATGGCATTATGTCTATTTGTGCTGAAAGAGTGGCTTTTACAAAAGCAATTTCTGAGGGAGAAAGAGAATTTGAATGTATTTTAGTTTTAGGTGGAAAAGAAGATTTACAATATACTTCTCCTTGTGGATATTGCAGGCAATTTATGTCCGAATTTTGCGATAAAAATTTTGAAATTTACATGTATTATGGAGAAAATGAAATTGTTAAGAAGACTTTAATGGAATTATTGCCAGATAGTTTTAATTTGTAATTTATATATTGCTTCACTCATTCAAAAAATGTTCATATGTAAATTTTACATAAGTAAATTAATTACAATTGTCAGAGTGAACCAACATTTCTGCATACTAATAAATCTCTTGTTAAAAGTAAAATTTACCTTTAACAAGAGAAAATGTATTATATAACTAAGATATTTTCTTTTATGTAGTTTGCAATGCCATCATTCATATTGGTATTTGTTACAAAATCTGCTACCTTCTTAACGCTTTCTTCTGCATTTCCCATTGCAATACCAATTCCAGCATTTTTTATCATTTCTAAATCGTTATAATCATCTCCAAATGCTATAATATCATCTATACTTATTCCTAGTTTCTCACTTAGTTGTTTCGTACTTGTCCATTTCGAAGCTTCTCTATTCATTATTTGACAAAGCTCTCCCCTATCTGTAATAACGCCTTTACATGAATTGGGTAAACTGTTTACAAAGTTTTGTGATATTGTTTTTTTACTACATATAATTACTTTATATGCTTTTTCAAAGTTCATTTCTGCTAAATTGACTTTTTGATTTAGAGCATTTCCAAAAAATTCCGATGTATCAAAGTTTGAATATAATTTATCATTTATTTCAATACATATTTGATTATATCCCCATTTTTCTGCAATTTCTGTTATTTCTAGTGTATCCTTTTTACTTAGCTCTTTCTTATATACTAGTTCTTGATTATCAATCATACATGCTCCATTATAGCAGATAATCGGATTATTTCTTAATATTTCAGGTACATATTTATAAGCATCTCTTGGTGGTCTAGCTGTTGCAAATAATATTTTATTATTTGCTTCCTTAAATTTTAATAATACATTTATTGTTTCATTTGATACTGTTTTATCATTTCTTAAAAGAGTTCCATCTAAATCTAAAACTATCAATTTGCTCATTGTTATTCCTCATTTCAAATTTTATTTTGTACAAAATAAAACCCATTTTCTCAAATGAGTTTTATTTTTGCCATCTATCTAAATTATACTCTAGCAACGCCACCGATAACTTTGTTTTCTGTTGCAGCTGGTAATATTTTTGGTCCACCTGCAAGAACAACTTTATCGCCTTTTTCTAGAATTCCTTCTTCTTCTAATTTAGCAATTCCTTTTTGAATTGTATCTTCAATTGTTTTTCCATCTTTAATTAAGATTGGTGTTACATTCCATGTAACTGCTAATTGATAATATGTTTTTTCATTATCTGTTACAGCAAATATAGGGCATCCAGGTCCCATTCCTGCAATCATTCTTACAGAATCACCTTTATGTGTATATGCTACGATTGCATCTGCTTCTACTTGATAAGCTGTTACACATGTTGTATAAGCAATATTTTTTTCTAAGTCTTCTGCATCTATTTTCTTGAAGTTCTTTTTGCTGAATCTCTTCCAGTAATTTACTGTTCCTTCAATAGCTTTTGATATTTTAACCATTGTATTAACACATTCTACTGGATATTTACCCATTGCACATTCTCCAGAAAGCATGATACAACTTGTCATATCATATACAGCATTTGCAACGTCACTAACTTCTGCTCTTGTTGGTCTTGG
>CALWZZ010000145.1 GCA_944386145.1 uncultured Clostridia bacterium | reverse complement strand
AAATATATGAAAGACATCATAAAACAATATATATAAATAAAAAACTAAAACAAAAATGAACAATAAATTACAAGGGGAGGGGACATACCTTAACATAATTAGAAAAGCCCCTAGGGTAAGATGTGTCCCCTGACAATAGAAAAAAGGAGAGAAAGCAATGTTTTTAGATATTATAAAATCCGTTATATTTGGAATTGTAGAAGGAATCACAGAATGGCTACCAATCAGTAGTACAGGACATTTAATATTAGTAGAACAATTTTTAAAATTTGAAAATGTATCGCCAGAATTTTGGTCAATGTTTCAAGTTGTCATTCAATTAGGAGCTATATTAGCGGTCGTATTACTATATTTTAAAAAGATATGGCCAATTACCAAAAACAAAGAAAAAGCAATCAAAAAAACAGGAATCTTATCATATTTTGATAAAAATATCATGAATTTATGGGGAAAGATTTTAGTTGGTTGTGTACCAGCAGCTATTATTGGATTATTATTTGATGAAACATTTGAAGCTTTATTTTATAATCCAACCTGTATAGCCATTGCCTTAATTGTATTTGGTATTGCGTTTATTGTCATCGAAAATTGGAACAAAAATAGAAAAAGTGCAAAAGAAAAAAATTCAGAAATTACATATAAAGATGCATTAATAATTGGTGTATTTCAATTATTAGCCGCTATATTCCCAGGAACATCACGTTCAGGAGCGACCATTATTGGTGGATTATTAATTGGCTTATCAAGACCAAATGCTGCAGAATTTACGTTTTATTTAGCAATTCCAACGATGTTAGGAGCAAGCTTACTAAAATTAGTAAAATTTGGATTGGCATTTACAGGTGCAGAAATTGCTATCTTATTAGTTGGTATGATTATTTCTTTTGTTGTATCTATGTTTGTTATTAAATTCTTAATGAATTACATTAAGAAACATGACTTTAAAGTATTTGGATATTATAGAATTGTATTAGGAATTATTGTATTAGCATATTTCTTTTTTGCATAATCCAAAGTAATAGAATACTATTTTGTTACAATTCACAGTCTAAGTTACAATTTACAGTCAATTTCACAAAATATTTATATATTACTGTTTCTAGGTTTGAGTAAATTAATTTGAGCTGTGAATGTAACTTAGGCTGTGAATTGTAACAAATTTATAATCATCAGTATATTTATAAGATTTTTAAGTTTAAAAAATGATAGATAAAAAAAGTAAGCAAATTAATTATTTTTAGTCTCTCGCCTATCAGGATTAGGCGAAGAAGTACATAGTTTTTCATATTCTTTACATTTAATCTTGTAATCCATCTGCATACATAAATAACGGTAATAGCTAAAAGCTTGTTCATATTGCATAATTGGATTAAACATAGGGTCTTTATATAATTCGTTCATATCAAAATTAGGATTTCCCATATTAAAATCCATAAAAGGTGGTTGGTTATAATTAAAATCTCTTTCCATAGAAAAACCTCCGTAAAATAAAGTGATTGTACAAAAAATATATTCTTATTGTATAGGAAAAATCAGCTTTTATCTTGACTATATGTGAGTTTTTCCGTATACAACAAGGTTAGGCTTCTTAATAAAATATATTTAGTATCAATAAAAGATATTACAAAAGTTTTATTATAAATCAAAATTAAAAAAAGGAAATATATTCATAAAAACATAAACATATAGTGCAGCAAGTATACCTTGTAATACTTTTCCGTAAATATAAGGTTTTATAGATAAATCGCTTTTAGAAGTAATGCTAAGTACTTGTAATAAAACAGAAATGCCACCAAATCCAAGTAAAAACGCAGTTATAATGATATTGATAGAAAGCTTTTTACAAGCAATATTGGAAATAGTGCTAATGCCATTTGTAATTTCAAAAAAACCTGTAAAGATAGGTCCAATAAAAGAAGTGTCAATGTGTATCCAATCAAAAAATGGACTTAATAATAATTCTATAATATGTGTAATACCACTTGCGTTCAAGATAGAAATAATAGAAGAAAAGATGACGACAAATCCTCCAATAACTAAAATAGATTTAATGCTACTAACAATGCTTTCTGACAATATTTCTCCTAAATTGGAAAAAGTAGCACGATTTTTTTGATGTGTATATGTATTTGAAGAAAGGATATTGTTATTTGAAGAATCTTTTTTCCAAAAACGAAAAACAAAACCAACAGATAACGAAGCAAGTAGATGGGTAATAAATAACAAAAGTCCTATCATGGTATTTCGATATAGCAAAATTCCGACAGAACCGATAATGAATAGAGGTCCAGAATTGTTTGTAAAACTTAAAAGTCTTTCACATTCTTCTTTTGTACAGATATTTTCTTTTCTAAAATTGGTAGCAATCTTTGCACCTATTGGATAGCCACTGATAATGCCCATAATAAAGGCAAACGCACCTTCTCCTCTAACATTAAATAAAGGTTTCATAAAACGATTTAACAAATTACCTATTAAATAAATAACATTTGTATGCATTAAAAGTTCTGTTGCAACAAAAAAAGGAAAGAGTGATGGAACAACAGAGGTAGCCCAAAGACTAATTCCAGACTTAACAGCAGTTAAATTCGAATTAGAAAATATTAAAATTGAAATAGTAAAAAGCAAAAACAAAATGGATACCATATTTCTTTTTACTTTTAGCACGATGAAATTATTTTTTAGTACCATAAAGACCTCCTTTGTTTATGATTACATATGTTATAGTAAAAGTGTAGAATTTTGTCGAAAACTTTTTTAGAAAAATGGAAATTATTGTTGACATTTATTAGGAGAGATAATATAATATGTTCATCTTATTTTTTGTCATAAGAATTTATATCTTTACTCATCTTAAAACAAAATTGTATCACTTACGTTTTTATT
>CALWZZ010000144.1 GCA_944386145.1 uncultured Clostridia bacterium | reverse complement strand
CAATATTCTGTTATTTATCAAGCAATCGAAGATGTAGAAGCAGCTATGAAGGGAATGCTAGCACCTAAGTATGAGGAAAAGGTTATTGGAAATGTAGAAGTAAGACAAATCTTCAAAATTTCAAATGTAGGAACTGTTGCTGGTGCGTATGTACTAAATGGAAAAGTAGAAAGAAATGCAGGTGTAAGAGTTATTCGTGATAATATTGTTATCCATGATGGACACTTAGCTACCTTAAAAAGATTTAAAGACGATGTCAAAGAGGTTACAAAAGGCTTTGAATGTGGTATGCAAATTGAGGACTATAATGACATCAAAGAAGGCGACATCATAGAAGTATACGTTATGGAAGAGATTAAAAGATAAAAGGAGATGAACCTCTTTTGAGTAAATATTCTAAAAAGGTCGAAAGACAATTGAGAGAAGCTAGAAGAATAGCTGAAACTAAAAATAGAGAAAGTAAAGGAATTGAAGAAACAAGGCAAATGAAAGCAGAGAAGAAGCACGTTAGAAAAGCGATTAGAAATTTTGAAAAAATGCAAGAGGAAGAACAAGCAAGACAGCAAAATATCAGGAATACAAGAAAACAATTACAAAAAGCCTATTTAGAAAGCTTAAAAGTGGATATGAAATTAGCAGAATTAAATAGAAAAAGAATGCTAAGCTATGAAATTAATTTAAAATTAGAACAAAAAGATTTAGAACAACAAACAAAAGGAGAAATAACTCTATAAAGGAGAGAAATGTATGAAAGGAAAAGAAAACCCAAGACTTGGGAGAATTGATGAAGAATATAAAAAAGAACTTAGTCAAATTATCGGATATGAATTAAAAAATCCAAATGTAACAGGATTGATAAGTGTTACAAAAGTAAAAGTAACCAATGACTTAAAATATGCAAAAGTGTATGTTAGTATATTAAATTCAAAAAATATCAAAGATACATTAGCTGGACTAAAAAAATCGTCAGGATATATCAGAAGTGAATTGGCAAAAAGAGTAAATTTAAGAAATACACCAGAATTAATCTTTGAATTAGATGACTCAATTGAGTATGGTGCAAAAATTGATTCTATCTTAAAAGAAATTATGCCAAAGGAGGAAGAGTAATGACCTTAGATGATATTTTAGTAGAAATGAAACAAGCAGAAAAAATTGTGGTAATGGCACACGAAACACCTGATGGAGACGCCATTGGAAGTATGTTATCTATGAAATTGGCATTAAAGAAAATGGGAAAAGAAGCAGATGTGATTGTAAAAGAATTTCCAAGAACATTTGCCTTCTTACCAGGGGCCAATACAGTAGAAGAAAAAACAGATGTGGAAAAATATGATTTAGCAATTTCATTAGACTGTGCTGACCTAAAAAGATTGGTAGGAAGAGAATATTTTGAAAAAGCTAAAAAAACAATCGTCATTGACCACCATAGTACAAATATGATGTATGGAGATATAAACTTTGTAAATCCAGTTTCTCCAGCTTGTTGCGAAATTCTAGCAGGTATGTTTGAATATTTTGATATTGATATAGATGTAGAAATAGGAAGCTGTATCGCTACAGGAATCATTACAGATACAGGAGGATTTAAGTATTCTAGTGTAACAGCAGAAACCTTTGAATTCACAGCAGAATTAATAAGAAAAGGTGTAAACATATCAGACATCTATCAAAGAGTATTAGAAACAAGAAGAAAATCAAACTTTGAATTATTAAGAAGAGCTATGAACCGATTAGAACTTTTGGAAGATGACAAAATAGCATTTACATATATTAATAAAAAAGATGAAGAAGAAGTCCATGCAGAAATAGGAGACCATGAGGGCATTGTAGAAAATGGAAGAAGTATAGAAGGCGTTAAAGTTTCTGTATTTATACGAGAAAAAGAAGAAAATCTATACAAAGTTTCTATGAGAGCAGGAAATGGAACCAATATCAATGTTTCTGACATTTGTTATGTCTTTGGTGGTGGTGGACACCCAAGAGCAGCAGGTGCAACTGTAGCAGGAACAGTAGAACAAGTAAAAGAGAAATTAGTAAAAGAAATCAAGAAAGTGATATGAGACAATGAGGGACAGGTAGCAAACTGTCTCATTTTTGTCGAAATATGTCTAATATATGTAGAAGAAATAAAATAAGGAGTATAAAATGAGAATTAGATATAAAAAATGGGCAAGACCAGAACTAGAAGCAAGTTCTTTTTACATAGACAATCCAGAAGAAATGAAAGGAAAATGGAAAGAATATTTTGGGAATAACCATCCAATTCATTTAGAGCTGGGGTGTGGAAAAGGACAATTTATATCAGAATTAGCATCAGAAAATCTAGATATTAATTATATTGCAATTGATTTAGTAGACGCCATGTTAGGCTTAGCCAAACGAAATGTAGAAGCAAAATACAAGGAAAAGAACATAGAACCTAAAAATATCGTGCTAACTAGATTTGATATAGAAAGAATTTTACTAATATTAGAAGAACAAGACCAGATAGAAAGAATTTATATTAATTTTTGTAATCCTTGGCCAAAGGGAAAGCATAGAAAAAAGAGATTAACACATACAAGACAATTGGAAAAGTATAGGAAATTTCTAAAAGAAAATGGAGAAATCTATTTTAAGACAGATGATGATGGTTTATTCCATTCTAGCTTGTTATATCTTGAAGAAGCAGGTTTTGAAGTATTAAAGAAGACCTATGATTTACATGCAGAACCAATATTTGAAAAGAATATAGAAACAGAGCATGAAAAAATGTTTTCAGAACAAGGCATTAAAATTAAGGCATTAATTGCTAGAAAAAAGGCGAGATGATTTTGTATAAGTTGGTTTTGCCTGCTAAGCAATATATAATATAAAGTCATTCATGATTTTGTATAAGCTAAATTTTCGAAGAACTAACGCAATAAAACCATG
>CALWZZ010000143.1 GCA_944386145.1 uncultured Clostridia bacterium | reverse complement strand
ATAATACTTAACCTAAAAATGGTTAGAATAAAAATGGACAAAAACGAAGAAAAAACACTTAGAATTAACTTCGAAGGTGAAGGCGAGGTAAAAGCCGGAGACATTATTACAGATGGTACAGTAGAAATATTAAATCCAGACTTACATATTGCAACAGTTTCAAAAGGTGGAAAACTAAATATGGAAATGTGCGCAGATATGGGAAGAGGATATAATACTGCAGAAAAAAATAAAACACCAAATCAACCAATTGGAGTAATAGCAATAGATTCTATCTATTCACCAGTTAAAAAAGTAAACTACTCAGTAGAAAATACTAGAGTTGGTCAAATGGTTGACTATGATAAATTAACAATAGAATTATGGACAGACGGAAGCTTAGAGCCATATGAAGCATTAAGCTTAGCTGCAAAAGTTCTTACAGAACACTTAAAATTATTTGTAGATTTATCAGAAACAGCAAAAAATACTCAAATAATGATTGAAAAAGAAGAAAATAAGAAGGAAAAAATCTTAGAAATGCCTATAGAAGACTTAGAATTATCTGTAAGATCATTCAACTGCTTAAAAAGATCAGGAATATCAACAGTTGGTGATTTAGCTAATAAAACAGAAAATGATATGATGAAAGTTAAGAATTTAGGCAAAAAATCATTAGAAGAAGTAATAGCAAAATTACACGACTTAGGCTTAGATTTAGCCAAAGAAGAAGAATAAGCAAGAAAATAAAGAAATAATCTTTTAAAAGGCAAATTATGAAATGTAACCAAGAATAGGAGGAAAGGTAAAATGGCAAATAGAAAATTAGGAAAAACTACTGACATTAGACTAGCAATGCTAAAAAACTTGTCAACAGACCTAATTTGGCATGAGCAAATTCAAACAACTGAAGCTAGAGCTAAAGAAGTAAAAGCTATAGTAGATAGCCTAATAGCACTTGCTGTTAAAGAAAAAGACAACTTTGATGAAGTAGAAGTAAAAGTTGTAAAAGCAAAACGCGACAGCAAGGGAAATAAAGAAACTGAATTAGTAAAAAGCAAAAATGGAAAAGAATTCCTAAAAGTTGTTAAAGAAGAAAAAATGGAAAAAAGACAAAAAGACAAGCCATCAAGATTAAATGCTAGAAGAAAAATGATGACAAAATTAAATAAAGTAAAAGATAATGAAGGTACTCCAATAGACTTAACAGATAAATTATTTAATGTAATCGCACCAAGATACACAGGAAGAAATGGTGGATATACACAAATAATTAAATTAGGTCAGCGTAGAGGAGATGCTGCAGAAACAGTTATCTTAAAATTAGTTTAATTTTAAATTTTTTCAGTTGGGGACGGTCCTAAAACGAAAATTTTAAAAATAGGTATGCAAATCGCATACTTATTTTTTTTCAGTTGGGGACGGTCCTAAAATGAAAAAATTTGTCAAATGGGACGGTTCTAAATTACACTGATTTGTGTCATTTAGAACCGTCCCATTTGACAAAAAATTTTAAAAACCTCTTGACATAGCAAACAAATGTATGTATAATATATACGAACAAAAGTTCAGGTGACTTTATTAAGAATGGCATATTAAAATAAGAAACACGCAAATTAAGTAAACTACGCATTTAGACAAAATGTTAGGAGGAATAAATAATGATAACAACTCTACATATTAAAAATATAGGAATAATAGATGATTTAAGCATAGAGCTAGGAGAAGGCTTTAACGTGCTTACTGGTGAAACAGGCGCAGGTAAAACTTTAATAATAGACTCTATTAGTATAATATGTGGAGGTAGATTTTCAAAAGAAATGATAAGAAGGGGTGAAACCTATTCTTTTGTTGAGCTTAATTTATATCTTCCAAACAATGACTTAGCAATAGAAAATAATATAATAGTCAGTAGAGAAATCCATTCAAATGGCAAAAATTCTTGCAAAATAAATGGCAGATTAGTTACCTTAACAGAACTTAAAGAGTTCATGAGTAACATAATAGACATACATGGTCAGAACGATAATCAAAAAATACTTAATCCAAAGTATCACATTAAATATTTAGATAATTTTATTGGCAATGACTTACTTCAAATAAAAAATGAGTATAAAGATTTATATAACAAAAGACAAGATATAAAAAAAGAATTAAAAGCTAATTTAGGAGATGACAAAGAAAAGCAAAGACAGCTAAGTTTACTTCAATATGAATTTGATGAAATAGAAAATGCAGAATTAAAATTAGGTGAAGAAGAAGAACTAGAAGAAAAAAGAAAGTTTTTCATGAATTCAGAAAAAATAGGCAAAAGCCTAAATCAAGCAGATTTATCACTTGGAGAAGGTGCAATAGATAAAATTAATGAGGCAATTAGGGCCGTAGAAAAAATAAGTGATTTAGATAAAAAATATGAAGACACATTAAATAATTTAAAGAGCATTTATTATGAAGTACAAGAACTTTCAAGAGATATATCATCACTTAATTCAGATATGTATTTTGATGAGAACGAAAGAAATGAAGTAGAAGAAAGACTTGACTTAATCTACTCTTTAAAAAGAAAATATGGAAATACTGTAGAAGAAATACTAGAATACAAAGACAAAATAGAAAAAGAAATAGATAGAATAAATAATTTAGATGAATACAATAACAAATTAAAGCAAGAACTTAAACGAGTAGAAACAAAAATGCAAAATTTAGCAGATAAAATGCATGAAATAAGAGTAACTAATGCTAAAGTGTTAGATAGCAAAATAAATAAAGAGTTAGCCGACTTAGAGATGCCAAATAGCAAATTTATAACACACATAAATCAAGTAGAATTTAATAAAAATGGCACAGATGAAGTAGAATACTACATATCAACAAATATAGGTGAAAGTGAAAAAGAACTTGCCAAAATAGCATCTGGTGGTGAAATGTCAAGAATAATGCTAGCAATAAAAACAGTTTTAGCAA
>CALWZZ010000142.1 GCA_944386145.1 uncultured Clostridia bacterium | reverse complement strand
TATGACAGAGAGACTTTTCTTTTCGGAGGTTCAGCTAAGTTTCTGCTTAGCTGAATTTTTGGCAGGCCCAGGCTCGCTTAGTATTTCTAAGTAAATCGTAAAAATTCTCTCTACGAGCTGAATGTCGGGATGTCGTTGTGAAAATGGCATTCTCGCCTTCTATCCTCCAAATGATAATACATTCATTGGTTTTCATTAGAGGATAAGGAATATCGTGCAACCACATTCCAGAAGTTATTGCAATTACGGGTCTTTTATTCCTTACCATATCAAAAACCGTATGGACAGAGGGCTGTATTTCAGCCCTTACATGATAGAAGTCCAGAACTTTATCTACGGCGACCCATAGGGTGCCACGGGACTTGGTTCTATAGCCATTCTCTACTAAAACCGTTCCGATATCCTCTAAGGAATTCGGAGCGGTCTTGAAGTAATCTAAGAGAGTCATAAGGCCACATGGGATAGTGCCTCCATCTGCCATGGTTTTATAACCTTTTGGCAGTTTCTCTCCGAAGGACAAAGTTCGACACTCTCTATAGTCATATATAATATGACTATAGTCATGCTGACAATAGGGAATGGGGATATACTTATCCTCAATCCCTTCACTTACAGAACTGAGTTTACAGTTCTGTAAGTCAGAAAGAGACTTTGCCCAACTATCATCGATAGCTGCGAATTCAGTCTCGTATTTCTTATACTGCTCATGGCTCAACCGAGCCTGTAAACCTGTACCAACTAATGATTTCATCATTTCTATTTTCCTCCTAATTTTCCTCGAGGGAATTTTTCCCTCTTTGTTGTAAAGTTATCAAGTGACATATTTATTATACCATAAAATAGCCATAAATTCAATGAAAATGAGGCAATATGGAGGTTTTACGATAAAAGACTTACTGTTCACCTATGAATACTTTCCACTTGTGTACATAAGTCTGAACAGTTAAATAAAAGAAAATATATTTTGCAAAACTATTTATATTTTCCTAAAAATGTAGTATAATATAGAAATCAACCAAATTTATGTTACGAGGAAGGAACACAAATAAACATGAATACCATATTAGGAGAACTTGGAAAATCTCGGAAAGTTTGTAACACTGGTAAATCAAATAGAAAACGAAAAAAGTCCGATAATGATATCGGGCTTAACTGGCGTGGGAATGGTAGAGTTATTAGCCAGTATCAATGAATATGCCAAAAGACCGATGCTAATTGTTACATACAATGAGGTTCAAGCAAAAGAAATAGCAGGAAATATAAAAGCATTTATTGATAAAGGCGATATATTCCCCAAAAAAGAAATTGTAACTTATGACTATATTGCAGAAAGTAAAGACTTGCCTTATGAAAGAATAGAAGTATTAAGTAAGATAAAAGAAAAAAGAAATCCAATCATTGTGACGACTATAGAAGCTTTAATGCAAAAATTACCACCAAAGGATGTGTTATTTAAAAATTTGCTACACTTCAAAGTGGGCGATGTTTATTCATTAGAAGACATCAAGAAAACCTTAGTAAATTTAGGGTATGTGAGATGTGACCTAATTGAAGGAAGAGGGCAATTTAGTATAAGAGGTGGTATTTTAGATATCTCTGTTTCAGAAAAAGTTGGTGTCAGAATTGAGTTCTGGGGAGATGAAGTAGATTCTATTAGAAATTTTGCAATTGTTAGTCAGAGGTCAATTAACACATTGGAAAAAGTGGAGATTTATCCAGCACATGAATACATATTAGAGCAACCCATAGAGCAAGTATGTAAAAATATTAGAGATGTGTTTTTTAATAAAAATCAGCAAGAAATTGTAGAAGAAGATATAGAGCAAATTATTGGCGGAAACTATATTAGTAAAATTGACAAATATTTTGATTGTTTTTATACACATACATCTACATTATTAGATTATTTATCAGACAAATATATTATTGCATTAGATGAAGAAAGAAAAATAGAACAAAGAACAGAAAATATCAAGCAAGATAGAAAAAATTTAATTGACGCTTTAGTGGAAAAAGAAAAAATAGTGCCTCAAAGCTTAGAAAATACAATTGAATATGATGAAATAGAAAGTATTTTAGAAAATGGAAAACGAAATCTTATCTATTTAGAAAAACAAGATAGTGTAACCAATAAACAAGCAGAAAAATATGTTTTTGAATACAGAGAGATGAATTTCTATAAAAGCGAAATTGAAAGTCTATTTCAAGAACTAAAAGAAGCATTAAAACACAAAAAAAGTGTATATATTTTAGTTGAGAGCAAAGAAAAGGCAAAGAAATTAAAAGAAATTTTAGAAAAAGAAGAAATTATTTGTAAAATCGAAGAAAAATTGGACAAGACCATTGTCGTAAAGACAGTTGAAAAAATTGTAACAATTGGAATCGGAAAAATATCAGCGGGCTTTGAAAATTATGAAATTAATCAATTGGTTATTTCAGCAGACGAATTAATTAGTGGAGAAAAGAAGAAACGAAAAGCTGTCCATTCAGCATATGCAGAAGGAGAAAAGGTTGTATTTGCTGATTTAAAAATAGGGGATTATGTCGTTCATAAAACTTATGGAATTGGTATCTATATTGGTGTAAATACCATTAAAGCAGATGGAACCATTAAGGATTATATCAAGATAAAATACCAAAATGACGATATTTTATATGTCCCAACAAATCAAATGGACATGATTAGAAAATATGTTGGTGGAGATACCATTCATCCAAAAATCAATCGATTAGGAAGTAAAGAATGGGAAAATACCAAAACCAAAGTAAAGAAAAACTTAAGAGAAGTGGCAAGAGACTTAATAGAATTATATGCAAAAAGGGAGAAGTCACAAGGATTTAGTTTTAGTAAAGACACCCCTTGGCAAAATGAATTTGAAGCAAAATTTCCATATCAAGAAACCGACGACCAATTACGTTGTATAGAAGAAGTTAAAAAAGATATGGAAAACGATAAACCGATGGACAGATTGTTATGTGG
>CALWZZ010000141.1 GCA_944386145.1 uncultured Clostridia bacterium | reverse complement strand
GCCAGTAAGTTAAGTGAAAAATATATGAAACAAGAAAGAACAGGAGACACACTCTTAAATACAGAAATAGAGGCATTAGCATATGCTATTATGAGAATGCCAGCAACTTATGGAGCAGTGTATACCACTTTAAAAAATACGTTAGAAAGAATAGATAGTAATATTCAATCTGTACTAGATATAGGTGCAGGAACAGGAGCAGCCACCTGGGCAATTAGTGATTTATTAGAGCCAAACAATATCCGATGTTTTGAAAGAGAACCAGTTATGCTAGAACAGGGAAAAGCTTTTATGAAGCAAAATCCAAAACTAAGAGATGTTTCATGGGAATATGCCGACATTGTGAAAGACAATTTAGATGTAAAAGCAGACTTGATTATTACAAGTTATATGCTAAATGAAATCAAACCAGAAGAAAGAAAAAATGTAATACATAAGCTGATTGAAAGTTCAAATCACATGATAGTAATCATAGAACCAGGAACACCAGAAGGATTTAAAAATATAAAACAAGTACAAAAAATCGCAATAGAGAATGGACTTCATATTGTTGCACCATGTACCTTTCAAGGAATATGTCCATTAACAGATGACGATTGGTGTCATTCAATTGTTAGAATGGAACGAACAAAATTGCATAAATTATTAAAAAATGCAGAGTTACCTTATGAAGATGAAAAATTTTCATATATAGCGATATCGAAAGAAAGTTGTGATAATTCTGGAATTAGAATATTAAGACATCCAATAATTGAAAAGGGAAGAATTACGCTAAAGGTATGTCATAATGGAAATATAGAAGAAATGCTTGTAACGAAAAAGGATAAAGAACTATTTAAAAGTGTGAAAAAGAAAAAGTGTGGAGATAATATCTAAATTTATAACAATACTCGTTTAGAAAATTTAACTAAAAAAGAAGGGGAAAACATGACAAATTTATTAATTAAATTATTTATAAAAGATAAAAATACAGAAAAACCAGAAACAAGAGCAAAATATGGAATGTTATCAAGTGTGACAGGAATTATCGTCAATATTTTATTATCAGCAGTCAAATTAATCTTTGGAATATTTGCCAATTCTATTTCCATTATTTCAGATGCATTAAACAATGTAACAGATGCAGGCTCATCAATTGTTACCATGATTGGATTTAAAGTTTCACAAAAAAAGATAGACAAAGACCATCCATGGGGACATGGTAGAATGGAATATATTACAGCATTTATTGTAGATATTTTGATTGTCTTAGTTGGTGTAGAATTATTTAAAAGTTCATTTGATAAGATTATACACCCAACATTGCCAGATATTAACACAGTAACCATTGTAATTTTGGTCATTGCTGTTTTAACAAAATTATGGTTGTTTCTATTTTATAATAAAATCGCAAAAACAATCGATTCTGCGGCAATTAAAGGAAATGCTTATGATAGTATTTCTGACTCAATTTCTACATTTGTTGTATTATTATCTGCCATTGTTGCCAAAATATTTGGAATATCAATTGATGGATATGCAAGTATTTTAGTTGCTATATTTATTCTATTTACAGGATTTAAAGCATTAAAAGAAACGATAGATTTATTGTTAGGAATGAAACCAGATACAGAGTTTGTAGAAAAACTAGAGGAATTTACAAAAAAATATGAAATGATATCTGGTATTCATGACATCATGGTACATGATTATGGACCAGGTAGAAAGATTGTATCATTCCATGCAGAAGTTCCAGCAAACTGCGATATTTGTAAGGCTCATGATGTGATAGACCAAATGGAACAAGATATTTACGACGAATTTAATTGTATAACAACTATCCATATGGACCCAATTGTAACAGATGATGAAGAAATTAATGAAATGAGGAGAAGAACAGAAGAGATTGTAAAAGAAATTAATCCAGAGTTTTCAATCCATGATTTCAGAATGACAGATGGTGGAGATAGAGTCAATCTAATATTTGATTTGGTTGTTTCTCCAGATACAAAAATAGACCATGAGGAATTAAAAAACATGGTTCAACAAAAAATACATAGTGTAAATGATAAATATTATGCAGTACCTAAAATTGAAAATTCATACATATAATAAAAATAGAATTTTCTAGAAAGTAAAAATAAAAGAGATTTATGTGGAAATTTATCTATAGAAATCTCTTTTTTATATTGTAAAAAAGACAATAATACGATAGAATATAATAAACTTAATCTTGTTGCATACGAAAAAATTTACATAAGGTCACAATAAAAACTATTTTCTGCTATGCAATAAGAAAAAAATTGAGCAAACCTGCTCGAATGGAGGTTATTATGAGAAAAATAGGAAATACTTTATGGGGAATTGTATTAGTGATAATTGGTGTTATTCTTACATTAAATGCTTTAGATATTACAAACATCAATATATTTTTTAACGGATGGTGGACATTATTAATCATTATTCCAAGTGCAATTGAACTAATTGCAAGAGAAAACAAATTTTGGAGTGCTGTATGGTTAATTATAGGTATTTTATTGCTACTAGCTTGTAGGGACATTTTAGATTTTGACTTGATTTGGAAATTAACAATTCCAGTATTATTAATCTTGATTGGAATTAACCTTATTTTCAAAGATAAGATTGATAGAAAAATGGAAAAAAAACGTAAAGAATTAAAAGAAAAAGGACAACAAATGGAAGAATATTGTGCAACATTTGGAGAAATCAAAGAAGATTTTAACAATCAAGAATTTAATGGGGCAAATGTAACAGCAGTTTTTGGTAGTGTTGATTTAGATTTACGAAAAGCAGTTATCAGTGAAGATAAATTTGTAAAAACAAGTGCCATTTTTGGTGGAATAGAAATCTTAGCACCAGAAAATGTGAATATAAAAGTAAAATCTGTTCCGATTTTTGGAGCGACTTCAAATAAGACTGGTAGAAAATTTGACGAAAAATTACCAACCATCTATGTAGATAGTTTTTGCATGTTTGGAGGTGTAGATATTAAATGACAGGATTACAAAAGTTCATAAAATATGCAGCAATTGTATTTGGAATATATCTTGC
>CALWZZ010000140.1 GCA_944386145.1 uncultured Clostridia bacterium | reverse complement strand
AATTTTTAAATATTGAAAAGTTAAAAGAATGTAATGGTTGTGATATTGCAATTATAGAAGAACTACAAAGACAAATAAATGAAGAATACAGAGAACACTATGAGGAATATACAGATATAACAGCATTAGAGAACTTGTTAATTTGTATGGAAAAAATCAATTTTGTATTAGTAGAAAGCGAAAATTATGGTTATGCAAGTAACTATAATGACTTGACACAAGAATTATATTCTAAAATGAAAAGTGATTTTGCAGAAATGATAGGAATAAACAATTTGTGGGAAAAAATTTATGAATAATTTTATACAAAACTATTGACAAAATGAATAATATATGATATAATATATATAAATCAAAGGAAAGGTGGAATATATTATGGAAAAAGAAAAATTTATGACATTTGAAAAAGCATTAGAAATTGTTAGGGAATTATCTTATAGTCAAGGATTTTATGGTAGACGATTAAGAAATATGCAGGAAATGGACGAAGAAGAAAGACAAGAATTTGAGGAAGATTTGGCATTTAATAAAGTAAAGACAGATTTGGATTTAATATTTTATTTTGAATGTTAATATATTGGAGTGGCAACACTCCAATATAGTTAGGAGGAAATTTTTGATTTTTATTATATGTAAATTTGTGTTAATGATATTATTTTTTTATTTTTTAAGTAAATAATTTTTAAAAACTATTGACAAATTCAAAAATATATGTTATAATATAATTACAATAAACAAAGAAAGGTGGAAATAAAAATGTATATTAAAAAAGATTATGGTTTTGAAGAATTGAAAGACAATAGTTGGAGTGGTGCAGTAGATACATTAGAAGATATTGAAAAAGCAGACAAGGAAGAGGAACTTATGGAATTATTAGAACAAGTATTTTTTGACGAAATACCAACAGATACAGAGGTAAACGACTACTTATGGTTTGAAAGAGATGAAATATATTCAAATTTAGGTTTAAACGAAAATGGAGAACTTGAAGAAGAGGAAGAAGAGGAATAGACCTCTTCTCCTAGAAAAAGAATGGAAGTGATTAAATGGAAAATGTAGTAAACAAAATTATAGAAATTGAAGATTATAATGGTAATACAATAATGGCTATATCTATTGATAAAAATGGAAATATAGATAATATGTTAAATTGTAGTATAGCAGATATTGACGGCGACTATTTATTCAATACAGATAAAGAACTTATAAGAATACAAGCAGAAAAATAAAAAAAAATTTTAAAAAACTATTGACAAAATAAGTAATATGTGATATAATATATACAGAAGTTGAGGAAAGGTGGAATATAAAATGGAATTAAAATTGACAAAAACAAAACAAAACATATATGTAGGACTAATTGAGGGTATACCTATTGTAAGAACATACTGGAATGGTGGAATAGACAGTTGCTTATATTTTACACTTGAAGATACAGATGTATTCACAGTTGTTAGTAAAGGAAATAATGACTATATCTTTACTGATTTTATGGAAGTCAATGGAGAATTTAAAGAAATCAATAATGATTTATTCGACATTTTAGTTGAAATTCATAATAAATAATACCTTTTTGCAAGTTTTGGGTAATTAAAACTTGCAATTTAAAATTATTATTTGAGGTGGTGTAAATATGGAAAAGAAAAAAGAAAGTTATGTAATTTATTTTAGTAGTAAAGTAGAAAAAGACAATACAGGTTATTTTCAAAGGATGCAAAGAGTTGGATTTTTAAGTACAAGGTGGAAAAAACAAGCGAAAGTTTTTAAAAGCAGAAAAGCAGTTGAAAATAAAATAAAGTCCCTAATTGAAAAAGAGGGCGAATGGTATGATTTTGAAATTATAGAAAGTATTTAAGCAGGAAAGGAAGTAATAAAAATGGGAAAAAATATTGAGGTAAAATTAAACAAAAATACAATAATAGTATTAGATAATGAGGAACAGGCAGTTGAATTATGCACACAGGAATATTTCAAAGGAAATGACAAAACAGAAATAAATGGTAGAAAATTTGATATTTTTAATTTTGGAAATTTTGATTTTAGAAAAAAATCAATGTTAATGAATTAGTCCATCTTTCAAAAATTTTATATATAAAAAGCAAGATTTTTAAATTTTAGATTTTTAAATTTTGCTTTTTTATTTTTTAAATTTTTAATTTTTTGAATAAAAACTATTGACAATGTTAATAATATATGATATAATATATATAGAAATTAAGAAAGGTGGTAAATGTTATGATAACATTAAGTGAAAGAAATTATTGTTTTGTAGGGAAAGCAAAGGACTTATGCAAAGATATTCAAGAGGAAATCGAAAGCAGAGAATTAGAGGAAATAGAAAGAGGATTTGCAGAGAATATGTTTTGTGATAACTATGGTTATTGTTGTGGTTCAAGTTGCAGAAACTATATAAATTGTCAAGGAAAATAACCTTGACAATTTTATAAAAATTTTACAAAAAGCTATTGACAAAATATAAAATATATGTTATAATATATTTAGAAATTAAGAAAGGTGGTACAAAAAATGGAAATTTATTTAGTAATTACAAGAGTTAAAAAAAATAAGGACTGGACTTCAATAGGAATAAATCAAGAATGTTACAAAACAATGGAACAAGCTATTGAATTTTGTAAAAGTAGATTAAGTAAAGAGGAATTGGAAAGACACGAAAAAGCATATAAAAGAGGACTAGTAAGTTGGTATGAATTCGACAGTAAAGATTATGAATACAGAATAAAAGTTTTAAATTTGAAATAGGGAAGTTCCCTATTTCAAAATTTGAATTTTAGAATTTTTGAATTTTTAAAAAGTAAATTTTTAGTTTTTTAGATTTTAAAATTTTTAGATTTTTGAAAAGTAAAATTTTTGAATTTTCAATTTTTAGTTTTTTAGATTTTCAATTTTTAGATTTTTAGTTTTTATAAACTAAAAGTATTGACAAAATAAAATAAATGTGATATAATATTATTATAATAAAAAGAAAGGAATTAAAAACTATGGAAAATTATACAGAGAATGGAAGAAATATAGATTATATGAGTAGGAATGATATAATAGAATATTTAGGAATAGAAGATAATGAAACCT
>CALWZZ010000139.1 GCA_944386145.1 uncultured Clostridia bacterium | reverse complement strand
GTTTTGCATATTTAATTCCTTCAAAAAAGGCTTGTTTTGTAACTTCTACTAATCTTTTGGCTTCTTTAGAAACATTTCCAATCATAAATGTTCTTGCCGCGTCTCCATTAAATCCATCTTTTAGTGCCACTGTATCAACACTCACAATATCTCCTTCTTTGATAACTCTTGTTTTTGAAGGAATCCCATGAATCACTTCGTCATTGATTGATACACAAATGGATGCTGGAAATTTTGGAACACCTCTAATTCCTATGTCATATCCTTTTTCTGCTGGAATAGCTCCTAGACTTCTCATCTTTTTTTCTGCTATTTGATCTAATTCATATGTTGTCATTCCTGGTTTTATTTTTTCTTCTAATTCTTTATAGGTTAATGCAACAACTTTACATGCTTCTTTCATCAATTCAATTTCTCTTTTTGATTTGATTGTTACCATTTTTTCTTCCTTCTTTCTATATACAAATTCCTATATTCAATAAGTAAACAATAGCAAACTTTTTTACATTTTTTGTTTATCACATTTCCTATCTTAGAACAATAATGGGATTTTACAAGAACAATAGTGGGCTTTTTTTATATTTTATCTGTTTATGACATTTTAAAGCCCGCGTTATTGTTCGGCACCAAATTTTACGTTAGTAAAATTTGTGTGCAATCGTTAGAGCGAAGCGACGTTCTTGTATAGGAAAAACTCGATTTTTCCTATACAAGAACATAAAAGCTGATAATAAGCTAATTTATCTTTATTATCAACTTTTATCTTATTCTATTTATCCAATTGTGTATTTCTAAAATAGTCAATGTATCTTTTGTTATATTTTATCTCATAAACATAAAATTACTAATTTGTTTCATTTTATTTATTTAATAATGCAATAATATCATCTGCTACATCTTTTCCCATTCTATTAATTGAAAGACTTACTGTTTCTGTTTTTAATACACCTTTTTCATCATAATATTGTACTAATGGGCTTGTTTTTTCTTCATAAATTTCTAATCTTCTTTTTATTGCCTCTGGGTCAGAATCATCTGCTCTTTGTTTTAATGGTGATCCACATTTATCACAAATTCCTTCTACTTTTGGTGGATTTAATTTTGTATTATATGTTGTTTTACATTCTTGATTTGTACATACTCTTCTTGTTAACATTCTATCAATTAATTCTTCTTTTGGTGTTACTAAATTTACAACTAAATCTACTTTTTTTCCGTTCTTATTTAATATCTCATCTAATTTTTCTGCTTGTTCAATTGTTCTTGGAAATCCATCTAAAATAGCTCCATTTTTTGCATCTTCCCATGTTAATCTATCTTCTACCATTGGTACAGTTACTTCATCAGGCACTAACTCTCCTTTAGAAATATATTTGTCTGCTTCAATTCCTAATGGGGTTTTTTCACTAATATTTTTTCTAAAAATATCTCCTGTTGAAATTTGTGGCAATCCTGTTGCAGTACTTATCATTCCTGCTACTGTTCCTTTTCCAGTACCTTGTGCTCCTAACATAATGATAATCATAAAAACACTTCCTTTACTTTAATTTTAGGGTTAATATTGTTTTAAAGTTATAGAAATATAATTTTCTATGCTTCTAAAATAACCTTTTTAATATTTATTATTTTTTACATTAAACATCCAAATAAACATTGAAAAAATTATTTTTATCATTTTTGCTTTTATAATTAAAAGATTGAAAATTGCCAAAATAGCCGTCTCCTTTGGCAATTTTCAGATTATAATGCTTTATTACATTATTTTTCTAAGAATCCTTTATAGTGTCTCATTGCTAATAAAGATTCTAATTGTTGAACAGTTTCTAGAGCAACACCTACAACAATTAAGATTGAAGTACCTCCAAATGCAATGTTTAGGTTTGTAAATCTTAGTAACATAGGTAATACTGCTATAATTGCTAAGAACAATCCTCCAAAAAGTGTTAATTTAGAGATAACAGATGATAAGTATTCTGTCGTTGGTTTTCCTGCTCTTATTCCTGGTATAAATCCACCATTCTTCTTTATGTTATTTGATACTTCTGCTGGATTAAATGTTGCATACGTATAAAAATACGTAAATCCTAAAATCAATAATAAATATACAATTGCATTTGCTATAGAATATCCAATTCCTACATTTGATGTTGATGTAGCTATTGAGAAATTATATAGTCCTGCTAAAAAGCCTGTTTGACTTGCAATATCTGGCACAAATATTTGTATAATCATTGCTGGAAATGTCATAAATGATGATGCAAATATAATAGGCATAACGCCTGCCATAGCTAACTTTAATGGAATATGTGTATTTTGTGCTCCTACCATTTTTCTTCCAACAACTTTTTTAGAATATTGTACTGGAATTCTTCTTTCAGCTTGTTGTACAAACACAACACCTGTAACTAAAACAATTGCTCCTATAATAATTCCTAAAGCCGTTAAAAGTCCAGTTGTACTAAATACTCCATTTTGCATAATTAAATTCCATAGTGTAACAACCCCACTTGGTAATCCTGAAACAATACCAATAAAAATTAATAATGAAATACCATTTCCTACACCTTTATTGGTTATTTGATCTCCAAGCCACATTAGAATAGATGTACCTGCTACTAGTCCTGCAACAACTAATGCACCTGTTAAGAATGAATTGTCCACAAATATTCCACTTGATTGATATGCAAAATAAATACCAATTGATTCTACTAAAGCAAGTATAATTGTTAAGATTTTTGTATATCGATTAATTTTCTTTCTTCCTTCTTCTCCCCCTTCTTTCGTTAATCTTTCTAATGAAGGGATAATCATAGCTAACAATTGGATAACAATTGAAGCTGTGATATATGGACTGATTGACATTGCAAAAACAGAAAATCTAGAAAAAGCTCCTCCGGAAATCATATCAATTAATCCTGCAATACCTTGTGTATTTCCCATAGCTTCATTTAAGGCAATGCTATCTACACCTGGTACAGTTATATAACATCCTAGTCTAAATACAACTAATAATAATAATGTATATAATAATCTCTTTCTTACATCTGGTGTCTTTAATGCGTTTTTTAACGTTTTAAACAATTAAACCACCTCTGCCTTTCCGCCTAAAGCTTCGATTTCTTCTTTTGC
>CALWZZ010000138.1 GCA_944386145.1 uncultured Clostridia bacterium | reverse complement strand
TTAGGAAAAGAATATGGTAAACTAATTCCTAGAATTAAAGAAGAAATTGCAAAGAAAAATCAAATGGACTTAGCAAACACGGTAAAAAACGGAGGCACAGAATACATTGAAATAGATGACACACAAATTGGACTAAACGCAGAAAACTTACTAGTAACAATGCAAGGAAAAGATGGATTTGCATTTAGTGGAGAAGGAGAAATTGGTGTTGTATTAGACACAACCATTACACCAGAACTAGCAGAAGAAGGAATCTTAAGAGAAGTCTTATCAAAAGTACAAAACATGAGAAAAGATAGTGGATTCGAAGTATTAGACAGAATCAACCTATATGTAGCAGGAAACGAAAAAGTAGAAGCTGTTATCAAAAAATACGAAGAAACAATCAAACATGACACATTAGCAGACAACATCTTTTACGACGAAGAAGGAAGAGAATATACAGATACAAATATTAATGGGGAAAACTTAAAAGTTGAGGTGGAACGTTAAAATAAATTATGTAACCTAATTGCAAAATAGGCTTATATATGCTATAATAGGGCTATCTTATTAAATAGAAAGGAGGCATAGTTATGAACAAGACTATGCGGATAGAACAAGGTAACTACGAGGTTTTAAAAGATGGTAGCATTAAAGTGATACTACCAGAAGATGAGTTAGCTAGAAGCAACAGCAACACCTCTTCAATCAAGACAATTGAAGAAATAGCAAGAGAAGAGGAGGAAAGATATGAAACTTTATATCAGTTGTCCCAAAAATTACCAGAGGGCGTCAAGCCTGAAGATGTGGAAAATGTCGAGGCATATCCACATTATATTCCAAAGGGATTTAATGTGGAAAACATTAAGTACAATGAAACAACTGAATTGTACTATTTACAGCAAGAGGGATACTGCCTCACATATGTTCCAATTCATCAATTGGATGAAGCAATAGAACGTTTCGAAAATCTTTTTGATGAGAGTTATATCATATGGCGCTGGAACCAGAAATATCCATGGTCAAAGCACGTACCACGTGCTAAAATAGATAATGAATTGGCGAGATGTCAAAGACTACATGATACCTTTATAAAGGCCTTAAGTAGTAGGCCATTAATAAAAGGCGTGTGGATTTATACTTTTTATCCCACGATGGATAAAAAGTACAAGAAAATAAAATTATGGCTTCAAAAAGGAAATAATAGAATTTGCTGTTTTGATAAAAAAATGGTAAAAAAGCAAATAGAAAAGTTAATGCCAGAAAATGGAAGCTGCGTGATATTGAAAACGCTGTATTATTCCATGATAGCAGTATATCTAGAAATGATGTTCCGCTTAGTTGAAAGCGGGAAAGACGATTTTAATAGATATCAGCTATCACAGGGAATAAATAACCCATACATGGAATTTTTAATGGGAAATGAGTCTGAATACCGCCAATTATTGCAAAGGTATGAATTTGCACCATGGTATAACTGTGTGTGCTGGAGTGAAGAAGGAGGTATAAAGAGGAGAATTGTTCAACCAGGGAGTTGGACATCACCAGGTTATTATACAGGTATAAAAGAGAGTGATCTTGAATTATGCCAGGATTATGCAGAGGAATTATTGCCAATTGGGGGGTGGTTCGAGATATTGGTTCAGGATGACTTAGAAAGTAAGTCAAGACCACCTATTAGTATAGTTAGACGACCAAGCAATTTCAAATACCTAAACAACAAAGGATATCTGGAAGGGCAATTGCATTTTCTGGAAGATCAACCAAGAGGAAAAGAAATGTCGTTAATCAGAAGGAGAACGACAATTGTCATGCTGCAGGAACCAGAGCAGAATCCGGTAAGCTAACTGAAAATTGTTCAATAAAAAAGACTATCTTTCGAGATAGTCTTTTTTATGGTATATGAAAAATCGACTTTTATCTTGACCATATATAAGATTTTTCCGTATACAACAAGGTTAGGCCTCTTATAAAATTCAGATTTATCTAATAATTTCAATAAGTGCCTTGAATTCAGGTATCTTTAAACATGAAACAAAGTTTACTAATTAGAAAAATTATTAAGATTATGACAAATAACAACAAATTGTCATAAAACTATTGTAATAATAGATAGAAAATAATATAATACATAAGATTGAAAAAAACGTAGGGGCGAGTTCTTTTTAATGAAAGAGTGGGTTGGCCTAAAAGGAGGAAAAAATGGGATTAAAACTTGAAAATGTTTCTAAGAAGTTTGTTGGAAAACAAGCAGTAGATAATATTTCATTTGAAGTAGATAAGCCTGGTGTGTTTGGTTTGCTTGGTACAAATGGTGCTGGCAAAACAACAACTATTAGAATGTTATTAGGAATTATCAAAAAAGATACGGGTGAAATTACCTGGAATGGTAAAAAAGTTGAAAGAAAGAGTGTGAATTTTGGATATTTACCAGAAGAAAGAGGTGTCTATCCAAAAACAAAAATATATGACCAATTGATGTATTTTGCAAAATTAAAAGGTATGAGTCAAAAGAAAGCAGATGAGGCTATAAAAAAATGGGCAAAAGTATTAAAAGTAGAAGAATATATACTAATGCCAGCTGAGAAATTGTCAAAGGGAAATCAACAAAAAATTCAATTTATGACAGCGATTATTCATGATCCAGAATTAATTGTATTAGATGAACCATTTAGCGGTCTAGATCCAGTCAATTCTGAAATTTTAAAAAATGTTATTATTGATTTAGTAAAAGATGGAAAATATATTATCATGTCTAGTCATCAAATGGCGTCTATTGAAGAATTTTGTACAGATATTTTAATATTAAATAAGGGAAAAACTGTTTTACAAGGTAACTTGAAAGAAATAAAAGAAGGATATAAAGCAAATCGATTAGAGTTATCAACAGATAAAAATATAGATGAATACATTAAAGAATTTAATATGGAAATAGAGTTTTCTAAAAATAATGAATATTCTATTAAAATCGATTCTGAAGAAAAAGCTCACCAATTGTTGGAAAGATTAGTTACAAATCATATAGAAGTTGATAAGTTTGAAATTAAGAAGCCAACACTTAATGATATTTTTATAGAGAAGGTGGGTGAATTTGAAAAATAATCAGCATCTTGCGTCGTTAAACTTCATTTGAAATTTAATCAACGTACAGAAAGTACGCTTTATAAATTTCAAATTTGTCTGCCTAGCAATATACTAATTCTTTTTCAAATTTTT
>CALWZZ010000137.1 GCA_944386145.1 uncultured Clostridia bacterium | reverse complement strand
TAAAGTTTCTATTATTTTTATTAGCAAATAGAACTTTACATAAAAATGTCTCAAAAAGAAACGTCCCCAATTGGACAGGACGGAAAAGGAGATGAATTTTTTGGAACGATTAGGAAAACAAACAATAAAATTTACAACCCCACCTTCAATTTTAGAATGTGCATCTATTGTTGGACCTAAAGAAGCTGAAGGACCTATGGCAAAATATTTTGACCAAACATTAGATGATGAGTTTTGGGGAGAAAAAACATGGGAAAAGGCCGAAAGTAAAATTATAAAAGAAACCGTAAATATGGTTATCCGAAAAGCTCGGTATTTTAGCACAAGATATTGATTGCATGTTTGCTGGAGATTTACTAAATCAATGTATTTCTTCTAGTTTTGGCTTACGTGATTTGCAAATTCCTTTTTTTGGTGTATTTGGTGCTTGTTCTACTTTTGTAGAGTCGTTAACATTAGGTGCTATTTGTGCCGAAAGTTTTGCTAATCATGTATTATGTGCAACTTCTAGCCATTTTTGTAGTGCTGAAAAACAATTCCGTTTTCCTCTAGAATTAGGTAATCAAAGACCACAAACTAGTCAATGGACTGTTACTGGTTCTGGAGCAGCTATCGTAGCAAAAAATGGTTCTGGTCCTTATATTACCCATATTACCCCTGGAAAGATTATCGATATGGGCATTAAAGATGGTAATAATATGGGAGCAGCAATGGCTCCAAGTTTTGCAGATACATTAACCACACACTTTTTAGATACTGGCAGAAGTCCTAATTATTATGATGCCATTATCAGTGGTGATTTGGGATATGTTGGGAAAGAAATTGCGATTGACCTATTAAAAAACAATGGCTATAACATTAAAAATAATTATAATGATTGTGGTGTTTTAATCTTTGATAAAGACAATCAGGATACACATAGTGGTGGTAGTGGTTGTGCTTGTTGTGGTACTGTATTTTCTGGATATTTCTTTAAACAATTGAAAGAAAGAAAAATGAAACGATTATTATTAATTGCAACTGGTGCTTTAATGAATTCAACAAGTTCTCAACAAGGCGAATCTATTCCTGGTATCGCACATGCTATTAGTATTGAAAACTTGTAAGTATTTATAAAATACAATTGCATTTAATTTATAAACTTAAATCTTTAATTAAAACACATTTTTATAGTTTTTTTAAATTACAGAAAGGAATGAAATTTTATGGATACAATTGATTGGGCTTCGATTTTTGAATGGTCTACACTTTTAAAATGTTTTGTAGTTGGTGGTTTAATCTGTGTTGTTGGACAAATTTTAATTGACAAAACCAAGTTAACACCTGCTAGAATTTTAGTTATTTTTGTTACCTTAGGTGCTATTCTAGGTGGACTAGGCATTTATCAATATCTAGTAGATTTTGCCGGTAGCGGTGCAACCGTTCCCCTAACTGGTTTTGGCTATAATCTGGCCAAAGGTGCTATTGAAGAAGTGAAAAATATAGGGCTTGTTGGTGCTTTTACTGGTGGTGTGAAAGCTGCTGCTGGCGGAATTGCTGCTGCTGTTTTCTTTGGATATTTGGCTTCTTTGATTTCAAAACCTAAAATGAAGAAACAATAAATCAAAAAAGTATAGTAAAAAAAAATAAAGCTATTTCTTACAAAATAACTTCATTCTTTTTTACTATGCTTTTTTTGCAATTTCAGCAATCTCTGTAAAAGCTTTTGGATCTGTTACAGCGATTTCAGCTAACATTTTTCTATTGATTGTTACATTTGCTTTCTTTAATCCAGCAATTAATCTACTATATGTAGTTCCATTCATTCTTGCTGCTGCATTAATTCTTGCAATCCATAATTTTCTAAAATTACTTTTTTTATCTTTTCTTCCTACATATGCATATGATAATGATTTTAAAACTGCTTGATTTGCATTTCTAAATCTATAATGTTTTGCTCCAAAATATCCTTTGGCTTGTTTTAATATTTTTTTATGTCTTGCTCTTGTTGTTCTTGCTGTTTTTACTCTTGCCATATCTATCACCTTCCTTTTTCTATTTAGCAGGGGATCTTTTCTTTTCTAATAAATTTTCCACAGATAAAAATCCTTCCCCTTAATTCATCTTCATTTTAGTTACCATATGGTAATAATTTTTTGATTGTATTTTTACATGTCTTGTCTGCATAAGCATTTTGAATTTTTCCTGATTTTTTTTGTCTTTTTGTCTTATTTGCTAATAAATGTCTTCTGTTTGATTTTGTTCTTTTTACTTTTCCTGTTGCTGTTAAAGAATATCTTTTCTTTGCAGCCTTATTTGTTTTTAATTTTGGCATAATACATTCTCCTCCCTAAATTTATTTTTCAGTCTTTTTTGCAAGAATTGTAAACATATTTCTACCTTCAAGCTTTGGTGCTTTTTCTACAACTGCGATATCTTTCATATCTTCTATGAATTTATTTAAAACAACTTCGCCTGCTTTTGAATTGTTTACTTCTCTTCCTCTAAATCTAACGGTTATTTTTACCTTATTTCCATCTTGTATGAATTTTTTTGCATTTTTAGATTTAAAACTAAAATCATGTTCTTCGATATTAGGAGTTACTCTTATTTCTTTAATTTCAAAACTTTTTTGTTTCTTTTTCGCTTCTTTTTCTTTTTTGGCTTGCTCAAATTTATATTTTCCATAGTTCATAATTTTACAAACTGGTGGATTTGCATTTGGAGCTACTAGCACTAAGTCTAAGTTTTTTTCTTCTGCTTTTTCTAAAGCTTCATTTAAAGAAATAATTCCTACTTTTTCTCCATTATCTCCGATTAGTTGAACTTCTTTTGCTCTGATTTGACCGTTAATTGGTAATTCTTGTTTTATACAAAACACCTCCAATAGTTCGCTTTATGAGAATATTATTTTATTTTTTTATAATCTATATTAATAAAAGTTCTCAAGAAACGAAAAAATTTGACTTTTGTTACAAGTCAAATCCAAAATAAAACTAACATCTTTTTAGATGTTAAAATTATTCAATTTCTAACCTTTTTCCTTACTTGGATAAGGTGAGAAGTTTGACTTCTTCTTGTAACGTTAAATATAATATCATATTTATTATCAGTTTGTCAAGCATTTTTCAAACTTTTTTCAAGGTAAAAAATGTAAGAAGTTACTATTCACAGCTAAATAACTTGTAATATAGTTGTAATCAAAACTTAACACAAAAAAACGAATAATTTTTTAAA
>CALWZZ010000136.1 GCA_944386145.1 uncultured Clostridia bacterium | reverse complement strand
TAGGAAAAGAATATAAATCAGATACAGAAAGTAAAGTTGTAAAATATACAGAAATTCCAGAAGGTTGGGAAGGATTGGATATTGGTCCAGAAACGATAAAAATGTATGAAGAAGAATTAAAGACAGCAAAAACAGTTGTATGGAATGGACCTTTAGGTGTATTTGAATTTGATCAATTTGCTGTTGGAACAAATGCTATCGCAAAAATACTATCAGAAATTGACGCTACAACAATTATCGGTGGAGGTGATTCAGCAGCTGCTGTTAAGAAAGCTGGATTAGAAGATAAAATGACTCATATTTCAACAGGTGGTGGAGCTTCATTAGAATTCTTAGAAGGAAAGAAATTACCAGGAATTGAAGCTTTAATGGATAAATAAAAGATTGAAGAGGAACAAAGTTTCCTCTTTATTGTTAAATAAGCAAGATTGACGTTTATCTTGATATTATGTGGATTTTTTGATATACAATGTTTATAATAAGGTGGGAGAAAGCATGGAAAAGATTCAATATATTACATATATTCCAGCAGGAAATGATACAGCTTTTGTGTTAAAAAGAGGCTATACACCAGAAGAAAAGAAAAAGATTAATGATATGATTATGCAAAAAGAAAGCAATATAGAACAAGTAGGGTTTGTAGAATTTGGAAAAGAACCAGAATTAGAAATGGCTGGAGGAGAGTTTTGTGGAAATGCAACAAGAAGTGCAGCACACTACTATTTAAAAGGACAAACGGGAGAATTATTGCTAAAAGTTAATGGAAAAGATTATGTAACAGCAGGTGTCGATGAAAAGGGAGAAGCATATTGTGAAATTCCATTATATACAGGAAACAATAAAATGTTTGAAACAAAAGAAGATGGTATTTATCTAGTAAGAATGCAAGGAATGGTAACCATTGTAATAGAAGAAGATAAGGCAAAACCATATTTAGAACATAAAGAAACGATAAAAGAAGAAGCAAAGAAAATTATTGAAAAATATGGATTAACAAACGAAGAAGCAGTGGGAATTATGTTTCTAGAAAGAGAAGATGATATGTTAAAAATTAATCCAGTTGTATGGGTAAATGCGATTGATACAATGTTTTATGAAACAGCTTGTGGTTCAGGAACAACTGGGGTTGGAATTGTAAAAGCTATGAAAGAAAATGCTAGTCAAATGTTAGAAATCAAACAACCATCAGGGGAAAGCATAAAAATTAAGATAGATATGGCAAATGGGCAAGTACAAAAAGCAGTTATATCAGGAAAAATAAAAACAGATGGAAAAATAAAAGAGATTACTTGAAAAGTAGTCTCTTTTGTTATACAATAGAAATGTCTGTAAAGGCGGATAATAATGTTAATTCACCAAAAATGCGATTTAACATTATTATATATAAAAATTTAAAGCAAAGAATGCTTGAATGGAGGGATTATACAATGAGAAGAAAAGTAATCGCAGGAAACTGGAAAATGAATATGCTTCCAGATGAGACAATTAGATATATTGACGATTTAGCAAAATTAGTAGGTGAAACACAAAATGAAGTTATATTATGTGTTCCATTTACTGATTTATTTTATGCCTTATTAACAGCACAAAATACGAATATCAAAATAGGTGCACAAAATATGCATTTTGAAGAAAAAGGGGCTTATACAGGAGAAGTATCAGCAAGAATGTTAAAATCAATTAATGTGGAATATGTCATTATTGGACATTCAGAAAGAAGACAATATTTTAATGAAACAGATGAAAGTGTCAATAAAAAAATAAAAGCAGCATTTGCCAATGGATTAAAACCAATTGTATGTGTGGGAGAAACATTAGAACAAAGAGAAGCTGGAGAAACAACAGAAGTTATCACAAAACAAACGGAACTAGCTTTAGAAGGATTAACAAATGAACAAGTAGAAAATACAATTATTGCTTATGAACCAATCTGGGCAATTGGAACAGGAAAAACAGCAACAAGTGAAGACGCAAATAACTCAATCAAAGATATCCGTAAGAAAATTGAGAAAATATATGGACAAAATGTAGCCCAAAGCGTTATAATACAGTATGGTGGAAGTGTAAAATCTAAAAATGCAAAAGAACTATTCACAATGTCTGATATAGATGGTGGATTAGTTGGTGGAGCAAGTTTAGATCCAGAAGAATTTTCAAAGATTGTTAACTTTGATAAATAAGCTTAACTTTGTTATATACGAAAAAATCTTATATAGGGTCAAGATAAAAGTGGATTTTTTCTATATAATAAATAAAACACTTCAAATCTAAAAGAAAAGGATGGTAGATTATGAAAGATAAACTAACAATGTTAATGATATTAGATGGTTTTGGAGACAATCCAAACAAAGATGGAAATGCGATTAAATTAGCAAAAACACCTAATATTGATAGACTAATGAAAAAATATCCAAATACAGATATCTATACAAGTGGATTACATGTTGGATTACCAGAAGGACAAATGGGAAATTCAGAAGTAGGACACACAAATATTGGAGCAGGAAGAATTGTATATCAAGAATTAACCAGAATTACAAAATCAATAGAAGATGGAGATTTCTTCTCAAATCCAGAATTTATTGCAGCAATTGAAAATTGTAAGAAGCATAATTCTAAATTGCATATTTTGGGATTAGTATCAGATGGAGGTGTACATAGTCATAATCGTCATCTATATGGATTATTAGAAATGGCAAAAAGAAGAGATTTTGAAAATGTATATGTACATTGTTTCTTAGATGGAAGAGATACACCACCAGCATCTGCTGAAAGTTATATTGTAAAACTAGAAGAAAAAATGAAAGAAAAAAATGTAGGAAAAATCGCAAGTTTATCTGGTAGATTTTATGCAATGGACAGAGATAAACGATGGGAAAGAGTTCAAAAATGCTATAATGCACTTGTTAATGGGGAAGGAATCAAAGCCGGAAGTGCCGTAAAATCTATTGAAGATTCTTACCAAAAAGAAGTTTTTGATGAATTTGTTGAACCAACCGTTATTTGCAATGGAGAAGAACCAATTGCAAAAATTGAAAAAAATGACTCTGTTATCTTCTTTAACTTTAGACCAGATAGAGCAAGAGAAATTACAAGAGCATTAGTGGACCCGGATTTTGATGGATTTGAAACAAAGAAAAATTTAGATTTATATTATGTATGTTTCACAAGTTATGATGAAACCATGCCAAATGTCCATATTGCATTTAAGAAAGAACCATTACATAACACATTTGGAGAAT
>CALWZZ010000135.1 GCA_944386145.1 uncultured Clostridia bacterium | reverse complement strand
TGATTTTTTGGTAATCCAGATACTTTTGCAACAACATAAGTCATTAAATCAACTGGATTACTTGCTACAACAATAATTCCATTAAATCCACTTGCCATAATGCTTTTTGTAATATCTTTCATAATTTTAGCATTTACTTCTGCTAATTCTAATCTTGTTTGTCCTGGTTTTTGTGCAACACCTGCTGTAATGACAACAACTTGTGCGTCTTTACATTCGTCATAATCTCCCGCTCTAATTATCATTTTTTGAGGTGCATATGGTAATCCATGTGATAAATCCATCTCTTCTCCAATCGTTTTATCTTTATCTATATCAATTAAGATAAGCTCTTGTACTCCTCCTCTGTTTAACATTGAGTATGCCATACTCATTCCTACAAATCCTGTACCTACTAAAACAACTTTTCCTTTTTTCATACAACCCATTCCTTTCTATTTATTAAATTTCCTATAATATTATACCCCTTTTTTCCAGAAATTTAAAGATTTTTTCTATAATTTGTTTTACTTTTTTATTGTATTATGATATAATCTTAGCAAATATTCAAAGTAAGGAGTGCTATTTATGAGTTCAAATTCAAATAATACTACTACTTTGGCTGAAAATAAGGTATTAATCCTATATATCTTAAATCTAATTGATGGAGATATCGTTCAAGATGGATTGTTTAAAATTATTTCTTCTATTAATAATTTGAATTACTTTTATTTTAAACAAATCTTGACAGATTTAATAGATTCAAAGCTAGTAGGTGTTTATACAAAAGAAGATGAACAAGTATTAAAAATTACTAGTGAGGGAAAAAATGCATACATTTTGACAAAAGATGTAATGCCTGGAATATTAAAATTAAAAGCAGATAGTGTTTTCAAAGAAGAATTTTCAAATATTGAAGAAGCTTCTTCAGTTATTGCTGAATTTACACCAAAAGATGAAAATAATTATACTGTTACTTTAAAAATTGTAGAAAATAATGAAACGATTTTTGAAGTTAAAACTTATGCTGGCTCAAGAGAAAGAGCTAAAAAAATTGTGGAAAATTGGAGAAATCATGCGAATACCATATATCCTAATATTTTAAATACTCTATTTGAGGGAAAATAAAACTTTTCTCTCTTTATTATTATAATTTTTTAAAATCTATAATCATAATTATTTTATATATACTAAAAATTTCTAATACTTAAAAACTCGCAAATGTTTATCTTACATTTACGAGTTTTTTTGGTAGCGAAGATGTGATTCGAACACATGACCCTTCGGGTATGAACCGAATGCTCTAGCCAACTGAGCTACTTCGCCATATTTCTAAGCAAGTACTATTATACTGGTAGTTTTTCCATTTGTCAAGTAAAACATACAAGAAATTTAAAATTTCTTGTATGTTTATCTTGTATAATCATCATCTTTACTTGGTTGATGTCCTGTATTTGTTCTATTTTGAGTTGGTCTTGTATTAGCTGATGGTTGTATTTGATTTTGTTGAGCTTTGCCTTCTGATTGTTGCTTTTGAACTTGTTTTGCTTGTTGATTTCTTGATTTTTTCTTTCCTTTACCACCACTATTCTCATCAATATTAACCATTTTTTCTAATTTTTGAATTATATCTTTATCTTCACTATTTTCAACCATTTTGACTTCTTTATCAATTTCTGTTTCTTTTGCAGTTTCTGAATTTCCTCCAACCATATTTAAAAACTCTTTTAAAAGTTGTCGAAATTGAAATTGAAATCTAGTATCTGGTTGTGTTCCTAAATTATTTCCCATATTTTACCTTAGAATACTTCTAAGTTTTTCACCTCTTTTATTAAAAATAACCTTACACTTGTAATTATAACACAAAAAGCCCTGATTAGCAAGGCTTTTGAGATTTTTTTATCTTAATATGAGAAAAAATAGTATTTAATCAATGATTTTTGGTCCCATCTTTTTACCAGCAAGGATATGAAAATGTAAATGTTTTACTTCTTGACCACTATCTTCTCCACAATTCATAATCAATCTATATCCTTTTTCTTTAAATCCTTTCTCTTCCGCAATTTGGTTAATTACTCTATGCATTTTTGCCATTAATTCGCTATCTTCGTCTGTTAAATCATTATGAGTTGCTATATGTTTTTTTGGTATTACTAATATATGAATTGGTGTTGCTGGGTTTATATCATAAAATGCAAGTATGTCTTCATCTTCATAAACTTTATTTGATGGAATTTCTCCTTTTACAATTTTACAAAACAAACAATCTTCCATTTCTTATTACTTCCCTTCTTCAAAAAAATACCAGTATGAGAACAGAAACAATAAATAAAAATTCTTTGTTTGCCCTCATTTTACTGTTTTCTATAAAAGTCAAAATCTATCTTGATAATGCTATTCATCTTTAATCAAAACTGCTTTAATTCTTCTAATTCCAGAAGAACTTGACTCTTCTTTTTTGATTTTAAATCTTCCCATATCTCCTGTGTGTGTTACATGAGGTCCACCACAAATTTCTTTACTAAAGTCTCCTATTGTATATACTTTTACTTTGTCTCCATATTTATCTGTAAACAATCCAATTGCTCCTGATTTTTTGGCATCTTCATAACTCATTTCTTCACAAGTTACTGGTAAATCTCTTTGAATTTGTTCATTTACCAAGTCTTCTACTTTTTGAATTTCTTCTTTTGTCATTTTTTGTGGATGTGTAAAGTCAAAACGTAATCTTTCCTCTGTGATATTAGAACCACTTTGTTTTACATGGTCTCCTAAAACTGTTCTTAATGCTTGATGTAACAAATGGGTTGCTGTGTGATATGCAATTGTTTTTTCATTTTGGTCTGCTAGTCCACCTTTAAATTTTTGTGTACTTCCTTGTCTTGATTTTTCTTGATGAGCTTTAAATAGTTCTTCAAAACCTTTTAAATCCACTGTCATATTATTTTCATCAGCTAATTCTTTTGTAACTTCTGGTGGAAATCCATAAGTATCATATAGTCTAAATACAATATTGGCATCAATTTCTGTTTTACCTTCTTGTTTTGCCTTTTGCATTTCTTTGTCAAATTCTCTTTCTCCATGTGTTAATGTTTTAACAAATTTATCCTTTTCTTCATTAATTACATTTTTTATCGTTTCTCTATTTTGTTCTAATTCTGGATACATTTCTTTTAAATTATCAACATTAATATCAATCAAATTTGATAATTCTGACAAATCAATTTGTAATTTGTTCATATGTCTTATCATTCTACGAATTAATCTTCTTAAAACATATCCCCTATCAATATT
>CALWZZ010000134.1 GCA_944386145.1 uncultured Clostridia bacterium | reverse complement strand
TTATTTTCTATCATTGTTATCTCCTAATTATTAAATTTATCTATATACTATCATATATGTAATAAAAAATAAAGTATTGCTCAGTTTGCATAATATGGTTAATTATGGTATAATTTAACGGTAACACAGAAATATATGTTTTGCAAAATGTAGAAAGGATGAATTACATGAAAGTTAGGAAAGCTAAGATTGTTGATGCAAATGTATCTTTTAACATCAATGAAAATCGGATAACATTTGGATTTATTATCCGATTTCATGATGATGGAGCAACATTACCAATTGGTTTTACCAATGAGCATTTTGAGTCCTTATTGTTGTTGTTAGGTTTGTACTATGATACGGAAAACTGCATACAATTTGAGGATTTCAAATCATTAGTTGGAGAAGATATCAATATTATCTTGGGTGAACCTGGACTTGCCTACTCTGCTCTTGGAACGGAAAAGTGGAGGATTTTTGACGTGAAGGGAACTTTTACCGAAGATGAAGTAATGAAGAGATTTGCTAAAAATCAGAGCTAACAAGCAAAACAACATCTGCCACGAATATGGCAGAAACGGTGGAATTTAATTTTAAAGATTCCACCGTTATTCCTTTATATTATAAAATTGATTATGTCCTATATTCAGTGTTTTTCTCTCTTATTTAGTTTGCATAATGTGGTTGATTATGATATAATTGTAAGGTAACAAAATAACATATGTTTTGCGATATGCAGAAAGGACGAACTGTATGAAAGTAAGAAAAGCTCGGATTGTAAGTACAGCAACTACAATAACTATGGATGCAAAAATAGTTAAATTAAGTTTTGACATCCAATTTGGTGATAACAAAGAAGAACGATATGGAATCGACTTCAATACTAAAGATTCTAATATTATGGATTCATTTTACTTATTATTACAACAATATAGTAGAAACAATATAATATGGCTAGATGACCTTGAAGGCAAAGATATTTTGGTACTTGCAGGTAAATATCGTGGAATTGCTTTTTCAAAGCCTAACTCTGACATATGGATTGTTTTAGGTGAATCAAAATTATGTTCTGAAGATAAAGCACGGAAAATAATCGCTGATAAAAATCAGAGCAAATAAGCAAAACAACATCTGCCACGAATATGGCAGAAACGGTGGAATTCAATTTGTAGATTCCACCGTTATTCTTTATATTATAATATTAATTATAGTCTATATTCATACTCATTATAGCAATCATCCAATATTTTGTCTTTTTCCTCTTCTGTTAATTTTCGATTCAATTCTTTTTGTCTTTCACCTATTCTTTTACTACTTTCTTCTAACAATAATATCTTCTCCTTTATTTTTTATATACTATAATCTTTATAGATTTGTCCATCAAAATTTTTTTCTAATATTTATTTTTTATCTAAATCATTTAATTTCATAATGAGTTGTAAAATATTTAAAGGGTCGCTAATTGCAACCCCACATTTGTAATAATAATTCAATTAATTTGTCCCACGGAACAAAAATCACAACTAGTCCCAATAATAAAAGTCCATATGCAATACCAGGTTCATCCCGCCAAGCTATGATTCCTGCTACAATTGTCACGCATATACATGCAACAATTTTTAGAACAATAATTTCCATCCTTTTCCTCCTTGCCAATTGGCTTTTCTAATCTAGTTTACGAGTTACATTTTATTATGATCTGTTCTTAAATTAGAAACAGAAAATTCTAAAAAATTTTCTTATATTTTACCATATTTTTTAACAAAAAGAAAGAGTAATAGATATCTTTTTTCGTTACATTATATGTTTGGGCAAATGCGATTTCTTCTTTTTTTAGAATCTCCATTTTGAGCAATTAAGTAACAAGAATATCTTGTAAAGCATATAGTCTTGTAATCTTCTTTTTGCTCCTGATTCTATTGGGACCATTTTCGTGACCTTACGAAAATGGTTATCAACTTCTATATCAGATCGATATTCTAGATTTAGTTTTCATTTATTGTAATAACAACTGGTCTATGGTCTGAACCTTCTTTCATCATATCTTCTTGTTTTATAATTTTATATGCATACTTATTTATTTTACTTTTTTCAACAAAAGCAAAATCCACATTAACAGATTCATTTACACCATATCCATGATATGAATTTTCCACGATAGTATTTTTAGAAATAGTCGTATAATTATTTTTTTGTTGTAAAATTTCGTTTGCTTCAGACATATGGGAAACCATATTCATATCTCCTACAATTAACTTATAGTCTGCATAAATTTTATCCATATAATCTAAAGATTTAACTGTACCTTTTATTTTTCCTTCTGATGATTTATAATCTGTGTGAATATTACCTATTACATATTTTTTATTTTGATAGGTAATATAAACGAAAACTGTTGTCCTATAATCACTCATGCCATAATCTATAACTTGTTCCTTAATCTCCTTATATTCCTCATCTTTGCCATGTGGTAAACAATAAATATTATTTACATGAATTTCTTTATCATTTTTTATAGCAACAATATTGTATTGATTTATTGTTCTAGTTTTCATTGGAAATTTTTCTAAAATAATAAAACTATTTTCATCACATATTTTTTGAATTAACATCATATTATTTTGATTTACTTCTTGAAAACATAATACTTTAATTTCTTGATCTATTAAAATCTTGTTTATAATTTTATATAAATTTTCTTGCCTTATTTCCCAACTAGGTGTTGGGCTTTCAACATTTTTTATTCCATAAATATTATAACTTAATACTTTCATATTTATTTTTCTCCTAACTTTTTAAATAAATATTTTTTCTCCCATTCTTTATATATTCATTCTGAAATATATTTTGAATATATTGCTCCTGTTCCTAATAATTTTACTTTCATTGTTTGCTCCTGTTTATTTCAAATTTAAAAATTTATCTATACTATCTTTTATTTTATCTAATTCATGTCCTGTTGCTAAACATGTATTCCAGCCTCTAATTTTTGCTACTTCAATATTTTCTTTGCTATCATCAACAAATAGGATATTTTTAGGTTCTATCTTACAGTCTTTTTCTACTATTTCATAAATTTTCTCTTTAGGTTTTCTAGAGTTTAATTCAAATGAAAGCCATACATAATCAAATTGTTTCAAGTCTACTTGTTTATCTAATCTTTGCTTATCTAATGATCCAAGATTTGATAAAATTCCAATTTTACATTTATCTTTTAAGCTATGAGCAAATTCTACTACATCTTTGTAATATTCAATTTTATCAAATTCTTTTATGTAATAATCGTAAAATTC
>CALWZZ010000133.1 GCA_944386145.1 uncultured Clostridia bacterium | reverse complement strand
ATTTCCTATTTTTCATTTTATTTATCGTAAAAGAGAATGGAATGAGAAAGAAAATTGCTATTTAGGTTGGGAAAGAAAAAGAGGAATGCTTACACAATTTAATGAATATTTGTTAGAAAACGAAGAAAACCAATTTCGTGTAAATACCATAGAAGGCTATAAAGATTGTATTCCTAAAATAAAATATGTAATTACATTAGACGCAGATACAGATTTAATTCTAAATTCCGCTTTTGAACTTGTAGGTAGCATGGCACATATTTTGAATAAACCAGTTTTGAATGAAGAAAAAACGGTGGTAGTAGAAGGGCATGGCATTATTCAGCCAAGAATTGGAATTAACCTAGACATTTCTTACAAAACATTATTTACTAGAACCTTTGCAGGTGCAGGTGGAATTGATTCTTACACAAATGCTATTTCAGATTTGTATCAAGATAATTTTGGAGAAGGCATTTTCACAGGAAAGGGAATTTATGATTTAGAGGTATTTTCTAAAGTTTTAAAAAATGCAATTCCAGAAAACACCGTATTAAGTCATGACCTATTAGAAGGCTGTTACTTGCGTTGTGGTCTAGCAACAGATATTTTGCTAATGGATGGATATCCAACGAAATATAATAGTTTTATGAACCGTTTATCTAGGTGGATAAGAGGCGATTGGCAAATCACGAGTTGGCTAAAACAAAACGTAAAGGGTAAAGAAGGAATTATTCGAAATCCATTAAATTGTTTATCAAAATATAAGATTTTTGATAATTTAAGAAGAAGTTTGATAGAAATTGCCGTTATCGTTTCGATGATTGTATTTGTAATTTTAGGAAATATATATCATTTTGAAAGTTATCCATATATTATCATTAGTTTAATAGCAGTGGTTATATCAAATATATTAGAAATTTTTAATAATATGCTTGTCAAAAAAGAAGGCGAACATCAGCAAAAAAAATTCACACCAAAAATATCAGGATACAGAGGAATTATTTTAAGAATGGTAATAACCATTAGTGTGTTGCCATATAAAGCATATGTTTCCTTTATAGCAATTATCAAAACATTGTATCGAAAATGGATAAGTCATAAAAAACTATTAGAATGGATGACTTCGGAAGAAGCAGAAAAACAGGCAAGAAATGATGTACTTTCCTATATAAAACAAATGTGGATAAATCTAGCTTTTGGAATTTTGACAATTGGAATGGCTTTGAATTGTAGAAGTTTAGTTGGATATATATTGGGAATGGTATTGGGAATCATCTGGCTTTTGGCACCATTTATCATGTGGTATATTAGTAAAGAAAAACAAGAAATTCCAGCAGTAGAAACACTTGATAAATCTGAAAAAGCATATATATTGGAAATCGGAGAAAAAACATGGAAATTTTTTAAACAATATATTGACAAAGAACACAATTATTTAATGACAGATAATTATCAGGAAGGCAGAAAAGAAAAGATTGTTAGTAGGACTTCTTCGACAAATATTGGATTATCTATCTTAGCGATTATTTCAAGCTATGATTTACAATATGAAAATTTAACAGATACGATAAATCTATTATACAATGTCATTACTTCAGTAGATAGTTTGCAAAAATGGAATGGACATTTATATAATTGGTATGATACTAAAACAAAAGAACCTTTAAAACCAAGGTATATTTCGACAGTAGATAGTGGAAACTTTGTGGGATATTTGTATGTCACAAAAGCATTTTTAGAAGAAACAACAATTTTACAAAACAAAGTAGAAGAAATGTTAGAAATCGTTAGTAGAATTATTGACAATACTGATTTTTCACATCTATATAGTGAAGAACATCAAATCTTTTCAATAGGATATAACCTAGAAGAAAATAAATTAACAGATTCGTATTATGACTTATTAGCTTCAGAGGCCAGACAAGCAAGTATTGTAGCAATTGCTAAAAAAGATATATCCTCAAAACATTGGAATCATTTAAGCAGAACACTGACTGTTTTAGATAAATATAAAGGGCTCATTTCTTGGTCAGGAACAGCTTTTGAATATTTAATGCCAAATATTAATATTCCAAAATACAAAGGAAGCTTATTAGATGAATCTTGCAAATTTATGCTAATGAGTCAAAGAAAATATGCAGAAGAATTGCATTTACCATTTGGTGTATCAGAAGCAGCATTCAATTTAAAAGATTTGCAATCCAATTATCAATACAAAGCTTTTGGAATTCCATGGTTAGGACTAAAAAGAGGACTAGCAGATGAAATGGTAGTGGCAACTTATGGTAGTGTTTTAGCAATTACAGATATTCCAAAAGAAGTAATCAAAAATTTAAAAACATTAGAACAATATGGAATGTATAATCAATATGGTTTTTATGAATCATTAGATTTTACCCCAGAAAGAGTTAGAAAAGGAAAAAAAGCAGAAGTTGTAAAAACATATATGGCACATCATCAAGGCTTAATTTTACTTTCTATCAATAACTTAATCAATCAGCAAATCTTACAAAAACGATTTACAAAAAATCCAGAAATTCAGGCAATTACGATATTATTACAAGAAACCATGCCAGAAAAAGCAATTACCACAAAAGAAGATAAAGAAAAAGTAGAAAAATTAAAATATAAAGATTATGAAAATTATATCGAAAGAACCTATACCAAAATTGATGAAAGATTAATTAGAGGAAATGTAATATCAAATGAAAAGTACATGATAGCAATGAATCAAAAAGGAGAAGGGGTTAGCAAATATAAAGATATTTATATCAATCATTTTAAAGCAACAGATGATTCCATTCAAGGAATTATATTTAATATCAAAAGTATCAAAAACAAATATATTATGAGTTCTAGTTATGCACAAAACACCAAAAATGAAGAAAAATATCAAATTCACTTTATGCCAGATAAAACAGAACAAGAAATGTGTGAAGGCAATTTAAAAGCAACCATTAAAACAACCATTGCTTCAAATGAACCGGTAGAATTAAGAAGAATTATCATAGAAAATATGGGAAATGAAGAAGAAATCGTAGAACTAACAGGATATTTTGAGCCGATTTTAACCAGAAAAGAACAATATTACGCACATCCTGCTTTTAACAATCTATTTTTAGTTTATGATTATGATGAGAAAAATGAGGCTTTAGTGGTTAAAAGAAAGAAAAGAGATGTAGAAGAAAAGGAATATTATTTAGCAACGTCATTACATGTAAGCAATGATGACAAAATCGGAGATTTAGAATATGAAATAGAAGAGGAAAAATTTTATGGAAGAGGCAATCTAAAAATACCAAAAATGGTAAAAGACTCTTTGCCTTTTTCTAAAAAAATAGGACTTGTAACAGAACCAGTAATTGC
>CALWZZ010000132.1 GCA_944386145.1 uncultured Clostridia bacterium | reverse complement strand
CCTATTGTAATTTTTCCTTTTTCTTTTGCTTTTTTTAATATATTATTTACTTTTTCTTCTTTTAGTTTTTTTGTTTCCTCTGATTCTTCTTGATGTTCATCTTTTTTTGTTTGCTCTACTTCTTCTGCTTTCTTATGTGCTTTTTTTCTTACTTTTTCAATCTTTTCAATCTTTTCTTCTTGTTTTAATTCTTCTTGTTTATTTTCTTCTTTTTTTGCCATTCTTATCACATTCCTTTCTTAATGTGAAAATCTGGTTGGAAAAGAATTAAATTTTGGCAAGGAAAATTTTATTTAAAAGGCAAGGGCGCATACTTTTTGTATGTAACCGCGTTTTAAATGAAATTTGACGTAGTCCAAAATTGTAATTATTTTTCAATCCCAATTATATATGGTTTTAATCTGTGCTATACCCTTTCTTTCAATTTTTATATTATCTTCCAATGTAATCGTTTCATCATCAAAATCCTGTAATATTCCTTGATATTCTTTCTTTCCCGTCTCATCTTTCTTAAACAACTTGATTGCAATTTCTTTTCCTTTGTTTTGCTCTAAGTGCTTGTCTTTTCGTAATACCCTTTCTATTCCTGGTGACGAAACTTCTAAAAAGTATTGGTCTTTAATATAGTCTGCTTCATCTAGCAAATCTGATATTGCCTCATTTACTTTTTCACAATCTTTTAAGTCAATTCCTTCTGGTTTATCAATATAGATTCTTAGGAAATAGTTTTTCCCTTCTTTTGCATATTCTACATCATATAAGTCATACCCTATATTTTCTATTGTTTCTTTTAATAGGTTTTCTACTTTTTCTTCTATATTTGCCAAGAAGTTTTCCTCCTTTTTTCAAAATTTAAGAGTGGGATTTGTTCCCACTCTCTCGCTCTTGTTGTTTTCCTTATATATTATACCCACTTTTTACCAAAAATGCAAGGGTTTTTAAAATTTTATTCTAATTTTTGAAATATTATTTTACATTATTCTTCAACTTTTGCAACAATATCATCTTTATATGCTGTACCGTTTTCTGCTATTGCTTCTATGGTACCTTCATTTGTGCTATCATCAGCTTCTATCAACATCTCACTGTATCCAGACACTCCAGCTACATAACAATCACTTTGTTCACTAGTTCCTTTAACATTTCCTTTATTCAAACATCCTGTAACAGCTACAATTTTATCTGAAGCTGTATCATTATATCCTGTTATTCCTCCCACAACACATATACCACTTGTTGCAAGAACCTCTATATTTGCCTCGTTTATGCAATTTTGTATATTTGCTTCATTGTTATATCCTGCAATTCCTGCTATTACTGTATCCCATACTGAATTAGCACCTTTTGTATTTACTTTTATACTACCATAATTATTACAATTGATAACTTCATCCTGCACGCTTGATCCTATTATTCCAGCTATCCCACCTACATATACATACTCTTTTTCTGCTTCTACAATTATATTTCCATTATGATTACAATTTTCAATTGTCCCCCAAGCGCCTCCTACTATACCACCTAAAACACAGTCTGCATGGCACATTATATCTACATCAGCATTACAATTTATTATTTTCGCTCTTGATTGTCCTCCACATTGAGCTTCTCCTGTTATCCCACCTACATGAGTAACAGAACTGTCTAGTACAGTTATTTGTCCATTAACTGATACATTTCTTATTTCGCTATCATTATCTATTCCACCAAATAATCCTACTCTTCCTCCAGTTACTTCTCTGTCTATATTGATATATAAATTATGAATTGTACAGTTATTCCCTTCAAAAAAACCTTCAAAATATTCATCTGCTCTTCCAATTGATATAAATCCTTCTCCCGTTGTACATAATTGCTTAATTGCTTGTCCTTCTGAATTTTCTTCATATCCATCTTTTGTGCTATTATATGCATACTTAGTATCTTTGTTTACATAGGATTTATCAGAATAAAAATCCAAATCTTGTGTCAGTTCAAAATACTTTCCAGTATATGTTTCTCCTGCGTTCACATTTGTTGCAAATGCTACTAAATCTTCTATGCTTTGTATTAGATAAGGATTTGCATCTGTTCCATTTCCTTCAAAACTTCCTGGATTGCTATCTTTTACTTGTTCTACATTCACTTCTGTTATATTTCCATTCTCTTGAATTATGTACTCATTATTGGATTCCAAAAATTTAACTACTATATTTTCACTTCCATTTGCTTCTGCATTAGTTCCATTTACACTAAACTGTTCATTTAAGTCACTATCAGTGATTTTTTCTCCTAAATTCTTTGCTTTTGCCCCATTATATGCTACACTTATTTCTTCTTTTTCATTTGCTATGAGCGTTTCTTCACTTGCTTCACTTGCTCTCGTCAAGATTCCATTTTCTCCTGTTAAGGTACTAATTGTTACCCCTGCCAATATTAATAATACGATGATTGTAATCACTAATGCTATTAGTGTAATTCCTTTATTTTGTTTCACTATTTTTTCCTCCTTTGTATTATCTTAAAGTTAATTACTCTAGGAAAATTTTTGCAGTAAAGAAAAGCTAGATTTAAAGCAGTTTGAAGTAAATATTCATCAACAATTCTATAAATCAATTATTCAACTTTACATGCAAAGAGTTACTTATTTTGTATTGACATTATCAGGAATTATTGGTATTATTAGTATGAAAAAATTTCTTAGAGTAATTAACTCTAAGAAAATTTTTAGCTTAATCATTTATATATAATGGTAAATTTCCTTTTTGATATTCTTCCATAATTCTCATATTAATTTCATTTTGCACATTTCTTGCTTTTTTGGGATGAACCAAATATCTTAAATACATTTCTATATGTGATCTTTCTATTTTTATATATATAATTGGGTCTAGGTTATTATAATAAATTCTATATTCTAAAATTGCCTCATCCACAGCATCTTCCATCTTTTTTGGAATTTCTTTCAAAGTTTCATTATCAAATAAAATTTCATATAATAATTCTTGTGTTTTCTTAATATCTGCATCTAGTGTAATATCTACTTTTATTTCATCCCATATATACTTGAATACTTTTGTATAATTTTTTAGTGTCTTAGTAAATATATAGGAATTTGGTATATGGATAATTCTTCCTGTGCTTTGCTCCCCATACACTCTTTTGCCTATTTCTAAAACTTCAAATCCTAAAGCATGTTTGCTAATGACATCTCCCATAACATCATCAATTTCAATTCTATCTTCGATTTCAAATGGTCGATTAATATTAATATAAATACCTGCAAAAAAGTTAAATATGATTTCTCTTACAGCAATGGTCAAACCTGCTGATATAAAGCTAATTAGTGTGATAATTCCTGATAATTTTTCGCCCCAAAGAAGAAAAACCAATATAAAGGAAATGGCCGTTAATATAATTCGTATTTTTCGATTTCTAAAAAATTTCTTTTTATCATTTACAGGTAA
>CALWZZ010000131.1 GCA_944386145.1 uncultured Clostridia bacterium | reverse complement strand
AATACTTCTTCTCTTACTTCATATTCTTCTCTTTGTCCATTATTGGTATTCTGTGAAATAATTTCTTCTAAATCCACATCTTCTGCTTGACTGATGGTTATTTCTTCTGTTGGATTACTAGATGTTTCCTCAGTTGCATACACTTCTTTTGAAAAATACAAATCATAGAATAAAATAGCATATAACATAAACACCAGAAAAACTAAAAAGTAAATGATATTTTTAATGGTTATTTTTACTTTTTTCTCCTTCTTTTCTTTCGTTTTCATAAAATCACCTATCATTATTTTAACCTTTGTGTCTTTTTTTGTCAATTTAAAAATCTGGAAAATTTCTGTGCTTTTTTACTATTGATTTTCTTTAATTTTTATACTATTATATAAGTGTTTATTTTTACTTAATATAATGATTTAGAAAGGATTTAAATTTAATGAAAAAAGAAAAAATAATAAAAGAAAATGTAAAAAAAGAAAATACGAAGAAAGTAAAAATCCTTTTAACGATTATAACCATTATTTTATTAATTGTAGTCATTATTCTAGCTTTTTTCGTATTTCAAAAATACATATTAAAGAAAAATTTTGAAAATGATATTTTAGGCTTTGTTAACAAAAACCAATCTACAATTTTTACAGTAGATTCCATCACACTATTTAGTAGTGCTGACGCTGGTTACAAAACAAATACAGCCAATAATTTTACCATTCAAAACTTATATCAATACACAGATATTGCTGTATTTATCAAAAACACGGCTGATGAAGATACTTTAGAAAACACACTAAAAAAAGTAACCATAGAAAATATCCAATTTACTAATACGCCAAACTTAGGAGAACCAAAATTATATTTTAAGAGTATCAATGACTTTGCCAAAAGTGATATTGTAGAAGATAATTTGATTTCAGATTCTTTTGAATTTACCGTATCTTCTAGTGATGAAGCAAATTTAAGTACACCAACTTTATATAATAACTTAGCAAATCCTTTGACATTTAGTTATGTGAATTCTAATATAAAGTCAGATTATACCATTACCGATATCTCTTCCCCTATCACATATGATGGTTCTTTATTGCAAAAATGTAATGTGAATTTAGAAGATATCCAATGCTCACTTTCTTTTGATATTTTGATAACCAATAATTTGGATCAAGATTTTAAAACGACTGTGTCTATTGATATTCCGCTTACATCAGATGATGGTTCTATATTGGATGGAAATTTGACTGTTAGAAATGATACGAATTATCCGTTTTATCGATATCGTTAGTTTTTTACTTTTTCTTTAAAAGCACACAAAGATATATTGTATATAAATACTGGTTTATGGGTAAAGCCAAATTAAAAACCTAAATTTATTTATAAGGATGAAGGATTATGAAAAAAGATGTTTCAATTGCTGAACAATTAAAAGAAAAATATCATAAAACAAAAGAAGTTACTAATTTTAAAGATATGTTATATAATTCTAGTGAAAATTATAAAACCAGAACTGCTTTTAAAATGAAAGATGAGAATGGAAACATTATTTCTATTACTTATGAAGAATTTAAAAATGATGTTGTATATTTAGGTACAGATTTAATTAAACGTGGATTTTTAAATAAAAGAATTGCAGTTATTGGAAAAAATAGTTATAAATGGTGTGTTTCCTATATGGCTGCTTCTATTGTCGGCATTGTTGTTCCTATTGATAAAGAACTACATGTAGATGATGTGATTAATTTTATGAATGTTGCAGAAGCTGTTTGTATTTTAGGAGATTTAAAAAATCTTTCTTCTGTAATAGAAAATATAGCTAAATTGAATAATAAGGAAACTGTTTTTGTTTCTTTTGATAAACTAACAACTTCTAATCCTTCTATCTTGCATTTTGACACAATCAAAACCATTGGAAAAGATACCTACTTAAATGGATTTCATGATTTTGATACAATTACAATTGACCCTGATGAACTACGCATTTTGCTATTTACATCTGGAACAACAGGAAATGCCAAAGGAGTTTGTTTATCACAAAGAAATATCTGTTCCAATATACTCTCAACATATGGAATTGTAAAAGTAAAAAGAAGTGATTTATTCTTCTCTGTTTTACCTTTACATCATACATATGAATGTACATTAGGATTTTTACTACCAATATACAGTGGTGCTAGCATTGCACATTGTGAAGGATTACGATATATTGCTAAAAACATGGTAGAATTTCATCCATCTGTTATCCTATGTGTTCCATTACTTTTGGAAAAAATGCATAGAACCATTGTTAGAAGTATGAATAAGTCATTACCAGAAAAATATAGAAAAGAAAATCAAGATGACAATCCTTTTGATAATCTACCTTTCATTATGAAAAAAATTGTAAAAACAAAAGTAAAAAACACATTAGGCGGACGATTACGTGTATTTATTGTAGGAGCAGCTGCCGCAAATCCAGATATCCTATCTGATTTCCGAAAACTAAACTTAAATACATTACAAGGTTATGGACTAACAGAATGTTCTCCTCTAGTTGCAGGAAATACAGACTTTTTCCAAAAAGATGACGCAGCAGGACTTCCAATTCCAAATGTAGAATACAAAATCGACTCTCCAAACAGTGATGGCATTGGCGAAATCATCGTCAAAGGACCTAATGTTATGCTAGGCTATTACAATAATCCAGAAGCAACTGCTAACGTTATGAAAGATGGCTGGTTCCATACAGGAGATTTAGGAAAAATCGATAAAGATGGCTATCTATATATTACAGGTAGATGTAAAAGTGTAATCGTAACGAAAAATGGTAAAAACATTTATCCAGAAGAAGTAGAATATTACTTAAATGACAATCCTTTAATCTCTGAAGCTTTGGTACAAGGTATCCAAGAAGAAGACGATGACGAAACCTATGTAAAAGCACAAATATATCCAGATTTAGAAGCAATTTCTGAATATTTAAAAGGTAGTGTACCAACAAAAGCAGAAATCAAGAAAATCATTTCTGATGTTGTTTCTAATGTAAACAGTAAATTGCCAAATTATAAACACATTAAGGGATTTATTATTAGAGATAAAGAATTCGAAAAAACAACAACACAAAAAGTAAAACGTTATGGCGAAAATATGAAATATGATGAAAATAAAAAGTAATGTCCAATTGAGGACGGAGGAGCGATGATTTTGGGGACGGAGCAAAAAATCATCGTTTTATAAAGAATAGTTTCATTTAAAACTTTTTAGGAAGTAAAATGATGATTTTTTGCTCCGTCCCCAAAATCATCGCTCCTCCGTCCCCAAAGTCATCACGTCCTCAATTGGACAAATAATAGTTAAAAGAGAAGTGTAAACCACTTCTCCTTTTTAATGGTAACTCTAAAGGATTAGCAACATCCTCCTCTGTTACCTCCGCAACAACAGCATATTAATAATATAAGGATTATAATCCAGCAGCAATCATCACCAAATCC
>CALWZZ010000130.1 GCA_944386145.1 uncultured Clostridia bacterium | reverse complement strand
AAATATCTATAGAAACTATAGCTACCAGATTGCCACTTAAATCTGTACCTTAATCCAAAGACTTCTATGCTTCTATGGAAGCAAACATTCTAGAAGTTTTCCTTAACACACTTGATAAGTTTATTAGTCTTTTTTGCAAATGAAATTTCATAAGTACAGTAAAACTAATTTGGCCAAAACTACGTTTTACTAATTATTTAATCCCAATACATTCACTCAAGACAGGCTACTCTGTGCTTTTTGTGTCTTGGCACTCATCACAGGTTACTCTTAAATTATGTATAAAAAGATACATTTATCATAAATTTAAGCCTCCGCGAAATCAGGGAATCTTATATATGCCATTATATAATACCCTAATCTCTTACTTCCTGAACACACACAAACTTGGCGTTTCGCGCACATTCAAGAAACTTCAACGATATGCCCTTTAGTGGATTTTTAGCCCCACCCTCATAAACTTAAGTGTGACTAGAATAATGCACCATCGATATATATTATACAGTATGAGATTGAAATATGACAAATTTCATTTTGGTTTTATTTGTTTTAAAGAAGTTTTTTTTAGTTTCTGGCAATTCCATTTTTTGTTATTTCAATTATTTTCTCATTTTTTCTTCGTTTTTCTTTGTTTTTTAATATCCAATAAATTCTCGTAATTCTTTTTTGGTTTCTTCAAAATCCCTATCATTTGCAATATTAGCAACTTTGATATTTGGATAACATTTTTTGATATCTTCTGCCATTTCTAGATACACTCTTTGTTGATTGATACTATTTTCTGCTTCAAATTTTGAGTTTTTAAATGTCGCTTTGTCTTTTCTATTTAATCTTGTATGATAGTTTTCTACATCTTCTAAGTATAAAGTTATATAGTATATGTCAAAATCTAATTTACTAAAATCTTCTAACAATTTTTCGTATACATCTGTAAATGTATAATCTTTCTTTCCTAACCTACAATAATTTTCTTCTGTAAAAAAAGTTCTATCAAATACCAAATTAATACTTTTATTTTCCATTTTCTTAATATATTCTAATAAATTGATATACATCTCTTCTGCTTTCTTTTTTCCTTGCGCAGAAGTATCTGAGGTCCCACATAATCTATATAAATTTGTATAACTTAATGAATATCTTAAAAAATCTGTTACGGTTGTTTTTCCTGCTCCTTGTGCACCTTCTACTACAATTAATTTTGAATTTGCCATTTTTACTTACCTTCCTTTTTTTCTGTATTTTCTTCCTCTTTGTTTTCTTCTTTCTTTTTTAACATATTATTAATTGAATTTAAAATATCTTCTGGACTTTCGTCAAAGTCATCTTTTATAACATGTAACATTTTCATTCCTCCTTCAATTCTTTTTCATTATACTACGCTATCTTTTTATTTTCAATAGAACAATAGCGACTTTTATATAATAGGAAAGTATCACTTTCCTATTATATAAAAATTTAATCTATTTATAGACTTTTTCATTTTTTTATTATAAACTACATTTAAATATATAGGAAGGAAAAAATGAATTATGGAAAAATGTTTTAAAGATTATGCTGCAAACCAAAATCATCCAGATTGGGAAAATATATCTAGAAGAAAAAAGCCTTTACTTACAAGTCCAACAGATATTCGTTCTGTTTTTGATAGAGATTATACCAGAATTATCCATTCTAAGGCTTATAAACGTTTAAAACATAAGACACAGGTTTTCTTTTCTCCAGAAAGTGACCATATTTGTACAAGAAGTGAGCATGTTTCTCATGTAGAATCCATTAGTTACACAATCGCTAGTTATTTAGGATTAAATACAGAATTAACAAAATCCATTTCTGTTGCTCATGATATTGGACATAGTCCTTTTGGGCATAGTGGAGAAAGAATTTTATCTGCCATTTCTCAAAGAGATTTAGGTTGTACCTTCTGGCATGAAAAAAATGGACTTGAATTTGTTGATAGTATTGAATTATTAGAAAATAGAGAAAAATACAAAGATAATTTAGATTTAACATATGCTGTTAGAGATGGAATTATCTCTCATTGTGGAGAGATTGACGAAAATGCATTAAAGCCAAGAAAAGAATATATTGATTTATCAACTTATGTTAGACCAAATCAATATGCACCATATACATGGGAAGGTTGTGTAGTTAAAATATCTGATAAAATTTCATATATTGGCAGAGATATTGAAGATGCTATCACTTTAGGAATTCTGGATGAACACTTGGATGAACTATATAAATTACTATATTATGATTTACCAGAAAAGAAAATCAATAATACGATTATCATTAATTATTTAGTATGTGACTTAGCAAAAAATTCATCTCCTGAAAAAGGCTTGTGTTTTTCTGATGAAGCTTTTGATTTGTTGAATAAAATTAAAGAATTTAATTATAGAAATATCTATTTTTCTGATAGATTAAAACCTTCGATGAAATATTTTGAATTGGTTTTAAATGAAATTTATGATACTTTAAAATCATGCTATGATGGAAAAAATACACTAAATAGTCTACGAAATAAACTTTCTAAAATTTCTATAAAACTTTATGATAGCTTTTTAGGATTTATTAAAAATTATTATGATTTAGGAAATCGAGAAGAATTGAAATTAATAAATGATGTAATTTTTGATTTTCGTAATGAAACTGATTTTTATAAATGTATTATTTACTATATTTCTGGTATGACAGATAAATTTGCTATTGAAATTTATAATGATATTATTGGTTTTTAAAAGGGCTTCTTAAAAAGAAACCCTTTTATTCTAATATACTTCCATTTTTACTTCTTTACCTTTAAAGGCAAATACAATTTTCGTTATATTTGTATATCCTCTTTCTTTTAAGTTTGCTTCATATCCTTTTTCTTCTATTTGTTGTTTGGCACTTTGTATTGTATCTTCTATTGTTTTTTCTTCCATATCATCTAGTACTTTAAATTCCATTATAAAACTGTTTCCATTTTTATCTTTTGGTTCTAGCATAATGTCATATCTTCCATATCCTGATTCTCTATTAGAATTTACGTAGTATGTGTCTTTTAATCCTACTAACATGCCTAGCACAAATGCATGATAAAAGTTTTCTGCTGTATTTTCTCCTACGTCCATGTAACTAAACATTTCTCTTACTAACACTCTGAATTTCATTTGAAATTCTTTTAAATTTAACGTTATTAAATCTTTTAATATGCTTTTTAAGTCATTTCCTATTACTTTATTCCTAAACCAATCATTTATTATTTGTTGAAATAATAGTTTTATTTCATAATTTGGCAATTTTACTTTATAGATATGTTCTGCTAAATTTACAACCTCTGTTACCTTTAAATATCCTGTTCCTAGCATTAATCCCCAAATATTATCTTCATTATTCTCTATACCTACAATTACTGTTTCTAAATTTATTGGTACTTCTATTTCTTCATCTTTTAATAATCTTTCTATCTTTTCTTTAAT
>CALWZZ010000129.1 GCA_944386145.1 uncultured Clostridia bacterium | reverse complement strand
CAATCCTTCCCAACCTTCTGGAATTTCTGTATATTTTACAACTTTACTTTCTGTATCTGATTTATATTCTTTTCCTACTTTTGTATCTACTGGAAGCATCAATTTAACACCTTTTTGTTTGGCTTTTTCCATAGCTTCTTTTGCTAAATCTAGTTTATCCATTTCGCAAATAGAATTTCCTACTTCATATCCTTGTGCTTTAAAGAATGTATATGCCATACCTCCACCAATCATTAAGGCATCTACTTTGTCTAATAAATTATCAATAACACCGATTTTGTCAGAAACTTTTGCTCCTCCTAAGATAGCAACAAATGGCCTTTCTGGATTATTAACTGCATTTCCTAAGAATTTCAATTCTTTTTCAATTAAAAATCCTGCTACTGCTGGTAAATAACTTGCAATTCCTGTTGTTGAAGCATGTGCTCTATGTGCTCTTCCAAAAGCATCATTTACATATACTTCTGCCATTGAAGCTAATTTTTTACAAAATTCTGGGTCATTATCTGTTTCTTCTTTATGAAATCTTACATTCTCAAGTAATAAGATTTCTCCTTCTTTTAGGTTAGCAGCTTTTGACATAGCATCTTCCCCGATAACATCTTTTGCCATAATGACTTCTTGTCCTAATAATTTTGATAATTCTTTAGCAACTGGCGCTAATGAAAATTCAGGTTTGAATTCTCCCTTTGGTCTTCCTAAATGTGATGCTAATATTACTTTACAATTTTGTTCTAATAAATATTTAATGGTTGGTAATGCTGCTACAATCCTTGTATTATCTGTTATATTTTGATTTTCGTCCATTGGTACATTAAAGTCACATCTAACAAATACCTTTTTTCCTTTCAAATCAATATCTTTTACAGTTTTCTTATTCATAACGAATCCTCCCTTTCTTCTGTCAATGGGGACGGGGAAAATGACAGCTTTTTCTATTTATTATATATACAAACAAATTGATTTTCTATAGTTAAGTTGTCATTTTCTCCGTCCCATTGACAACTCTCTCCAACAGTTTTATTGTATAGCATTTTTTTCCAGTTTTCAAGAGTAAAAAGCTATATTTTATATTTTCTTTTATCCATTCACTTTAGATATATTATGCTTTCAACTTTTCAATTTCTTCTTCTTTTAATCCTGTTATTTCTACTATTTCTTTAGTTGACATCTTTCTTTCTAATAATTTTTTAGCAATTGTTAGTTTGCTTTCTTTTTGCCCCTTTTTCATTCCTTCTTTTATTCCTTCTTTTATTCCTTCTTTTTTCCCCTCTTCTTTTCCCTTAGCTTCTCCCTCAACTAACCCTTGCCTTCTTGCTTCATACATTTCTGTGTTATACGTTAACCTACTTCTTTCTCTGATTTCATATAACTCTCTTTCATATTCATCTGCACTCATTTGTTTTAATTGTTCCACTGCTTCTTTGATTTCTTCATTTTCTTTTTTACATTCTTCCATCATTTTCTGATCGCCCCCAATTACATATAACCATTTTTCTAGTAAATCTGCTACCTTTGGCTTTTTTGTCTTAAACTTTGGTAACTCTATTATATAGTATTTTACCATGTCTGTTAAGTATTCTTCTTCTTTCTCATATCCCATATTCACATATCGAATTTCTTCAGTTTTTTCATATTTTAACATTGCTAAACTTAAGTATGCATTTCTCTTCACGACATTATCATTTATGATACATATTACAATTGTATCTTTTGCTTTTTGATATTTTTCTGATACTTTTATTTCTCCTGCTATTAGTTTTGCATTATATACTACTAATCTTCTTTCTATTGCTGTTGTATTTCCTACTTGTAATTCAATATCTATCATTGTATTTTCGTTTATTTCTGCTTTAATATCTAATATACTTAATTTTTCTTCCATAGTTTCTTTAGGTATTTCTGGATTTTTTATTTCTATCTTTTGTATATTGATTTTTAATATTGCCTCTAACAAGCTCTTTAAGATTTTTTCGTTGCCTCCCTTTCCAAAGATTCTTTTAAAAACATAATCATTTGATAATGGTAGCATTTCTACTTCTTTTAATTTGTTTAAATTGTTCATTTATCTTCTCCTTTCATTCTATCAAATTAATCTATTTTATTCAATAAATCTATTTGATTTTATTTCATACATTTAGAGATTTTTTATGTTTTGCATTTTTCGTGTTCTATATATGAAAATTCATTCTTATCTTTTCACTTCATATATAAACTCTTTCCATATATAATAAAGTTGAGTTTTTATAACATCATAAATATATATGATTATACCAAATATTAAAATTTTATAATGGGATTTTTTAAATTGAAATATGAATTCAGATATAAAAATAATTTAAATTTTAAATTTTAGCATAGAATACATAAACTATAATTTTTTTAACAATTGAACTAAATACTTTATTTTTATAAATTAATAATTAATTGAATTACGAAATATAAATTTTGATTTGACTGGAAATATATTTTTTAAGAACTTATAAAGAGCAAAATTAACATGATTTAAATTTTTTATTCACTTATATATTGCATTTTTGTTATATGAAAAATCTCCAACTATATTTCCATTATTTTACAATATAATTAGAGATTTTTCAATACGTTTATTTAAATTTTACACATTTTATTTTTTTACAGATGCAATATAGCAAGCTAAGTCTACTAATTTGTTTGAATATCCCCATTCATTATCATACCATGCTACTAATTTTACAAATGTATCTGTTAGCATAATTCCAGCTGAAGCATCAAAGATTGATGTATGTGGATCTGAAATGAAGTCTGAAGATACAACTGGTTCATCTGTATATTCGATAATTCCTTTCATTTCATTTTCAGAAGCTTCTTTCATAGCTTTACAAATTTCTTCATAAGTTGTTGGTTTTGCTAAATTACATGTTAAGTCAACAACTGAAACATCAACTGTTGGTACTCTGAATGACATACCTGTTAATTTTCCATTTAATGAAGGGATAACTTTTCCAACTGCTTTTGCAGCTCCTGTTGAAGATGGGATAATATTTGCAGCTGCTGCTCTACCACCTCTCCAATCTTTTTTAGAAGCTCCGTCAACTGTTTTTTGTGTTGCTGTTGTTGCATGTACTGTTGTCATTAATCCTTCTGTAATACCAAATTTATCATTGATAACTTTAGCAAGTGGTGCTAAACAGTTTGTTGTACATGATGCATTTGATACGATGTTCATTTCTGGTTTATATTCAGTATTGTTAACACCCATAACGAACATTGGTGCATCTTTTGATGGAGCACTAATTACAACTTGTTTTGCTCCTGCATCTAAGTGTGCTTGTGCTTTTTCCATTGTTGTGAATACACCTGAACATTCTAATACATATTCAACCCCTAATTCTCCCCATGGAATATTGTGTGGGTCCATTTCATTATATACTTTTATTTCTTTTCCATTTACTACTAAATTTCCATCTTTTTCTTCAATTGTTCCATTGAATCTTCCGTGTACTGTATCATATTTTGTCATATATGCCAT
>CALWZZ010000128.1 GCA_944386145.1 uncultured Clostridia bacterium | reverse complement strand
AGCTGCAACAAGTTATGAAGAAGTGGGAAATGATATGCATTATGGAACAAAAGATAAATTAGACGAAATGGGCATTCCTTATACAAAGCATAAAGCAAGAAGAATTGAAAAACAAGATTATCAAAAATATGATTATATCATTGGAATGGAAGAAAGTAATATTCGTAATATCTTAAGAATTGTAGGGGACGACAAAGAAAAGAAGGTATATAGATTACTAGATTTTTCAAAAAATCCAAGAGACATTGCTGACCCATGGTATACTGGAAATTTTACAGTTACATATCATGATATTGTAGAAGGTTGTACGAATTTTTTGAATTATTTAAAATCGCATTGTTTATAAGAAACTTAACCTTATTGTATACGGAAAAATTCACATAAGGTCAAGACAAAAGACGATTTTTCTTATACAATACAAAATTATTTATAGAAGAGGTAATAAATGGCAAACTATTTTATCAAAATAAAAGAAAAAGAAATACCAGTAATTGTAAGAAATTATAGAAATACAAATTCTATAAAAATATATTTCAAAGGAAATGTTTTAAATATTAGCAAATCAAAGTATTTATCTAATAAAAAAGTGTTAGAAGTCATAAAACAAAATGAAGAACAAATCTACGAGCAATACATGAAAATATTGTCAAAAGACAACGATAAAATTAAACATTGGTATACAGGAGAAAAGATAAGCTATAAAGGTAAAGATTTTACAATACAAATGCATTATAGTAATAAAAAAAGGCTAAAAATTATGTTAGATGAGAAAAATAAGGAATTCATAATAGAAATTCCAGAAATGCTAAAAGATGAGGACAATAAAGATATCATTGATAAAGGTGTAAAGAGATTACTTTGTATAAAAACAAAAGAATATTTAGAAACGCGATTGCCATACTGGAGCAAAAAAATGCATACAGAATACAATGAGTGTAAGGTAGGGGACGCAACAAGCAAATATGGAAGTTGTGTTCCTAGTAAAAAAGCACTTCATTTTAGTAATAGGCTTATCATGTTACCAGAGGATAAAATAGATGCCATCATTGTCCATGAATTGTCACATATGACTTATGCAAATCATAGTAAACAATTCTATCATTTGGTTCAAGAGTATATACCGAATTATTTTGAGATTGATAAATGGTTGAAGAAAAATGTGAATAGGGTTATGATATAAAAGGTTTTTTCGGATTTTTGTCAATGGGGACGGAGATTTTGACACTAAAATTGTGTCAAAAATCTCCGTCCCCATTGACATCAAAAATCTTTTCCTTGATACAAATTTTCATCTTTCAACTTTTTATCTAAACCATTTAAAATCCATTTTTTATGCAAATCCCATTTAGGAGCAATCAATAAATCCTTAGGAGCGTCTCCAGAAACTCTATGAATAACGATATCAGGAGAAATATGGGAAAGAATGTATACTAAACAATCTAAATAATACTCTAAGGAAATTGGCTCATATAGACCATTTGCATACATATCTGCTAAAACCGTATTTTCTATTACATAAGTATTGTGAATTTTTAAGCCTTGGATATGATGCTGGTTAATAAAATTTACTGTGTCTTGTATATCTTCAAAAGTTTCATTTGGCAGTCCAACCATAATATGTGTAATGACATCAATCTGGTATTTATTAAGTAATTTTACAGCATTTGCGAATTGTGCATTTGTATATTTTCTGTTAATAGATTCGCCAATTTTTTCATTTGCAGTTTGCAACCCTAATTCCACAGATACATAATATTTCTTAGTATAAGAATGTAAAAGTTTTACAATTTCTTCATTAATACAATCAGGTCTTGTGGCAACTGATAGACCAATAATTTTCTCATTAATTAAGGCACTGTCATATTTTTTCTTCAAATTATCAAGAGTATCATATGTATTTGAAAAATTTTGAAAATACACAATAAATTTATTTGCCCTATTAGAACGAGGACTTTTGAAAAAATCTTCTACTTGTGCTGAAATATCTTTAAATGGATTTAAGTGTTCGCCTGAGCCACATTCACTACAAAAAATACAGCCATTAGTACTTAAGCTACCATCTCGATTAGGGCAAGTGAAATGTCCATCAATGCAAATTTTCAAAACACGTTCTCCAAATTTGTTCTTATAATATTCATTTAATTTATTATATCTATATATCTTTTCCATAATATATAGTATAGCAAACTTAAGAAAAAATAACAATTAGAAAATCTGTTACAGTTTAGTGTATAATATCTACGCCTTCCAGGAACAAAAATTTAGAAAATTGTTGAAAAAAGTATATGAATCATATATAATGTAGAAAATCCTAGAAATATAAATATATTTTTAGTTGCCTTCTAAATGAAAAGAGGTAGTATTATGAAAAAATTTTTATCAAATTACAAATCCACAATAATTCTTTTAGTTGCGATTATTGTTGGAGCCATCGTAGGAATTATCTTTAAAGAAAAAGCAACTATCGTAAAGCCACTAGGCGATTTATTCTTAAATTTATTATTAGTAGTTGTCGTTCCACTAATTTTCTTAACAATTACGACATCTGTTTCTAAAATGAAAACACCCAAAAGATTAGGAAAAATTGTAGCAACCATTATAGGTGTATTTGTGTTTACATCTATTATAGCAGTATTGATAGGATTTTTAAGCACATATTTTGTAAAATTAGTAGAACCAGAAGATGGAGAACAAATTAGAGCTTCATTGGAACAAACTACAGAAGAAACAGAAGAAGATACAGAGAAACTAACAATTGCTGATAGAACAGTACAATTATTAACTGTTGATGACTTTTACAAGTTATTATCAAAAGATAACATCATTGCATTATTAATATTCTCTATTATTGTTGGAATTGCCATCAATATGTCAGGAGAAAAAGCAAAACCTGTAATGGATTTTCTAGAAGCAGCCAATACAGTGGTACATAATATTATAAAAATTATTATGTATTATGCACCAATAGGATTAGGATGTTATTTTGCAGCATTAGTGGGAAGTTTTGGTGCACAAATTGCAGTAGGATATTTAAAAACATTTGTATATTATACAATTATTGCACTACTATTCTATTTTATCATGTACACCATCTATGCTTTTTTAGCAGGTGGCAAAAAAGGAATAAAAGCTTTTTGGAAAAATGCCATACCACCTACAATGACAGCATTGGCAACCTGTTCAAGTGCAGCTTCTATTCCAATTAATATTGAAAGTAGTAAGAAAATAGGTGTACCAGATGACATTGCAGAAACTACCATACCATTAGGTTCAAGCTTTCATAAAGACGGTTCTATCATCGGTTCTGTATTTAAAATTATGTTTTTAGTATGTCTATTTGGAACAAGTATGTCAACAGCTGGAGATATCTTAGGAATTTTAGGAATTGCGTTATTGGCTAATTTATTAATCACAGCAGTACCAATAGGAGGAGGCACAATTTCAGAAATGTTAATCATTTCCATGATGGGATATCCAGTTGCAGCATTACCAATTTTAACAATTATTGCAACAATTATAGACCCACAAGCGACAATGCTAAATGTAGTGGGAGATAC
>CALWZZ010000127.1 GCA_944386145.1 uncultured Clostridia bacterium | reverse complement strand
GAAATGTTTAAAGATGCCAATAGACCATTATTTAGTGAAGAAACAACCAAAAAAATATTAGCACATATTGCAGAAGAAAATAGTATGCAAGGTCAAAAATTAAAAAATGAAAATTAAATGGGTGTCAATGGGGACGGAGATTTTGACAACATTGTCAAAATCTCCGTCCCCATTGACAGGAAAGAGGTATTAAAATGTACGAAATATTTGCAGATTTACATGTACACATAGGAAGAAGTGAAAATGGAAAGCCAATTAAAATTACAGCGGCAAGGTCTTTAAATTTTGCAAACATTGCCAAAGAATGTGCAGACAGAAAAGGAATTCAAGTAGTAGGAATTATTGACTGTGCCTCTCCATATGTTATAGAAGATATTGAGAATTTTTTGAAAACAGGAGACGCCTATGAACTAGAAGATGGCGGTATTATTTATAAAGATAAAGTTTGCATTTTGCTAGGAAGTGAAGTAGAAACTTCAGAAGAAGGCAGAAATGGAAAGAAAGGGGCAGCCCATAATATTTGTTTCTTTCCACATTTAACTGATATTAAAGGATTTTCTAATGAATTAAGTCATCATTTGAAAAATATTACATTAAGTACACAGAGGTCTGATTTATCAGGATATGATTTAATTGATATGGTAGAAAAATATAATGGTATATTAATTCCAGCCCATATTTTTACACCATATAAAAGCTATTATGGAAATTGTACAGACAGATTGCAATATATATTTAAAGAAAAATATGATAAAATTTTTGCAGTAGAATTAGGCTTGAGTTCAGATACCTATTTAGCAGACATGATATCAGAATTGGAAAACAAGACATTTGTTACTAATTCAGATGCTCATTCATTACCTAAAATTGCAAGAGAATACAACAAAATGCAAGTAGAAGATATATCGTTTAAAGAAATTGTAAAAGCATTAAAAAATGAAGATGGAAGAAAAGTTGTTGCCAATTATGGATTAGACCCAAAACTTGGAAAATATCATAGAACCTATTGTGATGATTGTGAAAAAGCAATAGAGACCAAAGAGCCAGTTGAAACTTGTCCATATTGTGGTGGAAAAAATGTGACATTTGGTGTTTTTGATAGAATAGAATTAATTCGCGATAAACAAGAATCAAAAAGTCCAGAAAATCGACCACCATATGTATATCAAATTCCATTAGGATTTATTCCAGGGGTTGGAGGAAAGACAATTACCAAACTATTAGATACCTTTGATACAGAAATGAATATTCTTCACAAATTATCAAAAGATGATATAGAGGCAGTTGTAGGAGAAAAAATTGCAAACACCATAGAAAAAGCAAGAATGGGAGAATGTAAAGTACAATCAGGTGGTGGCGGAAACTACGGAAAAGTAGTTTAAATATTTTTATATATTATAAAAATATAATATAACGCTTAGCAAAATAGAGAATGTTTTAAAATAAAAAATTATAGTTCTATAAATCTTCTTATCGAATACACATTATGTATAAGCGATAAGGAGTTTTTTATGAAAGAAAAGAAACAATTGAAAATATTAAAAATTATCAAAGAACATGTTATTCACAACAAAAAAGAATATCTGATTATCTTTTTCGTATTTGTGATAGGCATATTTAGTGGTGTGTTTTTCATAAACCATTTGCAAGAAGCACCAAAAACAGAGATTACCAATTATTTAAACCAATTTATAGAAAAATTTAAAAGTTTAGAAAGTATGGATTATATAGGACTATTACGAAATGCCATTACACAAAATGCCTTACTAGCAATTGTTATTTGGTTTTTTGGAACAACAGTAATTGGTATTCCAGTTGTATTTGCCATCATTATATATAGAGGATTTTGTCTAGGATATACCATTTCTTTATGTATTACCATTATGGGGCTAGGAAAAGGAATTAGCTTTGTATTGGTAACATTGGTATTACAAAATTTGTTATTTATCCCAGCAATGCTAGCGATTGCCGTAAGTGGCATTAAGCTATATAAATCTATTGTAAAAGATAAGACAAAAGAAAATGTAAAGTTAGAAATTTTGAGACATACAGTATTTTCAGGGATTATGTTGATTATTTTATGTATTTCAGCCGTGATAGAAATCTTTTTATCTACAAATCTATTGAAAATGGTTATTAAATATTTTTAAAAAAATATCGAAAAATGTATTTACTTTTTTTTAATAGTTTGATATAACATATATAGTTTATGTAAATACAATTTTAAAAATATAGAGGTAGGGGAAAAAAACATGGATAGACAATTAAAATTCTTTTTTAACTTTTTAGAAAATGACAAAAAATTATCAAAAAACACATTGGAATCATATAAGAGAGATTTAAAACAATTTAGAGAATATTTAGAGGAACATGGAATTCACTATAATCGAGTAAAAGAAGAAGATGTACAAAACTATATACAAGAATTACAAGATAAAGGAAAAAAGCCTTCAAGTATATCAAGATGTATTGCGTCAATTAGGTCATTCTTCCAATTTATCTTAAAAAATAAGAAGATAAAAGTAGACCCAACAGCCAATATTCAATCTCCAAAAATAGAAAAAAGAACACCAAATGTATTAACTTCTAAAGAAGTAGAATTACTACTAAAACAACCAGACACAGTTGATTTAAAAGGTGTAAGAGATAAAGCAATGCTAGAATTTGCTTATGCAACAGGAATGAGAGTAACAGAAATTATATCTTTAAACATAGATGATGTTAACTTAGAGGAAGCTTATGTTATCTGTAAAAACGGAAATAAACAAAGAATTATTCCATTAGGTTCTATGTCACTAAAAGCATTAAAAGCATATATAGAAGAAGCAAGAGGTGTATTAATCAAAAGCGAAGATGAAAAAGCATTATTTGTCAATATAAATGGTGGCAGACTTACAAGACAAGGATTTTGGAAAATTATAAAATACTACAAAGAACAGGCTCATATTGAAAAAGATATTACACCACATGTTTTGAGACATTCATTTGCAACACATTTACTACAAAATGGTGCAGATTTAAAAGCAATTCAAACAATGCTTGGACATTCAGATATATCATCAACACAAGTTTATATGCAATTCCAAGATGAAGGCTTAAGAGATATTTATAAAAAAGCACATCCAAGAGCATAGTGTCCATTTGGGGACGTTTCTTTTTGAGACATTTTGCATAAAAGTAGTTACAGGATTATATGTAAAGTATAATTTATGTAGCTACTTTTTTAGTATAATAAAACTTGTATTTCAGCTAGAAGATATGGTAAAATATTATCTATAAAAATATAGAGAGCGAAAGGAAAGAATACAAAAATGAAAAAATCCATATTTTTAAGAAGCATTATTGTAATACTAGCATTGTGCATGATTATCTTAACATTAACCATAGCCTATTTTTTTAATACAGATATCGAAACAAAAGAACCAGAACGTGTTATAGAAGAATGTGAAATACAAACCTATACATACATGGAAAGAAAAGTGTTTACCATTACACAAAAAAACACAGAAGAAGATGGAATTTCTAAATATATTGTATATTTCCATGGGGGCTCATATATGGCAGAAGCAACTCAAAATCATTGGGATTTTTTGGAACAGCTTGTTAAAGATACAGGATATACAGTAATTATGCCAGATTATCCATT
>CALWZZ010000126.1 GCA_944386145.1 uncultured Clostridia bacterium | reverse complement strand
TACTTTATTGAAAAAAGTGTAAGATTTATCGCAGTAACCGATGATATAGATACAGGAAGTATTGAAACATCAGAAGATATGGTGCAATTTAAGGCATTTTTTAATGAATGGTTTTTAAGAGATACATCTCGAAAAGTTAGAAACGGGAAGAAAACTAGAGCAAAAGAAGGAAAAGTAATGGTAACTTATCCTACTTATCGGTTATAAAAAAGACCCATTAGATAAAAATCATTATGTAGTTGATCCAGATACAGCACCAATAGTAAAAAGAATTTTTACACTTGCAAGAAATGGAAAGACACCAACTGAAATAGGAAAAATTCTAACAGATGAAAAAGTTTTAGTACCATCAGAAGTAGTAGGAAATGGACATGTTAGAAAAGATGGAATAAAAAGAGGTTGGAACAGAAATACAGTTAAAAGGATATTACAAAATATAACTTATTTAGGTTGTGTATCAAATGGAAATGTAAAGAAAATTAACTATAAAAGTAAAAAGATAATGACGATGCCAAAAGAAGATAGAATAATTGTTGAAAAAATGCATCAACCAATAATTGATAAAGAAACTTTTGATATAGTACAAGATTTGATAAAAAGTAGAACAAGTGTAAGAACTAAAACTTATGATTGGCTATTAAAAGGAATAGTAACTTGTAAAGAATGTGGAAAAAAATTAAGTGTAGTACCACAGAAACACCCAAATAAAACAACATTTTATTTAAGATGTAATACTTATGCTTGTAATACTCGGGTTGCACTTATGCACTCCACATAGCAATAATTTGGAAAAAGTAACAAATTTTGTTATAGAACAAATTAAGAATAGATGTAGTGAGTTTTTAAGTGAAGAACAATATTCAAAACTTGCAGATAGTTCAAAAAATAAAATACTAGAGTCTAAATATAATGTTCAGAGTGAATTAAAGATTTTAGAAAAGAAAGCAAGAGATATTAATAAAACTATAGATAAACTATTTGAAGATAAATATAAAGGTTTATTTGAAGATGAGGATTTTACAAGAGTATACTCAAAACAAATTGAAACAAGAAAAGGTATTGAAGAAAGGATAAAACAATTAGAAAAAATGCAGGAAAAAGAAGAATCTTCAATAGATATAAATAAATTTGTTAAAGATTTTATTAATATGAAAGAAATAACAAGAACAATGCTTGTATCTTTAGTTGATAAAATAGAAATATCAGAAAATAAAGAAATAACGATATATTATAAATTCAATATTTTAAATATGAGAAAATTAGAAGATGAAATAGAAAAAGTAAGCTAGATTAAAAAAGATAGTCATAACGGAATATTAGGACAATTATTGTTTTGTTAATATTAGCAGGTGTAACGATTGCAACATTAACAGGAGAGAATGGGATTTTAACGAGGGCAGAAACAGCAAAAGAGGAAACAGAAAAAGCAGAAACGACAGAAGAATTGAATATGTATAGAACAGAATTGAACATGAATAAGGTATTAGCAGATGGAGCAGATAGCATAAATGTTGAGGGATATGAAGAATTAAAAAAGTATATACCATCAATTACAGAAAAAGACATTTTTATAGAAAATAATATTTCACCAGAAACTATAGAAGCACCAGCAGAATGGTTTTCTTATGATGGGGGAAAATTGTTAGGTCTTTCTGATGAAATGATATCAAGAATTAATGAAATATCTGATACTGCATATGATGAGATAGATGAGATGTATGATGAAATTGATGTTAAGATAAAGGAAACACATCCAGAGTGGTATGATGAAGAAGGAAACTTAAAGCAAGAAGTATTTGAAGATTCTCAAACATATGAGGAATATATGGCATTGTATAATACATTATATCAAGAAATAGAAGAAAAACTAGAAAAAATAGATGAAGAATATGATAAAGAACTAATCAAAATGGGGATTACAAGAATGAAATTGCCAAACCAATCGACAGACGGAATAACGATAACAGAAATTGGTAGCAATGCATTTGATGGATATCAAAGGAATAGTAATCTTTTAGAAAAAATTATCTTACCAGAAAATTTGCAAGCAATAGGAACAAGGGCTTTCATAAGCCAAAATTTAAAGACAATTGAGATACCATCTGAGGTAACTTTAATAGAGGCTGGTGCATTTTCAGCAAATCCTTTAGAAGAAATAATTTTTAGAGGGAATATCCCAACATTAGGATATGAAGTTAGTTATGGAGCTTTTTCGGGATATAATTTACAGAGAGTACAAGTACCTAGTGAATATTTAGAAAGCTATAAAAACTATACAGGATGGGGATTTGAAAATGCAACAGACTATTTGGATGAATTATTAGAAGGGTACTAAAATTCAATAAGTTCTAAAAATATCTTAATTGTAATAAAAAGTTTTTTATAAAAATAAAAAAATCCTTCCAAAAACTTGTAATTTTTCATAATATTGGTATAATAATAAATGGACATAAACAAGAGAAAGGGAGGATTTTTATGTTAAAGAAAGTAGCAATACTAGCAAATGGTGGAGATGTATCAGGATTTAATGCTGTTATCAGAGCCATTAAGAAAACATGCGAAACAAACGGAATTGAATGTTATGGGTATATTGATGGATACAGAGGATTAGTAAAAAACAATTATATCAGATTAGATGGAAATGAAATTGCTTCAGGAATTTTACCAAAAGGTGGTTCCATTATTGGTTCATCAACAAATGCAATTGTGTTCCATTACAAAGTAGAACATGAAGATGGAACCGTAACATATGAAGATTTATCAGACCAATGCGTAAAAAATGTAAAAGAAGCAGGATTTGACTGTGTATTTACATTAGGAGGAGATAGTACACAAAAATCTGCAAGAGACTTATTCTTAAAAGGAATTAACACAATTGGTGTGCCAAAAACAATAGACAATGATGTAGCATGTACAGATGTAACATTTGGATATAATACAGCAGTTCATGTAGCAACTGAAGCCTTAGATAGATTACACACAACAGCAGAAACACATGACAGAATCATGGTATTAGAAGTTATGGGAAGATTTGCAGGATGGATAGCCTTAGAATCTGCAATTTCTGGAGGAGCAGATGTTGCCCTAATTCCAGAAATACCATATGATATCAACAAAGCAGCAGAAGCAATTAATAAGAGAAAGGCAGAAGGAAAAAGATTCAGTGTTGTTGTTGTATCAGAAGGTGCACATCCAAAAGATGAAGAAGGAACAACACATTCAGCAGAAGGAATTGACAATAAAGCAGGAATCAGTGTTAAATTTGGAGGAGAAGGAAACAGAGTTGCCAAAAAACTTCAAGAATTAACAGGACTAGAATCAAGATGTACCATTTTAGGATATATGCAAAGAGGAGGAACACCAACAGCATATGACAGAGTATTGTCAACAAAATATGGTGCCAAAGCAGTAGAACTTGCTATGGAAGGAAAATTTGGTGTTTTAACTGTTATAAAAAATGGAAAATTAGACTGTGTACCATTAGAAATTGTTGTTGGAGAAAACAAAGAAATTGGAGCAGTGCAAGGTGGCACAGCAGAAAGTAATGTAAGATATGTAACAATGGATGATGATTTAGTAAAAACAGCAAGAGATATCGGAATTTGTTTAGGAGATTAGTTTGAGACAATTTGGGACAGGTTGGGTTTTGTATCATTTTTGTCGAATCTTGTCATCGTAAATGGTTTATCCTTAAA
>CALWZZ010000125.1 GCA_944386145.1 uncultured Clostridia bacterium | reverse complement strand
TTTGCTAATTGTGATGGTATACTATTCCATATTAAAGAAATCTTATTTGCTTCATGATTTTGTGTATGTTTTGAAAAATCACTTTCATAAGCTTTTAATATATTTTCTTGTATCGCATTTACCATTTCCATGTTTTTTTCATTTACCCATGAATAAACCGCTTCTGGCATTCCTCCAATAATGAAATATGCCTTTAATTTTTCCTCTAATTGATTGAAAAATATTTCTGGTATATTTTCGACTTTGGTAATAGATTTCATGTAATCCACTAGATTTTCACAATTATCAGCAATTAAAAATTCACTAAAAGTCATTGGATACATGTTCATAAATTCTACTTTTCCTACTGGGAATGATGTATGTGACAATCTTATTCCCAACAAACTTCCTGCACAAATAATATGATATTCATTTGCCTCTTCTTGAAAATATTTTAAACTATTTAAAGCATCAGGGCATTCTTGTATTTCATCAAAAAATATCAATGTCTTTTCTGGTAAAATTGCTTTTCCATATATAAATGCTAGTTGTTCTAAAATTCTTTTAGGGTCTTTTGTATTGACAAATAAATTGTGTAAATCTTCATCATGGTCAAAATTAAAATATGCAACCCCTTCATAATTTTCCTCTCCAAACTGCTTTACAATATATGTTTTTCCAACTTGTCTAGCACCTTTTAAGATTAGTGGCTTTCTATATTTACTTTCTTTCCATTTTATTAATTTTTCCATTATCAATCTCTTCATTTGGTTTCACTTCCTATCCATACTATATACATTATCTATTCTAATTATACCATATAATCACATTTTTGCAAAGATTTTGATTGTATTTATCACATTTTTGCAGGTTTTTTTATTGTTAAAATCACATTTTTGCTAATTTTATATGTTGCAATTGTTTTTCTAGTTATTACCCCGTTCCTGTACGTAAGTAGTAAATTTTTCTAAGAGTAAACCGTTATGAAAAAACTTTTGCTAACAATTACAATTTTAAACCAATCAGATGAATTTTGAACTATGAATTTTAGACAAAATTCGACAATTATGAGACAAAACCCAACCTGTCCCATTTTGTCTCAATTTTATGTAATCTAGAATTTTCGGGCGTTTTATGGTATAATTAGGTAAAATTGATTAAAAAAGATTTTTTCAAAATAATATATATTATATAGAGAAATAAAAATATAAAAATATAAAAATATAAAAATATAAAACTAAAAAGGTGGTGGAATTATGGTTGAATTGCTTTCTCCTGTTGGTGATTTTGAATGTTTAAAAGCTGCTGTTCAAAATGGTGCAAATAGTGTCTATTTTGGTAGTGATAGTTTTAGTGCTAGGGCTTTTGCGTCTAATTTTAGTCTAGATGATTTAGAAAAAGCGATTCAATATGCTAAAATTCGTGGGGTTAAAACGCATTTGACATTAAATACATTGGTTACAGATACAGAATTTGAAGAAGCTATGGCTATCGCAAAAAAGGCTTATGAATTTGGTATTGATGCCATTATTGTTCAAGATTTAGGTTTAGCAATGGCTTTAATTAGAACATTCCCAGATTTACCTATTCATGGTAGCACACAAATGACGGTTCATAATTTGAACGGTGCTTTAAAGTTGCAAGATTTAGGTTTTAGAAGGGTTGTTCTTGCTAGAGAGCTTTCTGTTAATGAAATTGATTATATTTGTAAAAATACCAATATTGAGATAGAAACCTTTATTCATGGAGCGCTTTGCATTTCTTATTCTGGGCAATGCCTATTTTCTAGTATGTTAGGTGGACGTTCTGGAAATAGAGGAAAATGTGCTGGTCCTTGTAGGCTTCCTTTTGAATTATTGGAAAATAATAAAACGATTAATTCTGGATATTTATTAAGTACGCGAGATTTATGTGGCTTAGAGTTTGTTCCTGATTTAATTCGTGCTGGTGTAAAGTCTTTTAAAATTGAGGGACGTATGAAATCTCCAGAATATGTGGCAACTGTTACGAGAATTTATCGAAAATATATTGATTTGGCTATGTCTGATAATGAATATGTGATTGATGAAAATGATAAAAAAGAATTGTTACAAGTATTTAATAGAGGTATGTCTTCTTCTGGACATTTAAGTAATGAAGCAAATAAAAATCTTGTTTTTAAAGAAAAACCAAATAATATGGGATTATTTCTTGGAAAAGTACAAAAATATAATGCGAAAAAAGGCTACATTACTGTTAAATTAAATGAACCCATTGCTATTGGCGATACCATTTCTCTTGAAAAAGAAGATGGCACATACACCATTTCTGAACTGATGGATACTAATCTAAAAAATATTAAATATACTGAAATTGGGCAAACTGTTGTTATTGGCAGGATGAAGGGAAATATTAAGTTAGGCAATCAAATTTATAAAATGAGTTCTAAACGTCTAAATATGATTGCACATGAAAGTTGCCAAAAAGAGAATAGAAAAATCTTATTAAATTGTCATATTGCTATTCATAAAGAAAAACCTATACAAGTTTCGGTTACTTCTGCTAGTAATATAGAATTGTATAAAGATTTAAAATTAAATTATACAAGTGATGTTATTCCAATAGAAGCTAAAACAAAGCCAATTGATAAAAATATGATAGTAACACAATTTTCTAAAACCGCTTCTACCCCTTATGCCTTTAAAAATTTGGAAGTTGAGCTAGATGATAAATTATTCATCCCAAAACTAAGTACGCTAAATGACTTACGAAGAACAGTTTTACATATGGTAGAACAACATGCAATTGATATTATGACAAGAAAAGATAAATCAGCAATTCCTTGTATTGCAACTACTGATACGAAACCAACAATGACGAATAATGTTGCATATAGTCCGATTAAGAAAACAAAATTATCACTTTTATTGAATATCTTACATAAAGATTATGATTACACAAAATTACACGAAGTTGAAAATGTCTATATTCCTTTAAAATATTTTTCTATGAAGGACTATAAAGATATCTTACATATATTAGACGAAAAATATAATCTATATATCTATATGCCAACCATTGTAAAATCTAATTACAAAAATCTATTATCTAGCAATATAGAAACTACTTTAAATAATTATCATATTAAAGGATTTGTCATTTCAAATATCTGTAATGTAAAATTATTAAATGACTTATTTGTTGACTTAAATAAATCTTTAAAATTAATCACAAATTATACCTTTAATGTGTATAATGCTAATACAATAAAAGAATTAAAAGAAATGGGAATTTGCCGCTATACCATCTCTCCTAAATTAAATAGAAACATGATTTCAGCTTTATGTAATTGTAATACATTACCAAATGAATTAATTGTGTATGGCAGAACTCCTCTGCTAAATATGAACTATTGCCTTTTAGGAGAAACAGACAAATGTTATCCAACTTGTAAGCAAAGATGTATTACAGATAATGTATATGAATTAAAAGACCGTTTACATATGAAATTTAGAATTTTACCTGACAATATTCAAACGGTTACAACGATTTTTAATAGTAAAATAACTTCTATTTATCCAAAAGAGTTTAATGTGGATTTTGCAAGAATAGACGTTTTAGATGAAACAATTGATGAAATTAATGAAATTATTCATCGTGTAAATAATAACCAAAGATTTGATGGTAGCCATTATACAAATGGAAATTTGAATAAAGAAATTTGAACCATTGGGGACGTG
>CALWZZ010000124.1 GCA_944386145.1 uncultured Clostridia bacterium | reverse complement strand
ATGAATGAAAGAGTAAATCCAGTTTTAGAGAAATATAAAGATTTAGGACAAGATGCTACAATTGAGGTAAATGTTTAAAGGGGATAATAATGGAAAATGAAAATAAGAAATATATAAAACACATATTATTTGCGATATCCTTATTACCATATGCTATTTTACTATATATGTGTATATGTTATGCTATTGGGGGATATAGAGCTCCTGGTGAGGAAGAAATTATATATGGATTCCAAGCAATTGGCAGTTTGCTTAACAACGTCTTTTTTATGTGGTTTATAACATTTGCATCGTTGCCCTATAGTTTGCCAATCGTTTTGATAATTTGTCTATGGATTGGCTACCAACTATGTTATCTTATTACCTTTAAAAAGAGTAAAAGTAAAATTGAAATTGAAAATGAATCTGAAAATAAAAATATTGTTAAAAATGAAAATACTGTTAAAAATACAAATTTTAGAAATTTATTATTCTATATGGCTATCATTGGTTGGTGTTTATATTTTGCACAAGGTATACCTATATTTTTCACATCTGTCGTGACTGGAAAACGGAATATTAGGGTCATTAGAATTTACATTAAACTGGTATGTATCTGCATTTATGATTGTCCCAATATTGCCAATTTCATTATTATATATTGTTATTTATGTAATAGTAAATAAAAAAGGGGAATAATCATGGGAAATAAAACCAAAAAACATATAAAAAATATATTATTAGGTATCGCATTATTACCATATATTATTATAATTATTATGTGTATATATTATGCCATAATTGGATATGGTTACAATTTAGGAAATACTGCGTATGGATTTATAGCAATTGGCAATTTTTTAGGAGATGTCTTTGGAATTATACTAAATTTATGGTTGGATAATCCTATTATATCAATACCTATAACTATTTTATGGATTGGCTACCAGATATATTATTTTATTACTTTTGAAAGAAAGAAAAAAGAAAATAAAATGATGTTAAAAGAGAATACTAAAAATACCTCAAAAAATGTAAATTTAAAAAAGATAGTATTTTACATTTCTGTAGGATGCTGGTTCCTATATTTTGCATCAGGCATATATGCATTTTTCTTTGGTTCTTCGGTTGGAGGACGGGTTATTTAACCCAGTGATGGAATATGATATGGGTGCATTAATAGATACATTAATAGATACATTAATTTGGAATTTAATTGCATTTTCAATTATACCAATATTACCAATCTCATTATTATATATTATAATTTATGTAATAGTAAATAAAAGAAAAAATAAATATAAAGGAGAGGATAGATAAATGAAAAAATGTCTATTACTAGGAAATGGTGGAAGAGAAGCAGTACTTGCTGAACAAATTGCAAAAGGATATGCGTTATATGCCATATTACCATATGCAAATCCATCAATTGTAGAGCAAGTAGAAAAATCAAATGGAAAATATATCATAGGAGACCCATTTGATAAAACACTTGTAGAAAAATTCGTAAAAGAAGAAGAAATTCAAGCAGCAGTGGTTAGTCAAGATAACTTACTACAAGAAGGATTAATTGATTTAGCAAGAGAACTTGGACTACAAACCTTTGGACCAACATCAAAAGGTGCAAAAGTAGAATGGAGCAAAACTTATGCTTTAGACATTGTAAAACAATTAGCTCCTGAAATGGTCATTCGCAATGAAAGTGTTAAAACCATTGAAGCATTAGATGAAGTCATGAAAAACTACAAGGATGACAGTTTTGTTGTAAAACCAGAAGGATTAACAGGAGGAAAAGGTGTTAAAGTAGGAGGAATCCATTTTAAGGGAAAACAAGAAGGATATGATTATGCTAAATCTTGTTTAGAATCTGATGGAAGTGTTATCGTACAAGACAAAGTAGAAGGTAGGGAATTTACAGTTATGGCATTAACAGATGGCGAAAATATCGTCGTAACACCAATTACCTTTGATTATCCATATCGTTTTGATAAAGATAAAGGACCAGGAACTGGTGGAATGGGTTGTCTTAGTTTTGAAAATGGATTACTACCATTCTTAGAGCAAAAAGATGTAGATGTATGTAGTAAATTAATAAAAGACACTATTCAATATGTCAATAAAGATAGCTTAGAATTTACAGGTGTTATCTATGGTGGATTTTTCAAATGTAAAGATGGTATTAAATTTATAGAATTTAATGCAAGATTTGGAGATCCAGAGGCGTTAAATGTTTTAAACTCTTTAGAAACACCATTTACAGAAGTATTAGAAAATATATTTAATAAAAAATTAAGTACAGAAAATTGCAAATTTAAAAAGAATTATACATTTACGATTTATGTCGTAAGTCCAGATTATGCAATTAGAAAAAGTAAAGAACCATGTAGATTTACAGTCAATAAAAAAGCAATTGAAGAAAGTGGTGCTAAAATATATTTTGCAAGCACAAAACCAGTAGAAGGGAATACTTATGAAGCTGTGGGAACTTCAAGATTATTTGGTATAACAACAATGGGAAATACATTAGAAGAAGCAAAAGAAAAGGCATATAAAGCACTAGAAGGAAATATTAGTGATAATTTAGATTATAGAAAAGATATTGGAGAAATTTACGAACATTAAAAAATTGTCCAATTGTGGGGACGGAGATGATGATTTTAGGGACGGAGCAAAAAATCATCATTATTGAGAAATAATTTATAATATAATTTTAAGTATATATAATGATGATTTTTTGCTCCGTCCCTAAAATCATCATCTCCGTCCTCAATTGGATACTAAAGTTCACCTGTTTCAAATTTCTTAATCACATTAACTAATTGAATTTTTTCAGCAGCTTGTACTTTACTTGCTAAAGTTTCTGGGGTATCTGTTTCTGAAACATCAACAACGGTTTGACTAATAATATTACCTTTGTCATATTCATTATTGATATAGTGAACCGTTACACCGCTTTGTTTTTCTTTAGCGTCGATAACTGCTTTGTGGACATGCATACCATGCATTCCTTTACCACCATATTTAGGAAGTAAAGAAGGATGTGTATTGATGATTGTATACTTAGAAAGTAGTTTATCACCAATTAATTTTAAATAACCTGCTAAAACAATTAAGTTAATGTCATAATGAGATAATACTTCATATAACTCATTATCAATATCTTGATAATTCTTATTTTTAATAACATAAGTAGGGATATTTGCTTTTCTGGCTCTTTCTAATGCAAAAGCATCAGGATTGTTAGAAACAACTAATACAATTTGAGAATGTAATTCTTTTTTATCAATAGCATCAATAATAGATTGTAGTGTAGAGCCATTACCAGAAGCAAAAACAACTAAATTATACATAAAAACAACTCCTTATATAAATTTGTATATTTGATTGCATTGTAGCAAAAACACAATCAAATGTCAAATGGAAGGAATTTTAAGAAAAAATGCATACTAAAATCAAAGATTTTTATGCATAGATATAAAAAAGGAAAAAAAAGACAAAGACAAAAAAAGATTTTTTTGATATAATAAATTTATAACGAAAACAATAATAGAAAGAGAGTAGAGAGAAATGTTTGGAGAAAAAATAAAAGAAGAATGTGGAATCTATGGAATTTATGGAATTGAAAATAATGAAGATGTGGTAACACCTGTATGTGTTGGTTTATCAGGACTTCAACACAGAGGAGAAGAAAGCTGTGGAATTGCAGTAAATGAAGATGGTGTCATTCATTTTCATAA
>CALWZZ010000123.1 GCA_944386145.1 uncultured Clostridia bacterium | reverse complement strand
ACATACAAACGTATGCGCCCTTACCTTTTAAATAAAATTTTCCTTGCCAAAATTTAATTCTTTTCCAATCTAGATTGAAAAAATGAGAAAGGAATGTGAAAAAATGAAAAGCAAAAGCAATAATAAAGTAAGTGAACCAGCAATTGATAACAAAGAATTAATACTAGCTTTAGAAGATTTAGAAAAAGAAAAAGGAATTAAAAAGGAATATTTATTAGAATCTATTGAAACAGCATTATTAACAGCATATAAAAGAAACTTTGATGCATTAGATAATGTAAAAGTTGTGATGGACCCACAAACTGGTGCAACACATGTATATTCTATTAAAGAAGTAATGGAACATGCAAATGATAATGCCTTAGAAATTAGTTTAGAAGATGCAAAAAAGATTAATAAAGATGTCAATGTGGGAGATACTGTGGAAGTGGAAATTGTTCCAAGAAACTTTGGAAGAATTGCAGCACAAACAGCAAAACAAGTTATCATTCAAAAATTAAGAGAAGCTGAAAGAGAAATTATTTATACAGAATTTAATGACAGAAAAGGAGAAATTGTTTCAGGAATTATTCAAAAAGCTGATAGAAATATTGTCGTAATGGATTTAGGAAGACTAGAAGGCATTATGCCAACAAAGGAACAAATGCCTACAGAAACATATCATGTAAATGATAAAATAAAAGGATATGTACTAGATGTAGAAAGAGGTGCAAAAGGTGCACCACAAGTTATTGTTTCTAGAAGTCATCCAGACTTTGTAAGAAAATTACTAGAATTTGAAATACCTGAAATTTATGAAGGGGTTATTGAGATAAAAAGTGTATCAAGAGACCCAGGATATAGAAGTAAAGTTGCTGTATATTCTCCAGACCCAAATATTGACCCAGTTGGTTCTTGTGTAGGGCAAAAAGGGGTTAGAATTCAAAATGTTATTAATGAATTACATGGAGAAAAAATTGATGTTATTGAATGGAACGAAGACCCAGCAATATATATATCTTCAGCACTATTACCAGCACAGATCTTAGCAGTTGATATAAAAGAAGATGAAAAATTTGCACAAGTAATTGTTCCAGATAATCAATTATCACTTGCAATTGGTAAATCAGGACAAAATGCAAGATTAGCAGCAAGATTAACAAACTGGAAAATTGATATTAAATCAGAAACACAGTTTAGAGAAATGTTAATGAAAGCACAACAAGAAGGAGAAGAAGCACAAACACAAGAAGAAACTGACGAACAACAAGATGTACAAGAAGTGCAAATGCAAGAGACAGATGGAGAAAAAGAAGAATAATTAACATTTTAACACATACAATAAAATGGACGACTTATGAGATATAAACATATAAAAATGGGGGTTTTTAAGTGAAAAAGATACCACAAAGAACCTGTATGGGATGTAATGAAAAAAAAGATAAAAATCAATTAATTAGAATTATAAAAAATAAAGACAATGAAATTCATGTAGATAAAACAGGAAAAATGGAAGGCAGAGGTGCATATATTTGCAATGATGTAAAATGCCTAGAAAAAGTCATAAAATCGAAAAGATTAGAAAAAGTGTTAGAAACAAACATATCAAATGAAATTTATGAAAGTTTAAGAGGTGTCATTCTTGGTAAATAAAAAGATATTAGGTTTAATTGGATTATCTGCAAAAGCACGGAAAAATATCCTTTGGAGCGGATAGTGTGGAAAATGCAATAAAGAAAAAAATGGTAAAATTGGTTGTTGTGGCAGAAGATTCATCAAATCGAACAAAAGATAAATTTAAACGAATTTGTGAAGAATTTCATATACCAATTATTGAATTTGCAGATATAGAAACATTAAGCAAAACGATTGGAAAAAATAACAAAGCAATCATTGGTATACAAGATATAAATTTATCTAAAGAAATAGAAAAAATAAATAATGGAGGTGAAGCTCTTGGGTAAAATAAAGATACACGAAATAGCAAAAAAATTAAATTTAACTAGTAAAGAGGTATTGGAAGTAGCAAGTAAACTAAATATAGAGGCAAAAAGTCATTTGAGTGGGGTAGATGAAGCAGAAGCAAAAAGAATAGAAGAAGCACTTACCAAAAAAACAAATGAACCAAAAAAGGCTACGGAAAACAAGGTGGAGAAGAAAGAAGCAAAGAAAGATACAAAAAAGGAAACAAAGAAAGAAACACCTGTTATTATCAGAAGAGAAGTAATTATTACAGAAGATGAATCTGAAAAAGCCAAAGAAGTTGTAAAAAAAGAAGAAAAAAGAAATAACAATATTGGTTTTGTAGAGAGAAAAACAAATAAAGATTATAACATTGTCTATAGAAACAAACCAAATAAACCAATGACGGTTAGTGAATTGTTTGGATTGAATAAACAAGAACCAAAGAAAGAGGAAGTAAAAAAGGAAGAGAAAACAGAAGCAAAAATTGAACCAGTAAAAAAGGAACAAGAAGTCGTGAAAACAGAAAATGAAACTGTTCAAGAAGAAAAATCTAACAAAGTTGCAGAGAAGGTTGTTGAAAAGAAGGGTATGAAAACAGGAACAAAAATAGAGTATAATACAAGAAATCATGATAATCATATGAATAACCATTATCAAAATAGAAATACAAATTTCAATGGACAAAGAAGAAATAATACTACAAATAATAATGGTAATTTCAATAGAAATAATAAATTTAATAAAAATGGGAATAATGAGAGATATGGTGGTAAAAGACCATTAGATGAAAAAGGAATTGAGAAAAACATCAAAAATATTATGGCAACAGAAGTTGTAGAAAAAGAAACTGTTAGAGAATACAACAAAAGCATTGATAAGCAAAAAAATAATAATAGATTTGATGAAAACAAAAATACAAAGAAATCTAAAAATAGAAGAAATTCTAATAATGCTAGCTTTGACGAAGGAAAATTAAAAACATTAAAAACAGCAAATCAATTGTCAAATATGTTTGATGACCAAGAAGGCGGTATGCTTGATTATTATGATTTAACAACAGAAAGAGGAAGACGTGGAAAGAAAAAGAAAAATCAAAATCAAGAAGAAAGAACAAAGCAAAAAATCTTCAAATTAACCAATATCGAAATTCCAGAAACCATTACCGTAAAAGACTTAGCAGCAGAAATGAAAAAAACGACAGCAGAAGTTATCAAAAAATTGCTAGGTTTTGGTGTTATGGCAACCATTAACCAAGAAATTGATTTTGATACCGCATTTTTAATTGCCCAAGAATTTGGTATTACAGCAACAAAGAAAGAAACCGTAACAGAAGAAGATATCTTATTTGATGAGTCAGAAGATAGAGAAGAAGATTTACAACCAAGACCACCAGTTGTTGTTGTTATGGGACATGTAGACCATGGAAAAACTTCATTATTAGACGCTATTAGAAAAACCAATGTCATCGAAGGAGAAGCAGGAGGAATTACACAAGCCATTGGTGCATACATGGTAAAAATCAATGATAGAGAAATTACATTCTTAGACACACCAGGACATGAAGCCTTTACAGCAATGCGTGCAAGAGGTGCACAAATTACAGATATTGCAATTTTGGTAGTTGCTGCAAATGATGGTGTAATGCCTCAAACAGTAGAAGCCATTAACCATGCAAAATCAGCAGGTATCCCAATTATTGTTGCAATTAACAAAATTGATTTACCAGACGCCAATATTGATAAAGTAAAACAAGAATTAATGGCATATGAATTGGTACCAGAAGAATGGGGTGGAGATACAATTTATGTTCCAATCTCTGCTAA
>CALWZZ010000122.1 GCA_944386145.1 uncultured Clostridia bacterium | reverse complement strand
GGAAAAGTATTAGGACCAAAAGGATTAATGCCAAACCCTAAATCAGGAACAGTTACAATGGATGTAACAAAAGCAATCAATGAAATCAAATCAGGAAAAGTAGAATATAGATTAGATAAAACAAATATTATTCACTTAGGATTTGGAAAAGTTTCATTTGGTGCTGAAAAATTAGCTGAAAATTATGAAACAATTATGAATGCCATCATTAAAGCTAAACCAGCAGCAGCAAAAGGTCAATACATTAGAAGTGTTGCAATTGCTAAAACAATGGGACCAAGTTTATTTATTAATCAAAAATAAGGAAAAATCATTAGCCAAAGACAGTAGGCAACCATAAGTCCTACCGAGGTTATATAGAGTTTATTAAATATGTATACAAAACACTCTTTATATCCTCGTGTAAGGATAAAAGAGTGTTAATTTGCGTTATGGGAGAAATAAGAAACACTATATTTTCCTATAATGTAAACAATATAAAACAGTAAAATTCTAATGGGAGGTGAAAAACACATGGCAAGTGAAAAAATATTAAATCAAAAGAAAGAAGAAGTATCAAAATTAGCAGCAGAAATGAAAGAAGCTAAAATCATACTTTTAACAGATTACAGAGGAATTAATGTAACAGACGTAACAAACCTAAGAACAGACTTAAGAAATGTAAATGCAAAATATGCTGTTATAAAAAACAATATCACAAGAAGAGCATTAGCTGAATGTGGAATTGAAGGTTTAGAAGATAAATTAGTAGGACCAACAGCAGTTATTATGAGTAATGAAGATTACTTAGAACCAGCAAAAGCAATTTACAAATTTAGTAAAGATAACGACTACTATAAAATCAAAGGTGGAGTTATTGAAGGTAAAGTTATGACAGCAGAAGAAATCATCACTTTAGCAAAATTACCATCAAGAGATACATTATTATCAATGCTTGCTGGAGCATTACTTGGAAATATTTCAAAAGTTGCAGTTGCACTTGATCAAGTAAGAATCAAAAAAGAAGCAGGGGCTGAAACAGTAGAAGCACCAGCAGAAGCTTAAGAAAAATGACAATTAGAAAAAAGTCATAATAAAGCAATTAAAATTGCAAACATATCATATTTAAAAATAAGAGTAGTGAACTTAAATCACAAATAAATAAATTTAGGAGGATTTTAAAATGGAAAAAATAGAAAAATTAATTGAAGAAATCGACAGCTTAACAGTTGTTGAATTAGCTGATTTAGTAAAAGCTATAGAAGAAAAATATGGAGTATCTGCAGTAGCAGCAGCTGCACCAGCAGCTGGAGCAGTAGCTGGTGGAGATGCAGCAGCTGAAAAAACATCTTTTGATGTTGTTTTATCAGAAGCTGGAGATCAAAAAATCAAAGTTATTAAAGTAGTTAGAGACGCTACAGGATTAGGATTAAAAGAAGCTAAAGAATTAGTTGATGGAGCACCAAAAACAATTAAAGAAGGTGTTTCTAAAGATGAAGCTGAAGAATTAAAAGCTAAATTTGCAGAAGTTGGAGCAGTTGTTGAATTAAAATAGTTAATTAATGACATGCTAAAAAGGTGACTTTGAGGACAAAGCGATGACTTTGGGGACGGAGCAAAAAATCATCATTTATTCTATAAAAAATTGTATAAAAATCTTTATAGAAATGATGATTTTTTGCTCCGTCCCCAAAGTCATCGCTTTGTCCTCAAAGTCACCTTTTTAGCATGTCATTAACAAAATTTTTAAATATGGGTAGAAAAAATAACAAAAGTATAATATAATGTCAGTATAATAAAAGCAAAAAAAGAAAGGAGGAATATCACATGAAATACATTGGGATCGTAGTTGCTATGGATGAAGAGAGACAAGAAATTTTAGACTTAATGAAAGATACACAAGTAAAACAAATCTATAATTTACGATTTATAACGGGAAAAATACAAAAGAAAAATTGTGTACTAATAAAAAGTGGAATTGGAAAAGTGAATGCTGCCAGAACCACACAAATATTAATTGACAATTTTGATCTAGAATGTGTCATCAATGCAGGTGCTGCGGGAGCTATTAATTATTTATTAAACATAGGAGATGTTGTGATTGCAAAACATGTTGTACAGCATGATTTTGATATTACAGCATTTGGACATAGCAAAGGATATATAACAGGTGTAGGAGATAAAATTATATGTGATAGAGGACTTGTAGCAGCATTTGAAAACATGCTAAAAAGTAGAGAAGAGAGAATATATAATATCAAAATGGGTATTGTAGCGTCAGGAGATATCTTTTGTACACAAATTGAGATGAAAAATAAAATTAATGCAAAATTTAATGCAGATGTGGTAGATATGGAATGTGCTTCAGTTGGACAAGTATGTTATTTAGATGATATTCCTTTTATCAGTATTCGCTGTATATCAGATATTCCAAATGGAAGCAATGAAACAACATTTGATGAAAATTTAAAATTAGCTTCAAAACGATGTGCAAATATTATAAATGATTTTTGTTGTCAATAGGAAACAATAGTTTTTCCTACTTAACAATATCGCTTTGCCCTAATGAAAGATTGGCTGACAATGTTAAATTATTCAAGATTATTTGTATAATTATAAAAATAAAAGCAAATAATGATAATAAAGAAAGGAGTGATTTTTTTGGATAGAAAAATCAGAGTAGTACAATATGGTACTGGAAAAATGAGTATATATACAATGAGATATGTATACGAGAAAGGTGCAGAAATCGTAGGTGCCATTGATGTAAATCCAGATGTTATAGGTAAAGACATTGGAGAAATAATGGAATGTGAAAAGAAAGGTGTCAATGTTGTAGCTTTACAAGATGCAGAAAACATGTTAAAAGAAACAAAACCAGATATAGTTATTGTAACAACCATGAGTTTGATTGCAGATGTAGAAGAAGCATTGATGTTATGTGCAAAATTAGGAATAAATGCTATAACAACCTGTGAAGAAGCTTTTTATCCAGGTAACTCTAATCCAGGTGTAACAAATAAATTAGATGAAATGGCAAAAAGTACAAATTGTACAATAACAGGAAGTGGATATCAAGATATTTATTGGGGACAATTAATTTCAAGTATTGCAGGTTCAACACATAGAATAACAAAGATAAAAGGTAGTTCAAGTTATAATGTAGAAGACTATGGAATTGCCTTAGCAAAAGCACATGGAGCAGGTTTAACATTAGAAGAATTTGATAAACAAGTAGCTTCATTGGACAGAATTTCAGATGAGGAAAGACAAGCAACAATTAATAAAGGAGAATATTTACCTTCTTATATGTGGAATGTAAATGGTTGGTTATGTGCAAAATTAGGTTTAACAGTAAAATCACAAACACAAAAAACAGTACCACAAACATATAGTGAAGATATTGAATCTTCAACATTAGGAATGACTGTAAAAGCAGGAACAGCAACAGGAATGAGCGCAGTTGTTACTACAGAGACAGAAGAAGGAATTACATTAGAAACACAATGTATAGGTAAAGTATATTCAAAAGAAGATTTCGATAAAAACGAATGGACAATTGAAGGAGAGCCAAATACAACCTTAGTTATCAATAGGCCTTCTACAGTAGAATTGACTTGTGCGTCTATTGTGAATAGAATTCCAGATGTTATAAATGCAAGAGCTGGTTTTGTTCCAACAGAAGAAATGGGAGAACTAAATTATAGAGTAAAAGCCTTAAACGAATATGTAAAATAAAGAGGTTAAATAAAAAGTTAAATGCACGATTCACATAAAAATAGTGCATTAAGAAATAGACAAAGTAATACATTGTCAA
>CALWZZ010000121.1 GCA_944386145.1 uncultured Clostridia bacterium | reverse complement strand
ATTTATATTACATTTTAGCAAATTTTATTGTGATAAAAAAATATTATTGGTATAATTTGGGTATAATAAAATACGAAGGAGGAATCGTTATGTTAAAATCAAATGTAGCATGGAGCACAAATGAAGATAGTTATACACAAGGAAAAGAGGCTGCAGAGAAAGCAGTTGTAGATTTAGTACAAACAAAAGTAGCATTTTTATATACATCAGTAGATTGTGACGTAAATAAGGTTTTAGAGGGAGCAAAATCTGAATTGGGAACAGCCCCAATTATTGGATGTACTTCAAGTGCAGGTATTATTGTGCCAGATGGATTTATTTCATCAGACCATGGGTTTACAGGAATATTGGCATTAGGAGATCCAGATACAGAAGTTGGTGTTGCAAGTTCTGAAAGAGGAAAAGACCCAAGAGAAACTGGTAGAAAAGTGGCAATGGAAGCTATGAAAATGGCAGGTAGAACAGATGCACCAGCATATTTCTATATGGTAGCTTCTCCAGCAGAAGAAGAATTCTATATCAAAGGAATTGAAGATGTTATCGGAAGAGTTCCTGTATTTGGTGGAAGTGCAGCAGATAACACAGTTGAAGGCAAATGGAGCATTTATACAAATGATAAAATATTTGCAGACGGTGTTGCGGTAGCATTTTTCTATACAGATAAAGAAATGAAAAACGTATACACAGGAGAATACCATGAAACAACAAATTCTGGTGTTATCACAAAAATCAAAGGAAATAGAACTTTAGTAGAAATTGATGGAACATCAGCACTTAAAAAATATTCTTCATGGACAGGCAAGAAAATGAAAGATTTAGAAGGAAATAACTTATTGGTTTCAACAATAACAGCACCTCTAGGCGTAAAAGATAGATTAGGAGATTTAATAGCAATTCGCCATCCAATGTATGGAAATGAAGATGGTTCTATGAATATAGGTGCAAACCTAGCAGTTAACACAGCTGTCATTCAAATGGAAGCATCAGTTGACGAACTTATCGATTCTACAGGAAAAACAATGAAAGAATTAAATAAAGAAATGAATGGAGAAGTAGGAGCATATCTATTAGTTCATTGCGGTGGAAGAAGATTAGGCATTGGAGACAGAATTGATGAAGTAGCAAAACAATTAAAGAAACAAGCAAAAGGTGTACCATTTATAACAATATTCACATTTGGAGAATATGGTGTAAAAGACCATGGCGCAAATACAACAGGAGGTTTAATGCTATCATTTACAGCATTTGGTAAATGAAGAGCAGGGGAAAAACCACAAGCCAATGAAAATTATGAATGTACAACTGAGAATTACAAGACAAAAGACGGTAACATTGTAGAAGTAACCGTTTGTAAAAATAAAAATCTTGAAAAGAAGGAGGGAACGACAGTGAAAAATTTAATCGGATATGAATGGAAAGAATCTTCAAATGGAGCAAAAATAGAGGTTGTAAATCCAGCCACTCAAGAATTAATAGATACAGTACCAAATGTAACAGACGAGGATGTAGATGAAGCAGTAAAAGTAGCTGTTATTGAGCAAAAGAAATGGGAAAAAGTATCTATTTATGAAAGAGCAGATATATTATATAAATTTGTTGATTTAGTAGAAGAAAACAAAGAAAGACTAGCGGTTTTATTATCAAACGAAACAGGAAAACCAATCAAAGAAGCAAGAGCAGAGGTTGCAAACGTTAGAATTGGTACAAGAGGATTTATTGAAAGGGCAAAACACTTATATGGAGAAAGTATACCAGCAGGAACAGAAGCTGGACAAGAAACCACAATGCAAATTACAAAAAGATATCCAATTGGTGTAATTGCTGCAATTATCCCATTCAATTTCCCAAGCGATTTATTCTGCCAAAAAGTGCCACCAGCATTAATGATGGGAAATAGTATTATTGTAAAACCATCAAACTATAACCCATTAACATTAATTGAATATGTAAAATTAATGATTGAAGCAGGTGTGCCAGCAGGATGTATTCAAATATTAACAGGAGACGGACCAACAGCAGGACAAGCACTAGCAAGACATCCAGGTGTTCATCTAGTATCACTAACTGGAGGAACAGCAGCTGGAATTCAAACAATGGGAACAGCGTCAAAAAATTTAACACATGTTATGCTAGAATTAGGAGGAAATGATGCCTTTATCTTCTTAGAAGATGGAGACATGGACTTGGCAGTAAAAGAAACCATCTGGGGAAGATTATACAATGGTGGACAAGTTTGCTGTGCAAGCAAGAGATTTTTAATCCACAATTCTAGAAAACAAGAATTCATAGACAGAATGAAAGATGTTATTTCAAAATTAAAAGTAGGAGATCCAATGCAAGAAGATACAGATATGGGACCAATGATTAACATCAATGCAGCAAAAAGAATTGAGAACCAAGTAAATCAAATGGTAGCAGAAGGTGCAACGATTGTTTGTGGCGGAAAGAGAGAAGATGCTTACTATTACCCAACAATCTTAGACAATGTAACCAAAGATATGGAAGTTGCAAAAGACATGGAAATCTTTGGACCAGTTATTTCTGTTATTGGATTTGATGATGTAGAAGAAGCTATCAAAATTGCCAACCAATCTTCATATGGATTATGTGGATGTGTCATTTCAAAAGATTATTCAAGAGCAATGAAAATAGCAGACAGATTAGAATGTGGAGGAGCAGTTGTAAATGGTGCAAGTTTCTATCGTTCATTTGAAATGCCATTTGGCGGATGGAAACATTCAGGAATTGGAAATGAAGGTGTTTTAACAACCTTGCAAGAAATGTCAAGAGTAAAAACGATTGTATTGAAAAATATATTATAATAAGACAAGAAAAGGTGAGATGAAATGGATAAGAAGAAAATCATAATTATTTCAGTATGTGTAGTGATAGCACTAATTATTATTGGCGTAGCGATATATTTTATATCAAGAAGTGTAACAGAAGCAGAAAATGAAAATAGATTAGCCAAAATGTATGACAGAATGATGGAAAATGAAACATATCGTATCAATTTTAAATTAGATGACAATAATCAATATACGGTTTCAAGAAAAGGAAATATGGCAAATGTGGATACCTATCGAAATGGAACACATACAACAGATATTGTAAAAGATGGAGATACAATATTGTTGATGTATAGTACCAATAAATATTATACCTATCAAAATAATGAATTAGAATTAACAGAATTGTCAAATCAATTAGATCAAATTATACAAAGTCAAGAACCAGAAAAAGGAAGAGAAAAAATAGATGGAAAAACTTATCGTTATGAAGAATATAAAAGTGTATCATACTTTTTAATAAATACAGACAATCCAGTATCTGAAGAAAATACAAATACCAGATTCTATTTTGACGGTGATGATTTGAAATATATCAGAACAATCATGGGAGAAGAATCTGAACTTGTTCAAGTAGATACATCTTACCAAGTAGAGGATAGTATATTTGAAATACCAGCAGACTTTGAAGAAGGCTAATTTTAGAAAGAAATAGTAGGAAAAAATGATTTTTCTTTTGAAAATAAAACATTTAATTTATTTTTACTTGGATTTGCGAAACTAAAAAGTTTCATAGTGTTTCCTATTCAATAAAAAATGACGGACTCATTTAATTAGTCCGCATTTTCCTTGCATTATAGGAAAGGCGATTTCCTATAATGCAAAAAACAAAATTACAGGATTTTAAGTTTAATAAACAAAAAAAGTTAAGGAGGAAAAGAAAAATGTCAATGAAATTTGTTTTAAATGAAACATCATATTTTGGAAAAGGAGCAAGAGAAGAACTTGCAGGAGAAATTCAAAAAAGAGGATTTAAAAAAGTATTTTTAGTAAGTGATAAATCTTTAGT
>CALWZZ010000120.1 GCA_944386145.1 uncultured Clostridia bacterium | reverse complement strand
CATTGCGAAAAATATACAGAAAATAATCTTTAAAAACTTTAATTTTCTAAGAAAAAATTTTTTATTCGTTACCACTGCAAATAGTCTTTTATTTTTGCAATTTTATGGAAAGTGTAGTATAATAATAAGTAGCAAAGCCCAAAAGGGTTTGCATGTAACTATTAACAGCCTCCCAAATTTGGGAGAAAGGAGAGACATGGCTAATTATATGAGTCTGCAAGAGCAGACAAAAAAGCAAGAAGAACTGATAAGAGAGTATAAGGCTCTCAAAGCAGTTCGAGAAGAGTGTCAGTATGGCACACAGCATTGTGTATCATGCAGACATTTAGAAAGCTGCAAGGAGGGACCATTTCTTGCGGCAAGGGGCATGTAAATGCCCCTACTTTTTTATTTGTTTTGCTTTATAGAAAAATCGATTTCTAATTCAATTTTATGAGTTTTTTTCTGTATAACAAGATTATGCACTTGTAACTACATATAAAATATTGTAAAATAGTAATGCAAAGAGGAATAAATATAATAATAAGGGGGATAATATGGAAATTGGATTTTATGCAGGAAGTTTTGACCCATTTACCAATGGGCACTTACATGTAGTAACAAAGTCAGCACAATTATTTGATAAAGTAGTAATAGGAATCGGTGTTCATCCAGACAAAAAGAGAAGATATGACAAAGAGCTTATGAAAACAGTAATTGAAAAAATTCTTGTTAATCGAAATTTAACAAATGTTTCTGTTATCTGCTATGATAACCTTTCCGTTGATGCTGCACTAGCCCATAATGCAACACTTTTAGTAAGAGGGGTTAGAAATGGAATGGATTATCAATATGAAGAAAATATGGCATCCATTAACGAAGAAGTTTCAGGATTAGATACAATTTATATCCGAGCTGGAAATTTAGGAAATATTAGTTCTAGTATGGTTATGGAATTATTGGAAAATGGAAAAGATGTATCCAAATATTTACCAAAAGAGGTTATGGAGATCATTATGAATAAGAAAGGCGAATTGGAAAAATGAAGAAACAAGATGAAAAAGATGTAGAACTGTTTTCGAGCATACTAGAAAATGAAATAAAACAAGTGTGTTCTTTGTTAGAAGATAATAAAATTCCATTTGTTAGAAAAGACTATGGAAGTGGATCTTACATGAATTTATATTATGGGCAATCATTACAGGAAAAGAAAATTTTTGTAAATAAAAAAGATTATGACAAAGCATTAGAAATTGTATCAAGTGTGTTTAGTAGCAGCATATCTGAAGATAGCAATGATGAAATAGAAGAAGATGATGGCAAAAAGTATTATAAAATTAAAGATTATTTTAGAAATTATATTTTGATAATGTTTTTTATATCAATTGTTGTGGTTATAATTGTATGTCTTATGAATATTTGATATAAATATATTTCACTTTGAATTTTAAAATAAAATACAGATATAAGATTTTTCTTATACCTGTATTTTTTTATTTTATTACATCGCTATATATCATTTCAACAAAAGCATCTGTTGTTTCCTTAGTATAGTCATTATCAAAAATGTAATCAAATGATAATGTAGAATAATCCAAAGCAGCAGATTCTCTTTTTTCAAGATATTCTTTGGAAATATGGTCTCTTTCCAATATTCTTTTTTTTCTAATATTATCATCAGACGTAACCAATATTTTGATATCACACATATCCCAGTATTTTACCTTAGGAAGTAAAGCCCAGTCAAAAATAAAATATGGTTGCTTTTGCAACAAAATTTCATCTAATTCTTGTTCCATATATTCCCATGTGATGTCTGTTAAGATTTGCATTTTATCTGTATCACTAAATACAATATTGCCAAGCTTTTTTCTATCTATAATTCCAGTTTTATCTAATATGTTATCACCGAATATATTACAAAGTTTTTTGGAAATAATAGGGTCTGAAGTTGCTTGATGTCCGATTTTATCAATATCTACATATAGTCCATCTAACTTTTGAGCCAGAGCTAATGCAATTGTAGATTTTCCAGTTCCTGTTTTTCCAGTAATACAAATTAATTTCATAAGAAATCCTCCTTAAATGTTTAGGAAAATTATATCATTTAAAAGTGGAGAATTCAATAAAGAGAATAAGGTAGAATTTGCAAAGATGAAATTTTAAGAAAGATATTGACTTTTCATTTAAAGTATTTTAAATTTATAATTAAATCAAAACTTTTGCGTGTTATATTTTAGATTGTTTTCAAAATAGGGGGATTTTATGAAATATTTAGATGCAGTTACAAAATATTATAATTGTTTTTCTTCTTCTGGTTCTACTAAATATAAAGGAAAGAATAGAAACAGAATTTATATTTCTGGAAGGTTAAATTTAAAAAGATTTTTATTATGGCTTCTTATATCAGTAATTATGTTTTTTATATCTCAAAGTAATGGTACAGAAAACGATTTTTCACACTTAAAAAATCGGATTTTTGGAGATAACAGTAAATAAAAATATCTGGATATATGCAGTTATAGGTTTAATTGCAATTATGATTGTTATAATAAAAAGTAAATTAACATATAAAAAGTTGGAACACAAACCGATAAATGTTAATTTATATCAAAGAGATTTACCAAGTAATCTAAGACCAGCACATGTAAGGTTGTTATTAAATGATGGATTAGTTGATGAAAAATCTTTAGTATCAACTATAGTAGATTTAATTGATAAAGGATATTTGGAAATTAGAAGAGGAGAAAAAGAAGTAGAAGATAAAACTGACTTATTCAGAAACAGAGAAATCATTTTATATAAAACATCTAAATCAACAGATGGATTGTTAAGATATGAAAAATTTATAATAGATTGGTTTATAGAAAAATATGGAGATGGCAAACAAGTTTCTTCTCGGTGAGGTAATGAAAAAATTACAAAGTAACATATATGATGAACAGCCATGTAGTTTGTTTAAATGTTGGCAGGGTCTGGTCTTTCTATCATTTCCATTAAAAAGGTTTTATAAAATAACATCTGCTGGAAATGCAAGATTTATCTATTTATTATTTACTATTTTAGGATTTTTACCACTAATACCATTTGTTGGCGAATTTTTAGGAATATATGGTTTGGGATGTCTTATGTTTGCATCACCATTATGTATACTAAATGATGAAGGAATTGAGGAAACAGATAAATGGATGGATTTAAAAAGATATTTAGAAGATTTTTCTAATATGGAACAAAATACCATTGAAATGGTAAAAATTTGGCAATTTTATTTAACATATTCAATTGCTTTAGGCATAGAAAGCATTTCAAGTGAGGAAATTGAGGCCTTTTTTGGAAATAACATCTACAATTATTTTGAAGATAGTAAGCAAGATACAAGGTTGGATAATAGTGAAATTAAAATTATTGAAGAAGTCAAAGGTGATTATAAAAAGGTTTTACAGAAAGAAATAGATGAGGAAATAGAAAAATCTTATATGGGGTTAAAATAAAAGTTGATTCTCTTTTGAAAATAAAATATCGATATCTATTTCCACTTTAAGCCCAAGTAACTTAAAGTTTTATATTGTTTCCTACATAATAAAAATTATATTTTTGCTATACTTTAGGGTATAGCTTTTTTGGGAGCATATGTACGAAAAAGAAAAGGAATTGCCAAATTTTCGCTAAAAAACTTGTAAAAAGTTAAAAAATATAGTATCATAGAAGGGTAGAAATTGAAAGGAGAGAATCGATGGAAAAAAGTTTTAGTAAAAGCTATAAAGAAGCAGGTGTAGATGTTACAGCAGGATATAAAGCAGTAGAACTAATGAAGAAAAGTGTGCAAGAAACATATACAAAAGGAGTTATGTCAGACCTTGGAGGATTTGGGGGTCTTTTTAA
>CALWZZ010000119.1 GCA_944386145.1 uncultured Clostridia bacterium | reverse complement strand
ACAGCATAATTCTCATCTGCTCTTGAAAAATATATAACTAAGCTTTTCTTTCCTTTTACACTTTCTTTATTTCCAAATAAAGACATAATTTATCTCCTCCTTATATCTTTTATAATCTGCCTCAAATGGGCACATTTCTGCAATTTGATCTATTAATGGATTATCTACCATTCTTAATTATTTTCTGGTTTTAGTGGTCCATAGAAGTATGATGCTGTTGCTCCGCCATCAATTAAGAAATCTGCTCCTGTGATAAATGCTCCTTTATCTGTCATTAATAGTTCTGCTACATTTGCGACTTCATCTGCTGTTCCTGGTCTACCTGCTGGACATTTCGCAAACATATTCTTGTAAAAATCTCCACGAATTCCATTAAATTCATCTATTGCAAGTGGTGTAACGATAATTCCAGGAGATATTGAGTTTACTCTTGCTCCTCTTTCTCCCCATTTTACTGATTCTGCCATAACTCTTTTTTCATTACATCTTTTTGCTAATTGATAAGCATGTAATGTATCTCTAATGTTTTCTGGTTGTAATACATCTAATTTTAATAATTCTTCTGTTGGTGTTGTTGCTAATTGTTCATCGATTATAGCTCCTAATTGTTCCATCCTATGTCCTGATTGAGATGAAATAGTAACACCTGTTCCACCTTCCTTTATTACTTTTCCTACTTCTTCAAGTAATACTGCTGTTCCATATAAATCTACATTTAAAATTCTTTCTATTGGTGCTTGTGATGGCGATACACCTGCACTATTTATAAGCATTGCTATTTCTCCATATTCTTGCCCTTTTTTAATTAAATTTAATATAGATTCTCTTGAAGAAATATCACATTCTACAGGTTCTACATCAAATCCAGCTTCATTTATAATTTTAGCAATTGTATTTGCATTTTCTAAATTTTTATCTCCTACAACTATTTTCTTTCCATAACCTATTCTTCTTGCAATTGCCATTCCTATTTGACCTGCTCCAGTCCATAAAATAACATCTTTTTTCATTCTAAATTCCTCCTTATTGAAAATTATTTATTATTTTTTTCTGCTTCATTTACACATCTTAAAGCATTTAAGCTTCTTGGATAACCTATGATTGCCATTACTTTTCTTTATCTACTAAGATTATACATACTTTATTTTTAAAGAGCAATTTCAATTTCTTATTCGACAGATAAGTTTCACTTATATCAAAAAAAGAGTTCCTAAGAAACTCTAAATATTAATTATATGCATTATTATTCTTTAAATTCTTTTTCTAATATACTTGCAAATTCTTCTTTTAATATATTAGTTGCCATCTTATTCCAAAAAGCATAATAATTTCTTTCTACTCTTTCTCCATTTCTTACCAGCAATACTCTTGATATTCCCTCTATTTTTTCATTATTCTGACTTGGAACACTTGCTATTGGAAAGAATCCCTTGTTTGCTGATACTAACATCCTTGCTTCATTTAGATTTTCTACAAAAATGAAATTTCCATTAAATCCTAATGTATTTTCATAATATTCTGTTTCTATGTCTTGTTGATCCTTTGATGATATGATAATGCAAGGAATTTGTTTTAAATCTTCAAAACTCACTTCTTTTAGTTCATGCAATAAAGATTTATTTGAAACTTCTATATAACATGAACTTCTATATAAATAATGGTTAATATATTCTTCTGACAAAGCTCTTCTTTGGTCATTTATAATTACATCAAGTTTACCATTCTTCATCTGCTCATATAATTCTTCATGATTACCTGTATGTATTTCAATATCTATATTAGGATATATTTCAGAAAATTTGGTAATAGCTCTATGAATCTCTATTCCACAATAATTACTTATATATCCAATTCTCAATATATCATTTTTTTGTTCTGATACTCTTATAATTGATTGTTTTAATCTATTTACTTCATCAGATATAATTAAACTTTGTTTGTAAAAATACTCGCCGGCATTTGTTAATGTAAATCCTCTGTTATGTCTTTTTAATAGTTTTACCCCAAGTTCATCTTCTAATGATTTTATGCCTTGTGAAATTGCAGATTGAGATATATAATTTTCTTCTGCTGCCTCTGTAAAACTATTATTTTTTACAATTGATATAAAATATTGCATGTGCTTAAAAAGCATTGTAATTATCCTCCTAATAGTTTAATTTCGTATTATTTTTTATGTTTAAATCCGTCACATAAATTTATATTTCATGTTCTCTATCTAACTCTTTTTCTATATTAAAAGTAATTGCCATATATGCTACTACTGATTACTTGTACTTCATTGGGAAGTAAATTTTGAACAAATTGAAAATTTTCTTGTGCAAAAACATAACCATCCATAATTATAGAATCTCCTTTATCATTTCCATTATAATACTTTTCCAAAACTGGTAATTTGTATTTATCTATCCAATTTCAAATTCATTTGAATATATATCAACATAACCATTATCATAAACTGGTTTTACTATTCTATATATTCCATTATTCAATTTTCCATAATACTTCTCTATGTCTAATTTTTGTGTTAATTGATTATCTTCATTTAATTCATAAGCAATATCAATCCAAGCTAAATCATCAGAAATATAATCTAAATCTTTCCACTCATTATCAACTTTTTCTTGAACTCTAAATTCAACGCCCCAACCATATTGATCTACATTATTATCTGTAATTAGTATTTCTACCAAAGTGTTTGATATTGTATCAGATAAAATTTCAATAGTTACATTTTTAGGATTCCTATTAAATTCCACCTCATCTGCTGGTGTACTCATTTCATTTTCATCAGCAATATTTAATTCTTCTGGAATATATGAATTAGTGTTATTATTTGTTTCTGTTTTTTTACCATTATTATTAGTTAAAACAACAGCTAATCCTATAGCCATAATAATTAGTATCACTATAACTGACACCAAAATCTTCTTTTTCATAATTTTATATCTCCTTTACAAATTATTATTTCTATTTGTTGCATAATATCATAAAAGAGAGTAATTATCAATATAACTACTCTCCTACTATTTCTCCGCCTTGCCATTCTTCTATCTTATTGATATCAGTTGTTAATATTATATCAGTTTGGTCATCTATACCATCTTCATCTTTATCTATTTTACTAATATATGTTTTAATATTAAAATCCTCATTGCTATACATTTTATGTGGAATATAGTTGAACAAATATAAAACATAAGTTATTACTAGAAAGATTAGTATTATTACCAAAACAATTAAAATCTTTTTCTTCATATTTTTTACTCACTTTCAAATTTATCTAACCAATGTAACTAAGCAGCATTCCACAAAATATCAAGAAAACTACAATGCAAACAAATATATCTTTTATGGTATATGTCAACTTTTTGTATCACATTCCTTTGTTCTATTTTATTGATTCTATTAGCATATTTTGTATCATAATTGCTATTACTTTGTAATTCTTCTATATTTGTATCTTTTTCAATAAAGTAGGTATTGCATACATTTATCGCTATTGTAACTAGATAACCTTTAAATTTACCTTTATCTTTATAAGTACCTATATATTTGATAAGTTTTAAAAATGTTTCTTGTGTTAAATCATAAGAAATCAAGGCATTTCCTGTTTTATAATAACAAAAATTATAAATGTCATCATAATATTTCTTTATTAGTTCTTCTAATAATTCTTTGTTTCCGTGTTGTATTTTATAGATTAATTCTTTATCTTCCAAACATAAATGCCTCCTCTCATATAAACTAGCTTATATATATAATAACCTAAAAAATTCAAAAAAGGATTTAAAATTTTATTAAATTTTTATAAAAATCAAAATGAGAGCTACTAATGATGAACTGAACCCAAAAAGTTAGACACTTTTTGGGTTCAGTTCATCATTAGTAGCTCTCTATAATAAAAGTGGATGTTTTGTATGCTTCAAGGCTCTTTTATTGTAAAAATATAATATCCTTTATCCATTTTGTCAAATTGTAATTTGTCTTTATTTTTGTACTTCAGTAATTATTTTATCTAGACTCGAAAAATCAATAAAATTGACCTTCTTA
>CALWZZ010000118.1 GCA_944386145.1 uncultured Clostridia bacterium | reverse complement strand
ACCGCCACTTGCGAGAACCGCTTGAGTGGTGGTGTGAGAGGGGAGAAACACATTAAGTGTTATCCTCTACTCGATTTTTTATGTAAAAATAGAAAAACAATATATTATCTGCTATAATAAAAGCAAAAAACAAAGAATGCTAAGTTTAGTTGACAAATTTCCAAGACTAGTTGGTAGTGTGCAAACAAAATTTACAGTAGACAAACAATATCTAAATGGGAAACAAATTTATCTTTGGCACCATTTGGAGCAAGAATCGTCTAGAATAACAAGTTAATATACAATTTATATGAATAAGTGCTCTATACAATTTTGGTATAGGGCGATTTTTATTGCCAAATTGTAATTTTAATATTTTTTATAAAATATATTGACAACTGTATATAAACAGTATATACTGTTTATATACAGTTAAGAAAAGAGGAATGATTATGGATATTATAATAAGTAATTCAAGCAATGTCCCCTTATATGAACAGGTTAAGGAACAGATAAAAAATAAAATAGTTTCTAATGAGCTAAAGGCAGGAGAACTATTGCCATCTATACGAAGTTTGGCAAAAGATTTAAGAATAAGTGTAATCACTACGAAAAGCGCTTATGATGAGCTAGAAAGAGAAGGATATGTAGAAACTATACAAGGAAAGGGAACTTATGTAGCAAATAAAAATACAGAATTAATAAAAGAAGAGCAATTACAAAAGGTAGAAAACTTAATAGAAACAGCGGTATCTATTGCTAAAATAAGTAACATTTCTAAAAAAGAAGTTGAAGAAATGCTAGATATTTTATATGAGGAGGAATAGAAAGAATGAATAATAGTTTAGAAGTAAAAAATCTATGTAAAAAGTACAATGGATTTGAATTAAAAAATATAAATCTAAATTTGCCTAAAGGAATGATTATGGGCTTAATTGGAGAAAATGGAGCAGGAAAAACAACAACTATAAAATCAATGTTAAATTTAATTCAAATAGATAGTGGAGAAATCAAAATATTTGGATTAGATATTAAAGAAAATGAGAAGAAAATTAAAGAAGATATTGGTGTTGTTTTAGATGATAGCTTTTTTTCAGAATATTTAAACCCAGCAGATATAAATAAAGTAATGAGAAAAATATATAAAAATTGGGATGAAAAATTATATGATAAGTATTTAGAAGATTTTAAATTACCAAAAAATAAAATCTCAAAAGAATTTTCTAGTGGTATGAAAATGAAACTAAAAATAGCAGTAGCATTATCACATCATCCTAAACTTCTAATACTAGATGAACCAACATCAGGACTAGATCCTGTTGCAAGAAGTGAAATATTAGATATTTTTCAAGACTTTATTCAAAATGAAGAAAATTCCATATTTGTATCTAGCCATATAACCTCAGATTTAGAGCATATTGCAGATTATATCACATTTATAAACAATGGAGAAATTGTATTATCTAAAACTAGAGATGAACTATTAGAAAAATATGGGATTGTAAAGTGTTCTAAATCAGAATTTGAGAAGATAGATAAAAATGACTATGTGAAATTTAAAGTCAATAGATATGAATATGATGTCTTAGTTGAAGATAAAGCAAAGTTTAAACGAAAATATGAATTTAAAATAATAGATAAACCTACATTAGACGATATCATGCTAATTTATATAAAGGGGGACAAATAGGATGAAATTTTTGAGTGGTTTAATTACAAAAGATTTATTACAATTAAAAAGTTATAAAAAGACTTTAATAATTTATATATTAATATTTGTACTTACAGGGTTTGCACAGGAAACGACAAAGGGTGTAGGGGTAATGATAGCAGTTATGCTGACATTAGGATTTGGAATGTTTGGAATGGCTACATTTAATTATGATGAACAAGCAAAAACAGATAGGTATATTCTGACATTTCCACTTAATAAAAAAGAAATTTTAGTATCAAAGTATGTTCTTATAATAGGTTCTACCATAATAGGAGCGATAGTAGGGATAATAGCAAGTTTCTTGATAGTTTTTATAATTGATAAACAAATACCTAGTCTTTATGATTATATAAATGTAGCATTAGGAGGAATTTTAGGTGTAGGACTTATTGAAGCAATCCAAATGCCTTGTGTTTACAAATGGGGAGCAGAAAAAGGTAGAATTCAAATGTTTATAGTTGCTGCAATTATTATATTATTAATTGGCGGTATATTTTTTGTAGGACAAAAAGCCAATATAAATTTACCAGTTAACAATATGCCGAATATATTAATCAACTTTTTACCAGCTATATTAATATTAGCAACATTAATTATATATTACATTTCTTATAGGGTATCTTATAGAATATATAAAAATAAAGAAGAATAGTCTATAATCTGCAAAAGCAGTTTATATATATCAGAATAAAAAATAAACCATTGGTAATAACACCATTCCTTGCTCTGTTATATTTGGAAAAGGATTAGTTTTAGATAAATTAGCAAAGTATTTTTGAAGGTCTTCTTCAGTTGCATCAAGAGCTTTGCAGGTTTCAACAAATTTTGAAAACTTTTTTGGTAAATCATCCATTGATATAACCTTTTTGTAAAGCTCTTTAGAAGATAAACCAGCTTTTATCATCTCTTCAATAGGATATTCAAATTTAAAGTTTGGAAACATTGCTTTTGCTTCTTTAAAAGTTAAAAGTTTTTTCCCCCTAAACACTCTAAATTGTTCCATCCATTCTCCACCATTAATTCCACAAGAGCCATATATTACCATGTAACCAACAGCTCCTTCAGGAATGGCTGTTGAAACAAATGTATCAATATCAATTTCTTTTGTTTGTGAAACAAAGCTTTGCATGATAGATACATTTAAGTCTGAAGGATAATAATAAGTTACATAATACTTTAGCTTTTCTTCCCGCCATTCATCTTGGTTCATCATAAAGGACCTCCTAATCTTAATTTCTAGTTATAACTAGAATGAATCAAAAGTTTTCATGTGACATTATATAGTTTACACTATTTTGAGCAATTTTTCAAGTAATCGGATACTTTAGAACAACTGGAATATATGAACCCATTGCTGTTAAAAAGCTGGGTAATATGCAAGGAAAGATATTATCATCATTATTATTAGAATGGTGATATTTTTCTTTTTTAGTATAAAATACAGAATTTCTTTATTTTTTAAAATATTTATGATATTATGTCGAAAGAATAAAAATATTGGAGGAAAAATATGAACATAGGAATAGATATAGACGGTGTTCTAACAAATGATGATGATTGCTTAATAGATACAATAACAAAATATGTATTTGAAAATAATTTAGAAGGATTAAAAAGACCTTATGAATATGAATATGGAAAAGTAAATTGGAATCAAAATATATTAGATGACTATAGGGAAAAATATTTTTGGGATTATTGCCAAAATGAACCTGCTAGAAAATATACAAGTGAAGTAATAAAAAAACTAAAAGATGAAGGGAATAGCATATACATTATAACTTCAAGACATTTTACAATAGAAAATACTAAAGAAGGTGAAAGGTCAAGAAAAATTGTAAAAGATTGGTTAAAGAAAAACAAAATAATATATGATGAATTATATTTTTCGCCAGATAAAACAAAGGAAATTGATACATTAAAAATAGATATAATGATAGAGGACAGCCCAGAAACTATACCAACATTTGTAAAACATACACATATTTTTTGCTATGATTGCAGATATAATAGAGATTTAAAATTAGATAATATGACAAGAGTATTTAGTTGGTATGATATATATTCTAAAATTAAGAAAATAGAAAACAAAAATAAAATCGTTATATTTGATTGGGGAGGCGTCATAGAAAGTCATAAAGACGGAGAATATTCAGTAGATAAAGCTATCATAAATCTTATAAAACATTTTAATAGTAAAGAAGATGAAAAAACAATAGTAGAGAGATACCATGCTCAATCAGTAGAGGATATAACTTATCATATTTATTTAGAAAATGATAAATGGTTTCAAAAAATAAAAAAAGAATTTAATTTAGAATGTAATTCAGAAGAATTTTACGATTATTACATAAAAGAATTTGATAAAATTGAATATTACAAAGATGTAGTAGAATTTGCTCATAGCTT
>CALWZZ010000117.1 GCA_944386145.1 uncultured Clostridia bacterium | reverse complement strand
CCTACAATTACTGTTTCTAAATTTATTGGTACTTCTATTTCTTCATCTTTTAATAATCTTTCTATCTTTTCTTTAATTGTACTTGAATTTTTTAATACTAATTTGATTAAATCATTTGAACTCGTATTTACCCAATATTGCATTAATTTTCTGTCTGTTAAATAATTTAATATGCTCCATGGATTGTATATTCCTTCCGTATTTCCTATTCTATATCCATCATACCATCTCTTTATTTCTGATTTATCGTCTTCTACTTCAAAATCCTTGATTACTTTGTTCATTTCTTCTTCTGTTATTCCAAAATCATCTGCAAATTCATTGTCTAATACTGTAAATACCTTAAAGTTATTTGCTCCACTAAATATACTTTCTTTTGCAACTCTAGATACCCCTGTCAAAACTGTTTTTTCTAAATATGGATTATCTTTAAATGTTATTCCGTAGAATGTTCTAAAGAAATTTACTGCCTCATCATAATATCCTTGTACATATGCATTTTGTATTGGTACATCATATTCGTCAACCAATAGTATTACTGGCTTATCGTAATATCTGTTTAAATATTTTGATAATTCTTTTACACTATTTTTTAGTGTTACTTCGTCTTCTCTAGCAAATAATATATCTGTTATTCTGGCTTTTTCTTCTGGGTATATTTTATCACTATCTAATAAGTATCGATGTTCCTGATACATATCAATCACTGCTGTTTTCATATCTAATAACATGTTGTTGTAATTTACGTCTTGCACGTCTTTTAAAGTTATATATATCACTGGATAGTATCCCAATTTTGACGTGTATTTTTCTTCTTGATCTAGTATTTTTAAACCTTCAAATAAGCTTTTACTATCTTTTTTGGTACAGTCAAAATAATATTTAAGTGTACTCATGTTTAGCGTTTTGCCAAATCTTCTTGGGCGAGTTATTAGTATTACTCTTGACTCATTATCAATTATATCTTTTATATACATTGTTTTGTCTATGTAGTAATTGTCTCTTGTTCTTAAACCCTTGAAATCACTTTCTCCTATTCCAATTTTTTTCATTTTATATTTATGGCAATGTTTTATGTGCCATATCTCCTTTCTTGCTTATTTCTAATGTCAATTTTACTATATAAATTCCTAAAAAGCAAGTAAAATTCTATTTCATATTGCCAATAAATTGTTTGCATTTACACCAATTTCTTTTTCTCGATAAGAAGATATCTTGTACTCTTTTTTGTTATCAAAGATAATCTTGATAACCTTCGTAAAATTATCTTTTACTGGTTTTCCGTATTCTTCAATAATTAAGCTCGCTTTCGATTTTCTTAATGTATCAAAAGTATTCATAAATCCCATACCTGTACCACCATCATCTGCATGTGTTGTACTTGGTTTGTTTCCTAAATTGATTAATGTATCTGTTTCAAATTCAATACCAGAGTCATAGATATATACACTATAAAATCCATCAATCAAACCTAATCTCACTAAAATACTTTTATTGATGTTTTCAGAATGGTTAATTGCTATAATTGCATTTTTGATGTGGTCTGCTAGTAAAATTTCTAAATCTGATTTTGTAATATATTTGTTTGTCATATGATGAATATTTCCATGTACTTGTAATTGAAAATCAATTTTATTTTTCACACATTCTGATTGCATATATTTTAACATATTGTCCACTTCATCAATATTTGTTTTGGTTAGTTCTATACTTGCTGTGTCTTTTTGCATTTCTTTTGATATACTTTCTATCTTTTCTTTAATTCTATTTTCATCTGCTATTTCGTTTTTTAATAACAATTGTTCTAGTTCATATTTTAATGATTTTTGCTTATGTGCTATGGAATGATTGGTTTTGCTTAATTTTAAATTTTCTTTTTCTAGTTCTTCTATTTCTTTGTCTTTATTTTTTAGTTCTTCTTTGATTTCTTCTACTTCTCTTTCTTGCAGTTTTTGTTTATAGTATAGCTGTAAGGATTTTTGAATGGTGATGAACATGATAGTTATAAGTATTAGTACGTAAATAAATAATGTTCTAAGAATAGTTACATCTATTTCACCATTGCTAAATATAGCTAAAGAAAATATTAATACTGTTGAAATATTTAAAATTAATAGACCCAAATATTCATTCTGCTCATTTTCCTTTAGAAATCTTATACCTCGTTTTAATCTTGGTATCCTACAAACCATTTTGAAAATTATAAAGTAAATTATCACTATCCCCATAATAACTATATAAAAATTCAATTCAAATGCTCTAAAGAAAAAATAGCTTATTGATATTGAAATTAGATATATAATATTATTTATGCCAAATGAAATTGTAGTTATCATCATAGAATATCCTATATTTTTCTTTATCTCATTAGAAAATAGTAAAGATAAAAATAGAATTAACAATATCATTGAGATCGTAGTACCTATCTTCTCTTTTATTATTATCGCAAGTATACTAAATGTTATTGATACAAAGAAATATAAATACATATGTTTATTTTCTTTTATATCTAATAACTTATAATTAAGTTTTAATGTAAATATTGTAATAAAAAAAATTTTTATTAAATCCAATAACATGAATATTCCCTCCTAATAATTATTATACTTGATTACTATGTAATTTTAAAGAATTTCTTTAAATTTAGAAACTATATGCAAATATTTTGACTTTATAGACTTCGTTCTAAATAGATATTTATGTATCAAAACTTATCCTAACAAAAAAATATTGTATTTTTTTGTTATATTTTTAACAATGAAATATATTCATGCTATTATATACATTATCAGTGATTCTAGAAATAAAACATATATATGTGTTTTATCAATAAAGAAAAAGAAGTTCAATCTAAGAACTTCTTTTTCTTTATCTAAATTAAAATAACCAAAATCTTATCCACTCTAAAAAATCATCATACCAACTCATACCTCTCACCACCTTTTCTCTCGTACTTATAGAAAACATTTCTGTTTTCTATAAATAAAAATTACCACCTATTCACGCGAAAAAGGCGGTATCTTTTTATCGAAAAAAATGGTAGAAATATGTCGAAAAATAGAAAAAAACATATCATAAATATTCATTTTTAAAATCAATACCTATGATATGTTCATTTTTTATAAAAATATATTTAATATTTATGTATAAAAACTCTACTTGCTTTAATGTATAATTTTCTAATTTTTTACAATTCTCTTTCAATTTTCTCTACATAATAATATATAAATTCCATTGGTGTTGGTATTCCTGTTTCTGGATTTATTCTTGCTCTATAATATTCTAATAAGTCATCTACTGCTGTTTTATTCCAAGCATGGATAATCGCATTTTGAATACCATTTGTTATTGTGTTTCCAGATTTCTTGTAGATATTTGTTAAATGTCTAATCACATTTGTATTATCTTCTTTGTTTTCAATTAGATATAAAATAGCGTCATGAATATACTTTCTTCCAACCATTTTAGATGGAATACCTATCAAATCTAATTCTCTTGCAATACAATCTGATATCTTCTTTCTGTTATCTTCTAGCTCTTCTTTCAAAACTTCCATTGTCCTTCTAGGTGTTACTTCTCTTAGCCTCATTAATGTATTTAATACATAATCTGCTGAATATCCTGGATGATTCTTATATAAAATAATATCTGCACCATTTCTGTGGACAATATCATATATTCTTTTTGAATTGATATGTGTTGTTACAATGATAATTGGGTCATAGCTTAAATTTAATTTTTTCAATTCTGTTAAAAATGCTAAAGAATCCGTATTTCCTGATATGCTGTTATTTAACTCTAAATCTAAAACGATGCCTTCTGGTTGTTTATTTTGCACGTATGTTAGCCCTTCAACATCTGAGTCTGTGATTCCAATAATTTCTACATCATTTCTGTTTTTCACACTGTTAATAAAATTGTTACAATCATTCTTATCATCTTCGATAATAAGTATTTTCATAGATTTTGTTGTCATCTGTTCACACCCTTTCTTTTTTATGACAATATACCATATTTCTCCATAAAATACCATAATTCTACAAAATATTTTACCAGATGTTTGAACATTTTATATTGTAAAATAAATACAATTATATATTTTTATGGAGGAGATTTT
>CALWZZ010000116.1 GCA_944386145.1 uncultured Clostridia bacterium | reverse complement strand
ACATGAGTCATATGGTTTCAGAGTTTTAGGAGAAATCGTAAATGTTGTAGCAGATGAAAAGATATTAGATGAAAATGGAAAAGTAGACCCTACAAAAATTAATGCTTTTGTATTTGACCAATATCAAAATGGATATTATAAAATTGGAGAAAAAGTAGGACAAGCTTGGAATAGTGGAAAGAAATTTATGAATAAATAGTGAATTATTTTCAGGAAAATATATTATAATTAAGCTATATTCATAAATGAGAGATACAAAAATAAAAAGTAGAAATTAAAATTTTGGAATTAGCAAAAAGGAAATAATTTATATCATACTAAAAATAAATTATTTCCTTTTTATGATTATTATTTTTTCTTAAACAAGTTTCTAATTTTGTTAATAATTTTTTTAATAAAAGAATCTTTTTCATAAACTGTTAGAGCATTTTCAGAATTAGAAGAATATTTTTGCATATTATGTGCTTTTCTTTTTTCAAAGAGTTTATTAATATCAGTTTTTTCAACAAATATTTTATCATTTTCTTCATAGATCTTTCGTAATTCTTCTTGCTCATGTTCATCAGATAGATATAAATAATTAATTGCACATAAATAACGTATTGTTTCTAAATGTAAACTTTGTTTTTCTAAAGGTATATGTAAATCAATATTACAATGATAATTTTCATCTTTATTTTCTTTAAAATATTGTATTACCTGCATAGGAATTTTTAATAAATCATTGGTATCTAGCTGATTAAAAATACAATCTAATTCAGCATAAGCTATCTTGTCCATGGCTTGCTCCTTTCATCATCTTTTGTTTTTCCTATATTTCTAATCTTAGAAATAGAAGATCTTAATATATTCATTCCCATTAGATGATAAGGAACTTTTTTGCAAAAATTTTTTATATTTGCCAAATTTTTATTAGTAGAATTATTTTCGACGCCTTTTTCGCCGAGATGTTGCTCGTTTTCAGGATTTTCTAAATTTTTAATTAAATCATCAAATTGTTTATTAATGATTTCGCAGGGATCTGCGGTGGAAGGAAAATCATTAATAGGATTGGGTCTTTTTAAATTTTCACGACCATAGTAATTTAGTAAAGGTAAATTTTGTTCTTTAGCATAAGAAAAACCGTTTATTATAAACTGTATATCTCCAATACTATTTTTGAGAAATGAGATTATTTTTTCAAATATATTTGATTGAATAGATATATTGGGATTTTTTTCATAGTTTTCAAAGCAATTTTGAATTTGAGCAAATTTGGGTTCTGTATAAGAATCATGAAAAGATACACTTAATCGGATTTCGTTATTATCTTTATAAAGATCCATTTCAGAATTTTCATATAATTGCATTAAAAAAAGCTTTGATAAAAACCCCGTGTCTTTATCATTTAGAACAAAAGAAATATAATCACCATCAGCATTACCATTTATTGTCATGCTATTTGAATCAAATACATCTATTTCGTGTTGAGAACAATAGTGTAATAAATTTTCTAGTCCTTTGTTTGCTCTGCTTATTTTTGTATTTACATTAGGAGATTCTGAAGTATAAGGATTGTTTAAAGAATTAATCATTGCATCTAAAGTGTTATTTATATCAGAACCTTTTAATGGGGCAATGTTGACATTAGAATAAATTTCAGATATTGTACCATCTTCATTTCCATAAATTCTATACTTCAAATTTTTATGAGAGTTTTGAACAACATAAGATAATTTATGAAATGTTTCATCAGGAGAAAATTCTTTATAATGTTCAATAGTATTTCTAATTTCTTTAAAATTCAATTCTTCAGGATGTTCATTACTTCCATATATTGAAAATCTACTATATCCATCTGATTTACTAATAGTAATATGTGATTTTTCTAATGTTTTTGAAAATATTCTTGAGAAAATGTCATTTGTGTTACCATCTAAAATAAAGCCAACATAAGGATGTTCATTTTTTTCTGGATGACCAGCACAACAGGCATATGTTGGTATTTGATTTTTGGCACAATATATTAATAATTCTTTTAACTCAGAATTACCTTCTGAGTAAGTAATAGCCATTTCTTCAATTTGCTCATCAGACATTTTTGCTAATTGCTCACGGGTTATCACTTTTTCAAATCCATCATTTTTAAATTCAATAGTTTCTTCCATAATTTCTCCTTTGCATAAAACTTTATATACATTTTATCATAGATTACTTTTTATGGCTATAGTTTATTATTTATTTGTGACAAAATATTTTGTTACATAATATAAAAAATTAAAAAATTATTGCATCTATATATACTTTCTGCTATAATAATAAAGATATAATAGAAAAAAGGAGCAAGAAAATGAAAAACTATTTGAAAAAAAATAACTGCATAAATATTTCAGCTGTTTTTTTAATAGTTGCTTTATTTTCATTTCCATTTTAAGTAAGGATTTTTGTTCCTTATTTTTTTTTGCATTCCAGAAAATGACACTTCATGAATGCAAAAAACAATCAATTACAATATATATATATATAATATCGTATATGAATGGAGGTTTATATGAAAGCATTTAACAAAAAAATTGTACTAGAAGATGGAGAAGAATATTTAGGATATGGATTTGGAGCTGATAAAGAGGCAATTTGTGAAATTGTTTTTAATACTTCAATGGTAGGATATCAAGAAATTGTTTCAGACCCATCATATACCTATCAAATGGTAGTGATGACATATCCATTAATCGGAAACTATGGAATTACAGACGAAGATTATGAAACTAAACAACCAACGATTGGCGGAATGGTGGTAAGAGAATATAATGACTTACCAAGTAATTTTCGATACACAAAAACCTTATCAGAATATCTAGAAGAAAATGATATACCAGGTATCTGGGGATTAGATACTAGAAAATTAACAAGAAGTATTAGAGATAAAGGAAGTAGAAAGGTTATTATTACAGATATTACAACTAGTAAAGAAGAAGCACTAAAAAAATTAAATGCATATGATATTCCTAGAGATGCTGTATCAAAAGTAAGTTGCAAAAAGAAATGGTATTCTAGAACAGCGGGTTACAAATATAATGTGGTAGCAGTTGATTGTGGTATTAAGTTAAATATTATAAGAAGCTTAAATAAAAGAGGTTGTAATGTAACGATTGTGCCATATAACACAACAGCAAAAGAAATCGAAAGCTTAAAACCAGATGGAGTCTTTTTATCAAATGGACCAGGAGACCCAGAAGATGTAAAAGAGGTTATTAAACTTGTAAAAGAATTAAGAGGAAAATATCCAATCTTTGGAATTTGTTTAGGTCATCAAATGATTAGTTTAGCATATGGTGCGAAAACATATAAATTAAAATTTGGACATAGAGGTGGAAACCATCCTGTATTAAATTTGGAAACAGATAAGATTGAAATTACAAGTCAAAACCATAGTTATGCAGTAGATGAAAAATCCCTAGAAAAAACAGATTTAGTACCAACACATAAAAATATTTTAGACAATACAATTGAAGGTGTTGAATGTAAAAAAGATAAAGTATTTAGTGTTCAATACCACCCTGAAAGTGCACCAGGACCACAGGATAGTGGATACTTATTTGATAAATTTATCCAAAATTTGGAAGATAATCGCTTTTGACGTTGTTACACTTCACTTGAAATCTAATCAACGTATAGAACATACGTCTCATAGATTTCAAGCTCGTGTGCCTAGTCAAAAGACGATTCTTTTCCAAATTTAACAGAGTTAAAGCACATCTAAAAATCTAATTTGTATAATAGAAAGGAATGAATAAAATGCCAAAAAGAAAAGATATAAAAACCGTACTAGTAATTGGCTCTGGACCAATTGTGATTGGACAAGCAGCAGAATTTGACTATGCTGGAACACAAGCTTGTTTAGCACTAAAAGAAGAAGGATATAAAGTTATATTAGTAAATTCAAACCCAGCAACCATTATGACAGACACAGCCATTGCTGATAAAGTATATATGGAACCATTAACATTAGAATATGTTGCAAAAATTATTAGATATGAAAGACCAGACGCTATTTTACCAGGAATTGGTGGACAAACTGGATTAAATATAGCAATGCAACTATATAGAAAAGGTGTTTTACAAGAATGCCAAGTAGAGTTATT
>CALWZZ010000115.1 GCA_944386145.1 uncultured Clostridia bacterium | reverse complement strand
AGAAGATAAAAATATAAAATTTAAATGATGAAAATAATAAAAAATGAAAAGCAGAAATCGCTTGTAAATAAAGAATAGCAAGTGATTCCTGCTTTTTATTTTTTCCTTAAGTACTTGACTGAAAGAAAACATAAAAAACTGAGAAATAGTGCAAAAATAGTGAAATATAGCCAAAAAGCTAAAGACCAGAAATGATTAGACAAAAGAAAATAAAGAAAGAGGTATAAAAGATGAAAGAAAAGTATGTAAGGGAAATTACTAGAAAGAATCAAATACAAAATCAAACAAAAACACAAAAAGGAATCACTTTATTGGTATTAGTAATAACAATAATCATCTTACTAATTTTAGCAGGAATTACAATTGGGGCAATCACAGGAGAAAATGGAATTATTGGAAATGCAGGAAGAGCCAAAGAAGAAGCAGAAATAGCTAATGAGAAAGACATTTTAGAGAAAGCAACAGTGCAAGCAATGGGAAATAATAAATATGGAAATATCGAAGAAGGGGAATTGCAAGAACAACTAGACAAAGAAACAGGAGAAGGAAAGACGGAGGCAACAGATATTGGAGAAGAGTTTGAAGTATTATTCAAAGAAAGTAATCGATATTATACAGTTGATAAAGATGGAAATATAGGAGATGTTCAAAAAATTGTAAAAGATGAATATCCAGGAAACATAACAGTAGGAACGGATGGAAAGAAATTAGCAGGAAACGAACAAGAGCCATATCAAATTTGCTGTATAGAAGATTTGGTAGAATGGTCACAAAATTATTCAAATTATATGAATAATTATATAAATTTAGAGAGAACATTAAATTTCAATTCAAATTTATCATATGTAGATGGGAAAATTTTAGGTTGTAACTCAGTAGAAGAATTAAAAGATTTATTAACAAATACATCTGGTAGTGGATTTACACCAATAGTCAATTTTTCTAGTACATTTAATGGACAAGGATATGAAATTCAAAATATGTATATTAACACTGCAGAAAATGCAGGACTTTTTAATAGTGCTAGTGGAAAAATAGAAAATTTAAAAGTTTCGGGGAATATAACATCAACAGAAAATAGTGCAGGAGGAATAGTAGCTGGTATATCTACAGTTGGAATAAATTTGGAAATAAATAAATGTGAAAATAAAGCAAAAGTAATTTCGTCAAAAAAAGCAGCAGGAGGTATAGCAGGAGCAGGAAATGGAATAAAGATAACGAATTGTTATAATTACGGAGAAATTTATTCATATGGTACAGATAGAGCGTATGATGATTATGCAACAGGAAGCGCAGGTGGAATTGTAGGAACAAATTGTACAGATATCCAAGATTGTGGAAATGAAGGAAATGTATCAAGTAGTATATCAGCAGGAGGTATAATAGGATATAAATATATGGGATTTAATATAGTCAATTGCTATAATAATGGAAAAATTACAGGAACAACTTATTCTGGAGGAATTATCGGAGAAACAAAAGCAGGAACAGGAAATATTTATAATTGTTATAATACAGGAAGCATTTATTCAGATACAAATAGTGGAGGAATTGCTGGATGGATATATTATAATACAACAGCATACATATATAACTGCTGTAATATGGGAATAATAAGTGGAAATCAAAGTATAGGTGGAATTATAGGAAGATCTGGTGCAGGTACAGGTTCTTATACACAATATATGCCCATCATAAAAAATACGTATTCTATGCCAGAAACACTAAATGGTATTGGAAATATTTCTACAAGTGAAGTTATAATATCTGAAACAAATATAGAGAATATAATTAATAGTTTAAATACATATATAAATAATTCGGAAGATGGAATTAATAAAAGTAGTTGGAAAAATTGGAGCATTAATGAAAATAATAAGATATGTTTTATGATCGCAACAAATTAACGAAATACAATTTTATTTTTTGCATTGTAGAAATGTGATTTCCTATAATCTAAAAAAATAAGTCTTAGAGTTGATTATCTAAGGCTTATTTTGTTATTAAATATCTATGTATTTACAAAAAATTTCGTTAAGTCAAATACTTAACGATAAAAAACTAAAAACATAATACCAATAAACCATTAGAAAGTCAATAGAAAGAAAAGATAAAAATAAAAAGAAAAAAATAGAAGAAACAAAAAAATAAAAAAGCAGAGATTGTTTGTTTTTATAGTAATAACAAACGATTCCTGCTTTTTCTTTTTTCCTTAAGTATTTGACTGAAAGAAAAGATAAAAAACTGAAAAATGGCATAAAATAGCAATTCATAGGAAAAAACTAGAATTTAAGAAATGGTTAGACAAAAGAAAATAAAGGGAAAGAGGTATGAAAGATGAAAGAAAAATATGTAAGGAAAATGACTCAAAAGGATCAAATACAAAATCAAACAAAAACACAAAAAGGAATTACTTTATTGGCATTAGTTATAACAATCATTGTTTTACTAATTTTAGCGGGAATTACAATAAATGCCATAACAGGAGAAAATGGAATTATAGGAAATGCAGGAAGAGCCAAAGAGGAAGCAGAGATTGCCAATGAAAAGGAAATATTAGAAAAGGCAACAGTGCTGGCAATGGGAAATAATAAGTATGGAAACATTGAAAAAGAGGAATTGCAAGAACAATTAGATAAAGAAACAGGAGAAGGAAAGACGGAAGCGACAGATATAGGAGAAGAGTTTGAAGTATTATTTAAAGAAAGTAATCGATATTATACAGTAGATAAAGATGGAAATGTAGGAGAAGCACAAGATTTTGTAGAAGATAAATATCCAGGAGATATTACTGTTGGAAAAAATGGAGAGACATTAGATGGTAATACCGAAGAAACAGCATATCAGATATGGTGTATAGAGGACATGGTGAAATTTTCTCAAATGGTAAATGAAGAAAATCAGGATTTTTTGAACAAATATGTCGTATTAAAAACAAATTTGAATTTTAATTCTAACTTTTCATATATGAATTCAGATACTACTGAATTTGATATTTATTTAGGCGGTGATGGAAGTAGCACACTAAAAGAACAATTATCAGAAAATGGGAATGGATTTTTTCCAATAGGGAGAAATTATAGTACACAGACATTCAGAGGAAGCTTTGATGGGGAAAATCATATAATTAGGAACATATATATTGATCAAAGTTCAAATGCAGGATTATTTGGGGTGAGTGGTGGAGGAACTATTTATGGCACTAATAGAACAAAGATATGTAACTTAACAGTAGAAGGAAATATTATAGGAGGAACAAATTCTCAACGAGCAGGTGGAATAGTAGCATATGCAGCATATGGACTAGTAATAGAAAATTGTCATAGTCAAGTAAATATAAGTGGAAATGTATATGGAATGGGTGGTATTGTAGGAATATGTCAATATGGAGATTTAGAAATTATAAATTGTTCAAATCAGGGAGCAATAGATAATGCAAGGAATGCTACAGGAGGTATTATAGGTGCTACACAAGCAAATATTAATATTGTAAATACATATAATTCGGCAAACCTAAAAGGAACACAATTGATAGGAGGAATGGTAGGAATTATGGAGGCAAAAGTCAATATATATAATAGCTATCAAGTGGGAGATATTACAGGTAGCAGTTCTGTTGGCGGTATGATAGGAAGAGTAAGTGCTACTGCAACTTTAAGAAATGTATATACCATAGGAAATATCAATTGTTCTAGCAGTAAAGGAGGAATTATTGGACAAATACAAGATAGTTCAATTATTGATTGTGATTATATTTATTATAAAAAGGTAGATGGATTAGTAGGAATCTATAATGAAAATGATAGTGATTTTCAAATAAATGGGTATACAGAAGAAGAATGGAATAATACACAAATGGTTACATTATTGAATGAAGGGAGAGAAAAGCAAGAAGAAAACATAAATAAGCAAGAATGGAAAACATGGAAATTAGGAGAAGAAGGATATCCTGTATTTGAATAACAAATACAGGATATTAAATAATGGACAGTATAGAATAAGATTACTTTGTTGTGATTAATGATAATAGGATTTTAATGTAAATAATTTATATTATTGGTCAAGAATATATGGAAAAAATCTAAAATCAAGCAATGACTATGTAGAACTAAAGAAGACAATAGAAGTATTAATAGTAAATTTTGAAATAAAGAGATTAGAAGAATTGGAATATCATAGTAAATGGAAAAT
>CALWZZ010000114.1 GCA_944386145.1 uncultured Clostridia bacterium | reverse complement strand
TATCAAGTAGGAGAATCTCAGACTTGCTGTGAGAGGTGCCTGCTTTATAATGTTAGAATTTGTATATTCTGTAACGCCAGCCATTTAATAAATAGAATTTTATAACTATTATATTGGATTTATTTGTTATTTAATTCATATAGGTCTGTCCCTTTTGGACAAAAAATGTCCGATTTGACACGTCCCCAATGGTTCAAATTTGTTTACTACTTAATTCTATAATTAAATCCATATTATCATCCTTTGCCGCTTTATTTTTTCTAATAGCCCCACATTTTTTACATTTATAGATAATCACATATCCTTTTTTGCTATCTATCTCTAAAGAAACAGGCTCTAAATCCCCATGGCAAGTCTCTTGTCTGTCTCCTGGATTTATATCAACATGTTTTGAATGTAAACAATATGGACAATGGTCACGGCAAGAATAACCCAACTTCGGTACTTTTCTTCCACAATTTTCACATATAAACTCTTCATCAATTTCTGTAAATTTTCTACTTTTCATTTTTTCTCCTTTTGTCCAATTGGGGACGTTTCTTTTTGAGACATTATTATGTAAAGTTTATCATCCTAAAAAAATATGAATATAAGAGTAAAGTTATTATTATTTTTATTAATAAATAGAACTTTACATAATAATGTCTCAAAAAGAAACGTCCTCAATTGGACACCTAATATTTAAAGTCTCCTCCACCCAAAAATTCTTTTAATAGAGAATTGTTTGGTACATATTCTTTTGGTATTTCTTCAAAATATTTTAACATATTAATTAGTCTAGTTGCTTCTGCATATTCTTTGTCTTCTTTTGTGATTTCTTCTAATAGTGGCATAACGATTGGTTTTAATGCTCCTATTTCATATACGAGTGATGTATTAAAGATAAAGTTTGCTTCTTCCTGAAATGGGAATATGTTTTTCTTTTCTCCATCATTTACTTTATTCCAAGTGCTGATTGTATGTTTTGCTGAATATCCTCTAAATTGATGATCTCTTACTATTCTTCTAATTAGTCTCGTATCTGTTGTTGAAATCCTATTAAATCTATCTAAGTTTAATACCGTTAAAGCACTAATATAGATTTTATATTTTTGTTCAGCCGGTATTTTGCTGGTTAATTTGTCATTTAAGCAATGAATTCCTTCTATTACTAACACTTCATCCTTTTCTAGTTTTAGCTTTTTACCATTGTATCTCTTTGTTCCTTCATAGAAGTCAAATTCTGGCATTTCAACTTCTTCTCCATTTAATAATCTTGTTAAGTGTTCATTAAATAGTTCTAAGTCTATGGCTTCCAAACATTCAAAATCATAATCTCCATTTTCATCTCTTGGTGTGTCTTTCCTCTCTACAAAATAGTTGTCTACAGATATCGTCACTGGTTTTAGTCTATTTAGCTTTAATTGAATACCTAATCTTTGTGCAAATGTGGTTTTTCCTGAGGAAGATGGACCTGCTATTAATACCATTTTGATGTTTTTATTTTTTGCAATGTTGTCTGCCATTTTCGCAATTTTCTTTTCATGTAATGCTTCTGCCAATAATATGATGTCTTTAATATTTCCTTCTTTTATCGCTTCATTGATTCGATACACTCTTTCAATTTTCATAATTTTATTAATGTCATCATATTCTTCCATTGCCCATGCCAATTTCTTATTTTTTACAAATTTAGGCATTCTCTCTGGGTCACTTTGACTTGGATATCTTACTAAAAATCCATCATTATATTTTACAATTTCAAATATTTTGGTAACCCCTGTTCGATTTGCTAATGTTCCATAGCAATAATTGTAATAATCCTCACAATAATACATAAAAATTTCAGGATTATCTTCCAAATCTAGTTGTAGTCTTCCTTTTGATGTTTTTGTTTCTTCAAAAAATTTTGTTGCTTCTTCTCGATTCATAATCACTTGTTTAATAGGAAGATCTTCTTTTACAATTCTTCTTACCTCTTGTGTCAATTGATCTATAAATTCATCTGTTACTTCTTCATCAATTAAATCACAAAACATGGCATTTGATAATTGGTAATTCACTTCCATTTTTTTATTTGGACAAATCTTTTCAAATGCTTTTCCTACGATGTACAATAATGTCCTTCTATACACCTTCATTCCTTCACTTGATGATGTATCGATTAACTCTATTGTCCCATCTTCTTCTATGCAATATGCTAAATTTTTATATTCATTATTGAAAGTTGCTGCCAATACAGTATATGAATTTTTTTTAATTTCTTCTTTTAAAGCCTCACAAATTGTCATTGGCTTATCGATTTCTATAATTTTATCTTTATATTGTATCTTCATATATTTCCTCCCAATTCATTGTAACGTAAAACATTCTATAAGTCAACCTAGACTTCAGATGATTTTGGGACGGAGAAAAAATCATCAAAGTTTATGAATAAATTTGATATTTTTGGATATATTTTTAATAATCAGAATTTTATGGGAGGGATTTGTTATGGATATGGAAAGAATTCATTCGATTTTAAATAATAAAGAAAAATGTGATGTGTTTTATGATGATAGACCTGTATGGATTCAATGGGTTAATGAAAATATAGCCAAAGTGGGCTTTATTGATAATTTTGAGGTAAAAGATGTTTTTATTCCTGATTTGTATTAAAGAAATTTATTGAAGTAAAGAGATTTGACCTTATGACTTTCTTAATAGATGAATAAAAGGTAGTAAGCCAATTTTACTACCTTTTCTATTTTTCTATTGTATCTGATGTGCTGTACTTACTGATGTTCCTTCTCCTTCTGTTATACTGATGTCAGATTCTAGAGAAACTATGGGGCGGACACCGTAATAAGTGCGGTCGTTGAAATAACCATAAGAGCTGAACAAGCAGTAAGAATCCACATAGCCATAAATCACATCGCGCAAACCGAAGCTAGCACGGCCTCCACGCGCGCCGATATACGGAGAGGCCAACCAGTAGTCTTGACCACTTGATGTTCTTTCGAACAACATTTCGTACTCTTGGCTATCTGTATCTATTCCTGCCGTTCCACTTTCACTTGTTGTTAATGTATTTGGGTAATAATAATATTCTGTACTTCTTAAAGTTGTGTTTTCTCCATTTGCTAATGTTTTCCACAATTTATTTCTTTCATCATAATATCTGAAACTATTATAAGGACTTGTTTGACTTGATATTTCATTTGTTCCACTATATCCTATGCTACTTCCATTATTGGTATATGTCACTTGATTTCCATATTCATATAGTTGTCCATCTTCGTATGGCTTTCCATATCCTGTATTATTTGGGTCATATCCTGTGATTTTATTAATATCATCTACATCAATGCTTCTTGCTCCACTTGCTCCTTTTCCTTTTCCATATATTGCACATATAGCTTTTAGTTCATCTACACCATATTGATATCCTGTTTGTCCTCTTAAATAAAAAAATGTTTGTCCATTATATTCTTTTCCTCCACTTACTGGCCCTAATGTATCTGCTGAGATTAGTAAGATTTCATCTGTGTCTTCATCTATTCCTAGCACTCTCCATCCATTCGTATTTGTTGCTACACTAAAATATTGGTCTGCATATCCATTTCCTCTATTCATTGTTCCGTCTTCACCTGTACTAGGGTTTACTGTTCCTTCTGGAGATTTGTATGAATAATTAATTCCATTTTCTTCCTCTGTATCTGTTATGGCTCCTCCATTTGTTGGGTCATAATTTACATAGTCTCCTATTTTTAACTCTGTTGTTCCATCTGTTATTATCGTTTCTCCTTCTGTGTTTGTTGTCTCTGCCCATTTTCCTGGTTTCTTTACTGTTCCATCTTTACTGATTTTTACTTCATATCCATCTACTGTTACTGTAAATGGATAACTGTCATCTGTGATTTGATCTGGCACTCCTTCTATTCCCTCTATTTGATTTAAGTTATCTTTTAAATCGTCATTATCGATATTTCCATCTCTTCCAATACTTCCCGCTACTGCTATTTGCACCTGTTCTTCTGCATTTGCTTCTCCTGTTTTCTCTGCTGCCTCACTTGCTCTTGTTAAAATTCCATTTTCTCCAGTTAGCGTTGCAATTGTAACACCAGCTAATATTAGCAAAACAATGATCGTCCTAATATTCCGTTATGACTATTTTTTAAATTTAGCCAACATTTTGTAATTTATTATCTTCTTTTCCCATATTTAAAATATTGAATTTATAATATATAGTTATTTC
>CALWZZ010000113.1 GCA_944386145.1 uncultured Clostridia bacterium | reverse complement strand
ATAAAAATCTTTATAGAAATGATGATTTTTTGCTCCGTCCCCAAAATCATCGCTCTGTCCCTTCTGGCACGTCCCTAACAAAGTTTTTTTTAATAAATTACTTGTATAATCAAAAGAATTGTGATATAAATATAGTTATAAAAATAAAGCTAAGGAAGAAAGGCGGAATTTTTGTGGAAGAAGAAATCGATAGAGACCAAAAAACGATTTTAATAGTTGATGATGAACAACCAATAAGAGATATTTTGGTATATAACTTAAAAAAGGAAGGATATAATACAATTGAAGCAAGTGACGGAATAACTGCATTAAATATAGCTTTAGAGAAATATCCTGATTTAATTTTGTTAGATATCATGCTTCCAAAAATGGATGGATTATCTGTATGTAAAAGAATAAAAAATTCATATAATGTTCCTATTTTAATGCTAACGGCAAAAGATGGCGAAATTGATAAAATATTAGGCTTAGAATTAGGAGCAGATGATTATATCACAAAACCATTCAGTGTAAGGGAATTAGTTGCTAGAGTAAAAGCAAATTTAAGAAAAGTGGAAAATATGTCTATAGCGAGAATGGAAAATGATAATACAAATAAAAAGAAAGAAAATAAAATCATCGTCAATGATTTGGAATTGGATTTAGATAAATTTGAAGTAAAAATCAGAGGAGAAATTATAGATTTAACCGTTAGAGAATTTGAGGTTATTAAATTTTTAGCATCACAGCCAGGACAAGTGGTAACAAGAGAAACTTTATTGGAGAAAGTTTGGGGATATGAATATTACGGAGATATTAGAACTGTAGACGTTACTGTAAGAAGAATTAGAGAAAAGATTGAAAAAGATACATCATCTCCAAAAATTTTAATAACCAAAAGAGGTGTAGGATATTATATAGCTTCTAAATAAGAGAATTTAAGGAAAACAGGGAATATCCGCGTTTTCCTTTTTTGATGATGATTTTGGGGACGGAGCAAAAAATCATCATTGATAAAAATTAATTTATAATATAATGTTAAGAATTATAGAATGATGATTTTTTGCTCCGTCCCCAAAATCATCATCAAAAAAAGAAAGGAATAGAAAAATGGATAGAACAAAAACAAGAAAAATCATGGTAGGAAATGTACAAATTGGTGGACAAAATAAGGTGGTTATACAATCTATGTGTAATACCAAAACAAAAGATGTAGAAGCAACGGTAAAGCAAATATTAGCACTAGAAAAAGCAGGATGTGAAATTATTAGAGTGGCGGCTTTAGATATGGAAGATGCCAAAGCAATAAAAGAAATCAAAAAACAGATTCATATTCCTATTGTTGCAGACATACATTTTGATTATAGAATTGCATTAGAGGCCATAAAAGCAGGTGTGGATAAAGTAAGAATTAACCCTGGAAATATTGGAAGTGAAGATAAGATAAAGGCTGTGGTAGATAAGTGTAAAGAGAACCATATTCCTATTAGAATAGGGGTTAATGCAGGTTCTTTAGAAAAAGATTTACTTGAAAAATATGGAAAGCCAACAGCAAAAGCAATGGTGGAAAGTGCAAGTAGACATATAGCAATTTTAAAAAAATTAGATTTTAATGATTATCTTGTTTCTTTAAAGGCATCAAATTTGGATTTATGTATTGAGAGTTATGAAGAAGCGTCAAAAGCGTTTGATTGTCCTTTACATTTAGGAATTACGGAAAGTGGAACAGAATTTAGTGGAACTGTAAAATCTAGTATTGGATTAGGATATATGTTAAGAAACGGTATAGGGGATACGATTAGAGTTTCTCTTTCAGATGACCCAGTAAAAGAAATTAAAGTGGCAAAAGAAATTTTAAAAGATTGTAATTTATATCATAAAGTCCCAACATTAGTAGCATGTCCTACTTGTGGAAGAACACAAATTGACTTAATTCCTATTGCAAAAGAAGTAGAAGAATTTTTAAGTACCATAGAATCAGATATTACAGTAGCTGTAATGGGATGTGCTGTAAATGGACCAGGAGAAGCAAGAGAAGCAGATATTGGAATTGCAGGTGGCATAAAAGAAGGACTTTTATTTAAAAAGGGAGAAATTATAAAAAAAGTGCCACAGGAAAAAATTGTAGAAGTATTAAAACAAGAAATATTAGAAATGCTAAAAGAACAATAGTAGATGTTAGCGAGAGCAAAGCTTTCGACCTGACAGACGTGAAGACTGCTACGCAGTATTTCACGAATGAATATAAGAAGCTTAACCTTGTTGTACACGAAAAAATTCGACATAAGGTCAAGATAAAAGATGATTTTTTCTGTACAATACACTAGATTATACTAGAATGGAGAAAAGAAGAATATGGAAGTAATCGTTGGAAAAACAGCTGGATTTTGCTATGGTGTAAAAAGAGCTGTAGAAGGAGCAAAAGAAGAACTAAAAAAAGAACAAAATATTTTTGGATTAGGAGAGATTGTACATAATCAGGATGTTATAAAAGATTTAGAAGAAAAAGGAATGCATTTTATAGATGATATACAGGAAGCGAAAGGAAAAGTATTAATTCGTGCACATGGTGTTCCAAAAGAAGTTTATGAAAATGCAAAAAAACAACAAGTAGAATTGATAGATTTCACATGTCCAAAAGTATTAAACATTCATGAAATTGCACAAAAATATGCAAATGATGGATATTTTATATTTCTTTTAGGAAACAAAAATCATCCAGAAAATATAGGAACATTAAGTTTCTGTGGAGAAAATAAATATGTGATAGATAAAGAAGAAAACGCAATAAAAGCATTGGAAATGTTAGAAAAATCAAATATAAAAAAATTGCTTGTTATATCACAAACAACGTTTAGTTTAGAAAAATTCTATATCATAGAAGAAATCATAAAAAATGAAATACCAAGAGATATAGAATTGGTTATCAAAAATACCATTTGTCAGGCAACAGAAATAAGGCAAAAAGAAACAGAAGAAATGGCAAAAAAAGTGGATGGAATGCTTATTATTGGTGGAAAAAATAGTTCAAATACCCAAAAACTATATGCTATTGCAAAAAAATATTGTCCAGTAGCCATCTGGATAGAAAATGCAGAAGAATTGCCAATAGAAAAGATAGAAAAACTTAGTAAAATAGGAATTATGGCAGGCGCCTCTACACCAAAAGAAAGTATAGATGAGGTAGAAGAAAAAATAAGAAAAGCATGTATTGAGAAAAATTAACAATTGATAGGTAAAGATATTTCCTTCCTACAATAATTTAACAAATACATATGGCTTTTGTCGAATTTTGCGATGAAAAGTCAGAAAATATTAAAAGAACTTGTTGACAAGTTCTTTTTTTGAAAGTATACTTTAAGAAATTATATAATTTTATTCAATAGAAATTTCTATCTATTATGGCTTAAGTATCAAATTTATTCAAGTCATAAAAATCCATCATTTAAAATTCAATATTTTCTATATCATAAAAATTCCAAAATAAAAGTTAAGAATAATTCACATTCATTAGAATAGAAAACGTAATTTTTATATATAGAAAAAACAAAAAAGGAGGTTAATGTAAGTAGCACTAAAAAATATTTATGAACAGAAAATTTGTAGCAAAAAGTAATTTTGTATTACGAAGAGTATTAAACACACAAAAGAATGTAGACATTTTAAAAGAATTGATTGAAGTAATATTTCAAATAAAAGTTAAAGAAGCAAAAATAAATCCCTATTTGAAAGAAATAGAAGATAGTTTGCCAGCGGAAGAAAATTTCGGAATAGCAGATTTAAGAATTAAGACAGAAGAAAATGAAGAACGAAATATAGGAATACAAATTATTGATGGAGAACATGTTTTAACAAAAATGCTTTTATATTATGCACAAATTCATGGAAATCAACTGGAATATGACGAGAATAGAGAAATTGTTAAAACAATGACAATCAATATATTAGATTTTATATTTACAAAAGAAATGAATTATCATAGTAGAATGATTTTAAGAGAAGAAAAGATGACAAATGTTATGAGTGATTGCCTAGAAATTCATATTTTGGAATTGCCAAAATTTAAAAGGAAACTAAATAAAGAAATGACTTTGAAAGATGCCTGGATGAGTTATTTGAAAGGAGAAAATATAGAAGAAGCTATTAAAAAAAGTGAAAAAATAAAAAAGCTAGATGACTTACTAAAAAAATATTGGAGGGAGGAGGTAATGGAATAGAAAGTCAAATCTTTGAAAACTAAGGTTGAAAATGACTCTAAAAGCCAAAGTTATACTATTTATATTTTATTCATTAAATGGCTGGCATTACAAAATATACAAATTCTAACATTATAAAGCAGGCACCTCTCACAGCAA
>CALWZZ010000112.1 GCA_944386145.1 uncultured Clostridia bacterium | reverse complement strand
ATTATCTTTAGCAACAGTCATCAATAATTTAATTCTATTTGCTTGATTTGTTTCACTAGCACCTGGGTCATAATCTACTGGAGAAATATTGGCATTTGGATATTTTTCTCTAATCGTTTTGATAACACCTTTACCAACAACATGATTTGGTAAGCAAGCAAATGGTTGCACACAAATAATGTTTGGAATATCGTGTTCTATGTATTCTATCATTTCGGCTGTTAAGAACCAACCTTCTCCTGTTTGATTTCCAATAGATAATACATCTTTTACTTTATCTTCTAAGTGCCAAATATCACATGGTGGTAAATAGCTTTTTTTAGAATTTGCTAAAGCAATTTTCATATCTTTTTCTAATATATCAATTAATTTGATAGCAGCTTTCATAATTTTTGAAGAAGTTTTATTGGTGTTTAACAATCTGTTAAATGTAATTTTATGTGTAGCCATAAATTTTACAAATCCCATAAAGTCAGGTAAAATAACTTCTGCTCCTTCTTTTTCTAGTAAATCTGCAACATGGTTATTTCCAAATGGATGATATTTTATTAAAACTTCTCCTACAATACCAACTCTAGGTTTTTCAACAGAAGTATCTAATTCTATTTTTTCAAAGTCATTTACAATATCATATATACTTTGTTTAAATTCCTTATTTGATGATTTTTGAAGTAATTTTTTGCATTTTTCCATCCATTCATCAAATAGTTTTTGGGTTTCACCTTTATTCTTTTCGTAAGCTCTATTTTTGGTTAGCATTTTTTGTAATAAATCACCATATAGAACAGTTTTTAATAAACGTTCGATTAATGGTACTGTAATTTTAAATCCAGGCATTTTTTCCATACCAACAATATTAAATGAAATAACGGGTATATTTTCAAATCCTGCGTCTTTAAGGGCTTTTCTAATAAAACCAATATAGTTTGTTGCACGACATCCTCCACCTGTTTGTGACATGATTAGGGCTGTTTTATTTAAGTCATATTTTCCAGATTGAAGGGCTTCGATCATTTGTCCAGTTACTAATATAGATGGATAACAAGCATCATTATTGACATATTTTAATCCAGTTTCAACGGTTTTTTGTGTACATTCTCTTAATAGTTCTACTTTATATCCAGTTGATTGTACAGCAGCTTCTAGTAATTCAAAATGAATTGGTGCCATTTGAGGGATTAAAATGGTGTAATCTTTTTTCATGTCTTTTGTAAAGATTTTTTTATGTTGTTCATAATCACCAGTACCATGCTTTTCTCGTTTTTCTTTTTCACGTTTATTCATACTAGCAAGTAATGAACGGATACGAATTCTAACAGCTCCTAAGTTATTTACTTCATCTATTTTTATTAAAGTGTACATTTTGTCATAACTAGATAAAATTTCTTCTACTTGGTCTGTTGTAACAGCGTCAACACCACATCCAAAAGAATTTAATTGAACTAATTCTAGGGAATCGTGCTTTCCAACGAAATCGGCTGCAGCGTAAAGTCTTGCATGATATACCCATTGGTCAACAACTCTGATAGGTCTTTTTACTTCTGTTTGGTTTGAGATACTGTCTTCTGTTAAAACACATAATCCTAAAGAAGTAATTAAAGTATCAATACCATGATTAATTTCTGGGTCGACATGATATGGACGACCAGCCAAAACGATACCTTTTAGATGGTTTTCTTCTATGTATTTTACTGTTTCAGCACCTTTTCTACGAATGTCTTCTTTACATTTTTGATATTCTTGTTCTGCTTTTTCAGCAGCTTCATTTAATTCTTCTTTTGTAAAGTTATATTGTTTAAATTCATCTAGTTCTAACATTTTCTTTACTAAGTTTTTCTTATCAAAAGGTAAGAATGGGTTTAAGAATTTTACGCTAGGGTCTTTTAATCCTTCTACATTATTTTTTAATACCTCAGAATAAGAGATAACAATTGGGCAGTTATAATGGTTATCTGCTTTTTCATATTCTTTTCTAGAATATGGCATACAAGGATAAAAGATGGTTTTAATACCTTGTTCTAATAAACTTTCAATATGTCCATGAGAAAGTTTGGCTGGATAACATACAGATTCCGAAGGCATTGATTCCATACCTTTTTCATACGTTTTTCTAGTACTTTTTTCAGAAAGAATAACTCTAAATCCTAAACTAGTAAGAAAAGTAAACCAGAAAGGATAATCCTCATACATATTTAAAACCCTAGGGATTCCGATGGTTCCTCTTGTTGCATATTGTTCTTCTAATGGTGTATAATCAAAAATTCTATGATATTTGTATTGTACTAAATTAGGTAAATTTTTAGATTTTGTAACAATACCGGCACCTTTTTCACAACGATTACCTGTTACATGAATTTGGCCATTGCTAAATTTGTTAATGGTTAATTTACAATGGTTTTCACAGTTATTACAATGTGTATGTGTAATTTTTATTTTTAAATTATCTAATTCATCTTCTTTTAAGATAGTAGAGGTATATTCCATATCTAAATTGGCTTCATATTGTTCTTTTGAAAGTAAAGCCATTCCGTAAGCACCCATTAATCCTGAAATATTTGGTCTTACTACATTTTTACCAACAATCAATTCAAAAGCTCTAAGGACAGCATCATTATAGAAAGTACCACCTTGTACAACAATATGTTTTCCTAAAGTTTCTACATCTCTTACCTTCATAACTTTTTGGATAGCATTTTTGATAACAGAATAGGATAATCCACTAGAAATATCACCAACGGAATAGCCTTCTTTTTGTGCTTGTTTGATTTTTGAGTTCATAAATACGGTACATCTTGAACCTAAATCAACAGGTGTTCTAGATTTGATAGCTTCTTTTACGAATTCAGATATTTCTAAATTTAAACTCTTAGCAAATGTTTCAATAAAAGAACCACATCCAGAAGAACAAGCTTCATTTAACATGATATTATCAATAGAACCATTTTTGATTCTGATATATTTCATATCTTGCCCACCAATATCCACAATACTGGTTACGTCTGGTTCAAATGTTTTGGCAGCTGTATAATGAGCAATGGTTTCAATTTCGTTTAAATCAACATTTAAAGCAGTTTGAATTAATTTTTCTCCATAACCTGTAACACCACTATATCTTAGAATTGCTTTTTCAGGTAATGCTTTATATAGTTTTCTTAACATATTCATAACACTTTGTAAAGGATTTCCCTCATTGCTACCATATAGAGAATATAATAGGTTACCATCTCTATCAATTAACACAAGTTTTGTCGTTGTAGAACCTGCATCAATTCCTAAGAAACAATCGCCTTCATAATTTTCTAATGGTTTTTCTGGAACTTTTGCTTTATTATGTCTTTCTTTAAAAGCTTCATATTCAGCTTCATCTTTAAATAATGGGTCAAGTGGCTGTGTAGTTGTATCATGTGAATTTTTGAAATTCTCTATTTTCTTTTCTAACTCATCAGGTGTGATGACATCTGTATTAAAGGAATCCAAAGCAGCACCTTTAGCAACTAATAAATGTGCGTCATCTGGTACAATAATTTGGTCATCTGTCAAATGCAAAGTTTCAATAAAACGCTTTCTTAACTCTGGCAAGTAGCTTAAAGGTCCACCTAAAAAGGCAATATTTCCTCTAATAGGTCTACCACAAGCTAATCCGCTAATCGTTTGATTAACAACTGCTTGGAAAATAGAAGCAGCAATATCTTCTTTTGCGGCACCTTCATTAATTAACGGTTGTATATCTGTTTTAGCAAAAACACCACAACGAGAAGCAATTGGATAAATGGTTTGATATCCTTTAGCCAATTCATTTAAACCTGCTGTATCAGTATGTAATAAAGAAGCCATTTGGTCTAAAAAGGCACCAGTACCACCAGCACACGTACCATTCATTCTTTGCTCAATTGAATTATCAAAATAGATAATTTTAGCATCTTCTCCACCTAATTCGATAACAACATCTGTTTTTGGAAAATATTTCTCAATGACTCTTTTACAAGAAACGACTTCTTGAATAAAGTCAACCCCTAAAAATTTAGCAGCAGACATCGCTCCAGAACCAGTTAGTGCTACAGTAAAAGAAGCAGAAGGGTATTTTACTAATAACTCTTCTAACACATCACAAACTGTCTTTTTTGCATCTGAAAAATGTCTACGATAATCTGAATATATAGTATTTTTATTGTTATCCATAACAATAATTTTAACTGTTGTAGATCCAACATCTAATCCAACATGTAAAATTTCATTCATGACAAAAACTCCTTTTTTGTATATAAATTTTTCATTATTATCCACCCTAATTGTATACGGAAAAGCCACTTTTGTCAAATGGAAAATGTTGTAAAAATTGCCAAAGGGGACGGGGTGATGATTTTGGGGACGGAGCAAAAAATCATCATTTTTATAAAGATTTTTTATAAAACA
>CALWZZ010000111.1 GCA_944386145.1 uncultured Clostridia bacterium | reverse complement strand
GGGTTAATCAATGGTGGAATTATAGGTGGTGTATACATTATCTTGTTATATTTATTTTCCAGCATTTTTAGTATGCAATTTTCATTAACAATACAGTCAGTGATTATGATTATAACAGGTATTGTTTTTGGTATCTTAGGGGGAATTATAGGGGTTAATATATCTTCAAAGTAATAATTATTCAACATAGTCTGTATAGATGACACGATTCCAATAATCCATCAAATATTGCTTTTCTGATTTAGGAACGATATTGATTCTAATTGCAGAAAATGGTTTATCGTGAGAATATGTTGTTTCTTCTCCATCAGAAGATGCTCTAAGCCAACCAATATCAGGAACATAAATCTGATAAACAATAGAATATTCTTCACAATCTCTCAGACGAAAAGCAATTCCTGAAAGACCATATAAGTTTTGATCTGCAATTTCTTGGGGAATAGGATTATTCTGCCCCAAACAAGATATGCCAGCAGTATTATGTCCTTGACCTCCTAGTTGAAAAGCAAATTTTCCAAGAAAACGGATTTTATTTTTACTGTTGATATCATACCAAGTGGTTGCACTAGGGCTATATCCATAGGTATATGGAATTTCAGAAAAGATGCATCTAGTTCTTGTATTTTCTCCCCAGTAGGTATAATCAAAAGCTCTAGCTTGTAAAATTGTATTATCAATATCGCCATCTATATAGGTAACAAGCATTTCTGATTTGTAATTTGTACCATCAAGTATTGCTTGTTTACCAGAAATTTGGCCACTACTATCCCACTGCGTAATGGTGTACTTATTGTAATTCGCATAATACAAGACAATATTTTTTGCATTTTTGACATCAACCAATACTTCAGATACATTTCCTGCATAGTCAGTAATAGGAATAGGGTATGAAATAGGGGAACAAAAGATTTTAGATAAAGTGGTATTGGAATCAGAAAGCTCCCAACCAGCTAAATTTCTTAAACCTTCATTTGCTTGAATAATATATTGTGATTTGTCATTTTCAATTGATAATTCTTCACAATTGCTGGTTGGAGCAATATTGTCAATTATAATACCAGTGTTAAAATTTAAGTAACCTGTTTTTTGTCCTGATATATCTTGGATAAGTCCTTCTGGAAAAATAACATGTAACCTACCATTACCAGTCACATTAGAAATGACTATTTTATAAATATATTCATCATCATTATGAGAAATTAGGCTAATTTGGGTAGATGGGGAGATATAGGAATCATTTATAGTAAATTTTATATAATCACGATTAAAATGATTGATTGCAATATTGTTTTCCGTGATTTTTACAGTTAATGTAATTTTATGTGTTTTGTTTGCATATGTTTCATATCCTGTATTTGTATTAGAAACAGATAAAACCTCTAGATCTGGCTTTTTATCAATTCGTATTTTGGCAGATATAAATGCGTCGTTAAAAATGTATTTTGAAAAGCTAAATTGATAGTTAAAGGGTATTACAAATAAGAAGATGAAAAATATGATAAATAGAATAAAATGTTTTTTATTCAAAAAATCCCTCCTTTAAAAATAGAATTTTTAATTTTAAAATAATTGTGGAATTTATACGAAATAAAATATTTGAATATGGACATATAAATTATATAGTGATATACATAAAATGTCAAGAACTCTGTTTCCATTAATTCATAATAAAAGATGTCTTTACTATTCTGACCTATGTGCACAAGTGGGAAGTATTTATAAATTATTTATTACTCGGTTCAATACGATATTTAAGAATTTGTAAGATAATTTATTGAGCCTCTTTCACTCAAACCCTCACTACGTGAGTACCGCGAACATTCCTCAATAAATTATATAACAAATTCTAAAACATCTCCAATCACATTCGTAATTAAATAATTTATAAATACTTCCCACTTGTGCACATAGGTCAGAACAGTAAAGACAATTTTTGTTACAAATTACAGCTCACGTTCAAAAAATTTCTTTTGTTTTTGACTTAAAATCGAAGTTTGTCGAATTTTGCGATGAAAAGTTTCAAAAATCAACATAAAGTGATTGACAATGACAAAATATGGAATTATAATGAAATTACATTTTTTCTATAATTTTAGGATTCAAGATGAATTTGTTTTAATTAATTTTTAATTTCAAAATTATCTATCAATTATCCAAAACAAAAAATAAAAAGAAAAGGAGGTATGCCTATTTGAAAAAAAATAAAAAGGTTTTTATCATTGCCTTAGTTTTATTGGCAATTACATTATCATTTATTGGTGGTAGGACATTTTCAAAATATATAGCAGAGGTTAATGGAAGCGGAACAGCAGATATAGCCAATTGGGTGTTTAAAGTCAATGGACAAGAAGATTCTGTTCAAAATGTAAATTTGTTATCTACATATAATAATGAAACATTAGTGAATAACAAAGTGGCTCCAGGAACAAGTGGCAGTTTTAATATTGTTATAGATGCAACAGGTTCAGAAGTTGGTGTTGACTATAATGTTACATTTCTAAACGAAAGTGAAAAACCACAAAATTTAGTATTTATGTATGATGATACAAAATATAGCACAATACAAGATTTACAGCAAGATTTATCAGGAACCATAAATGCTAATGATGAAAATAAAACAAGAACCATTACCATTGATTGGGAATGGCAATATGAAACTGGTAACAACGAAAACGAAATTGCACAAAATGATGAAATTGATACACAAAATGCAAAACAAATAGAAAATTACAATTTCGATATTCGCGTTACAGGAACACAAGTTACACCACAGTAATAAAGGAAATATGAGACGTTTTAAAATATTATGAATATGAAAAAATCAAAAAATAGTAAATTAAATGTAGAATCCTCTTTAATAGATTATAGAAAACTTGTATGAACAAAAGAAATAAATATTGCAAATACTAAAAAATTCTTCTAATATATGCAATAACGAATGATATAAGTCTATAATAGAGCAAAATAATCTTTATACTAAATTAAGAGGACAAGCTTCCTCTTAATTTAGAAAATTTTAAATAAGTAAACATAGCTTATAAAAAGGAGGAAAATTTGAAGTTTAATTTTTATAGAAAACCAAACACAATCAAACAAAAAAACATAAGAAAAAATCAAAAAAGAAATAGAAAACAGCAAATTATATTATTATGTAGTATCATTTTGATAGGAATAACCTTCTTTTCTGGAATTAGCATAGGAAAAGCGGTATATAATGCAAACATAAAAAATAATACAGAAATTGCAAAACCAATTTTAGAAGTGGAAAAAGCTTCTGAAATTACGATTACAGAAGAAAACAAAACAGGAGAATATCATTTTATAGTGAAAAACTTTAATGATACAGAAGAAGTATCACAAGTAGATTTACAATATTATATTGAAATATTGGATAATAACTTAGATGAATCTGTACAATATCAGTTATTTAAAGAGAATGAAGAAATTGCGTTACAAGAAAATAGAACACAAGAAATGATGTTACAAAAAGATATCAAAGAAGAACAAAAATATACTTTGAAAGTAGAATATCATGCTGATAAAAATACAATTGGAGATATTATAAACGAAATCCAAGTAAAAGTACATTCTGAACAATTAAAGATATAGGAGATAATAAGAATGAAGAAAAGAAAAAAGGAAACAGCAATTATCATTTTCATTATATGCATATTGCTTATTGTATGGATGATAAATTCCATAAAATATAGCTTTTTACAAGAAGATTTAATATTTTTTCAACTATTTTCTTCTGTAAAACAATCAAATAGCAAAATAGAGAATTCAAAAGAAATAGAAAGTCAAATAACTGATGGAATAACAAGAACAGCAACAAATACAAGTATCGACAAGCAAAGCTCAAAATCACAAAATACAAATCAATCACAATTTATATTTGATGTGCAATATAAACATACAAAATTGACAGGCGTAAACTTATTAGACACAGTAGATAACAAAACGTTGGTATATGAAAAAATAGCACCAGGTACAAGTGGAGGATTTGACATTGTATTAAAAAGTAATCAGCAAATACACTATAAAATTCAATTTGAAAGTGAAAATGAAAAACCAGAAAATTTACAATTTTACACGTCAAATAATACCAAAAAATATAATACTTTAGAAGAATTAGGAGAAACCTTAGAGGGAAGTATTGCACAAAATGAAGAAAAAATAGTACCTATTTTTTGGGAATGGATTTATGAGAAAAGTGAAGAGTCAGATATGCAAGATACTTTTGATGCCCAAAATATACAACAATATAATTTTTTAATATATGTTCAAGGATTTTAAGATAAATTTCAGCCAAAATACTTGTAAAAATGATAAAGAACCTATATAATAGAATTGTATATTGGGGTATCGCCAAGCGGTAAGGCATCGGACTCTGACTCCGACATTCCTGTGTTCGAATCACAGTACCCCAG
>CALWZZ010000110.1 GCA_944386145.1 uncultured Clostridia bacterium | reverse complement strand
GGATTTGTAAAAAATTTGATATTGCTGAAGAAGATAATTTAGTTAGAGATTTTCAAAAGGAAACAAATACTTTTATAAATCCAGAAAAACAAATTAAACATGAAGAAAGAGAAAAAGAGTGGGATTTGGAAAGATAAGAAACAGAATGACTGTTTGTTCCGTATCATTTCATATGTTTTAATGCAAATTTGCAAACTGATACAAAAAACCATTAAAAGAATAATCTTTTTTATCAAGACCTTTATTAGCTTTTGCAACAATTACAATAATTTGAGAATTTATTTCAACTAATACTTTTATGAATATTTTCTTCTGCGGACTTTTTCATAATAAATTTATATCCATAGATATAATCTCTTTTCATATTATTTTAAAAAGAAAATTCAAAGTATGTTGTAAAAAAAAATAAAATATGGTATATTAAAATCGAAAATAAGAAATGGAGAATAATTAATAGGAATGATATGAAAGATTTAAATAAAGTTGAAATTCATAATGTATTCCAAAAGATAAAGAGTGGAGAAAAAACAGCGATAGAAGAACTATATGTCAAATATCAAAAGTTAGTTATAAACATTTCATTTAGTATAGTAAAAGATAAAAATATAGCTGAAGAAATATCTCAAATGATTTTTCTAAAAATTTTACAAAGTCCTATTGAAAATATACCAAATAATAATGAATTAAGTTGGATATATACTATAACCAAAAATCAAACGATAGATTATTTAAGAAAGCAACATAACGATATTAACATAGATACAATATATAATGTTCCGGACAAGAACAATAAAATAAACGAAATAATTGATAGAAATACTTATAATAAAATGATAGATGGTTTAGAAGAAAAAGAGAAAGAAATTGTTTCATTAAAAGTTCTTACAAATTTTACTTTTAAAGAGATAGGACTTATATTAGATATGCCAACAGCAACAGTACAATGGAAATATTATAAATCCGTACATACATTAAAAATATTGTTAAGCAATTTATCTATGTTTGTTATAACTTCATTATTGTATATTAAAAGCAGAACTAAAATTGAAGAAAAATCACATGAAACAGATATAACAAATAATACAAAACAAAATGGACATCAATCAATTGATGTTATTGAACCATCTTCAATAGATGGATTTGCTACTGAAAATACAACTACAACAATTCAATCATCTTTTTTTTCAAATAAGATTGAAATGAGTTGGTTTAGTATTTCTGCTATATTTCTAATATTAACAATAAGTTTTGGAATTATTTTTGCAAAAAACCAACAAAAACGACATCAAAAATCGTCTAAATAATAGAAAGGGGATTTTATACATGAAGATATTAAAAAGGTTAGGAATGATTGCTACAAGTCTATTTATAAGTATGAAAACATTAGCACTTAAAGTTTATGCAGTTTCAATTGACAATATGCATATGCAAACAGACTATGGAGTAGTGAAAATAGAACCAAAATCTACTAGAATTATAAATATAGCTTCAACTATTATAATTCCAGTTATATTATTAATAGGTATAATTATTTATTGTGTAAAAAGTAAAAGTAGTGTATTAAAAAAAGCAATAGTAAGTATTGGAGTGATTTTAGCTTATGTACTGATTAGAATATTAATGAAAAATGTTTTTTAATAAGGTGGAATAAGAATGTTAAAAAAGATATATAAATTAGGCGAATTAACTTTAATGAAAAATTATAAAGAACAAGAAAGAGAAAAACATACATTAATTGATTTGTTTTGGGAATGTACTTTAACTTGTAATGCTAAATGTAAACATTGTGGAAGTAGTGCTGAAAAGAAAAAATATGCTGGAGAGTTGACAACAGAGGAAATTAAATCAGCTTTTAAACAAATAGCAAATGATATGGATGCAAGTAAAATATTAATAAATGTTACAGGTGGAGAACCTTTGGTTAGACAAGATTTGTGCGAAGTGATGGAATATGCAACAAATGAGCTGGGTTTTCATTGGGGAATGACTACAAATGGTATTCTATTAAATGATGAAAATATCCAGAAATTAAGAAAAGCTAATATGGAAACAATTTCTATAAGTATTGATGGATTAGAGAAAACGCACGATACATTTAGAGGGGTTCCTGGTTCATATAAGATAATAACTAATAATATAAAGAAATTAAAAGAGGCAGATTTTGTAAAGCATCTTCAAGTTACCACAGTATTTCATAAAGAAAATATAAATCAATTAGATAAACTGTACAATATAATGTTAGACTTAGGGTTAGATTCGTGGAGATTAGTTTCAATGGATCCAATAGGAAGAGCAAATGAAAATAATGATTTATTGCTTAATGGAGAAGAAATAAGGCAATTACTTGACTTTATAAAGTCAAAGAAAAAAGATAAAAGATTAGAACTTACATATGGTTGTCCTGGATTTCTAGGATTAGATTATGAGAAAGAAGTGAGAAAACACTATTTCTATTGCAGAACAGGCATAAATGTTGCGAGTATTTTATACAATGGTGACTTATTTGTTTGCCCTAATGTACCTAGAATAAAAAGATTCATACAAGGAAATATCAGAACAGATAATTTTAAAGATGTTTGGAATAATAAGTATAAAGAATTTAGAAGTAAAGACAGAACTAAATGCGAAGAATGTAGTAAATGTGAACAATGGGAATATTGTTTAGGTGGTGCATTCCATACATGGGATTTTACTGATAATGAGCAAAATAAATGTACTTACAATATGATTAATGAAATATAGGAGTTATTTATGAAAGTAGTAGAAAAAATAGAAAAAAGCTTAATAGGAATAGGAACAGTTTTATCATTATTGCCAATTAAAGTTTTTGCAATAAGTGATTCAATGATGAGAATAAGTCCTGCATATGGAGTACAAGAACCAGTACGAAACAATTTGATCAGTAGTATATGGAATATCTGTAGGATGTTTATTATACCAATAGCTTTATTAATAGGAATCATAATATATTTGAAAAAAAGTAAAAGTAGTAAGAGAAGAAAAATTATTACAGCGTTGATTACGATAGGTATTGTTGCAACTCTAGATTTTATAATTAATTATATAATATATAATCTAATATAAGGAGAAATATATGAAGAAGATTATTTTAAAAACCAAAAAAGTAATAATTTCAATTGTATTAGCAATCATATCATTTCCAAATAAAATTTTCGCAGCTATAAATCCAAGTGCATTAGATATACAAGATTTATATGGACCACCAACAGATATATTATATGGTGTTCCTAGACCAAGCACGGTAACAATAATTTGGAGGATTGCACGAACTTTTATAATTCCTATAGCATTATTGATAGGATTGATAATCTATCTAAAAAAGAGTAAAGGTAGCAAAAAAAAGAAAATATTAGTAACAATAGGAATTATCTCTATAACTGCAATGCTATACTTTGTAGTTAATAAAATCATATACGGATTAGCCTAAAATGTATCTTATAAAAAGGATTTTGAGATATTTATTTTCAAAATCCTTTAATTGAAAATAAACTTCCGGCTGTGCCGGTAGTAACGTAGGCTTAAGCTTTGTAACAATCAAAAATCCCTTCATGACATAATATCAATACGATTCGACGCGTAATGATATAATAAAATGAAGGGAGTTTTGAGTTATGAATAGTATATTTAATAGGAAAGGTAAAACAGAAAGTACTAATGATAACATAGCGAGTTTATCACATACAAAATGGAATTGCAAATATCATATTGTGTTTGCACCAAAATATAGAAGAAAAATTTTTTATGGGCAAAAAAGAATGGAGATAGGAAAGATATTAAGAGATCTTTGTGACTGGAATGAAGTGAAAATTATAGAGGCTGAAGTTTGCCCAGATCATGTGCATATGTTTGTGTCAATACCACCAAAGTTATCAGTAGCACATTTTATGGGGATATTAAAGGGCAAAAGCAGCCTCATAATTTTCCAGAGATGGTCAAATTTGAAATACAAATTTGGCCAGCGAAGTTTTTGGTGCCGTGGCTACTATGTAGACACGGTTGGTAAAAACGAAAAAAAGATAGCAGAATATGTAAGAAATCAATTAAATGAAGATATGATGTATGATCAAATATCAATAAAAGAATATAAAGACCCGTTTAACGGGTCATAAGAAACGCAAGCGTCGAATCAGCTATACGCCTTGAGGCGTTGCTTGTAAAAGAGCCTTTTAAGCGTCTAACAAAATGCCCCCAGCTAAGCTGGGGGATTTTTACGATTATTTATTCTCTATAATCCACTCATAAACCTCATTTTCAGTAAATTTGCCTTTTTTCATATCGTTGATTTTTTCTTTAGCTTGTTTTTTCCAAGTTTCAAAATCTTGGGCAAGTTTTTTATTGTCTTTATTTTTTCTAACTTGCATAAATTTTTGTTGATATGTTCTTCTATATTCTCCCATAGCCTTATTTTGTTTTAATCTTTCTGTATAAGATTGAAAAGCACCTAAATCTCTACAAGGTTT
>CALWZZ010000109.1 GCA_944386145.1 uncultured Clostridia bacterium | reverse complement strand
TTAAAATTCCTTCTCCTGTCATTGATGGTTTACTTGTATCTATAAATTGTCCATCTTGTGATGAATAACTTTTACTATTTGTTTTCATCCCACACATCTGTATATATGAAATTGCTGTATCCCATGCATAACTATTAATTAAATCACTTTCATAATTTTTCCCTGTATACATATTTCTTGCCAATTCAGACGCTTTATTTTGTGTTACATAGTTCCATGGCTGTACCCCTGATTTACATACTAATTCCAACTTTTTTCCTTCTTCTGGGCTATATCCTGTCCAATTTACTTCTTTATTAGTATTTTCTGTAATAATGTTTTGTGCATTATAATTTACTATACCTGCCTCATATCTCCCTATATAATATCCATTATTACTATTACTATGATTTATGAAATCTGCTATATTCTTGGCTATTGCATTCTCATAACTACTATCATGATTTTCTATTGTATCTTCTGTATAATCATCAAAATCATATCTGTTCAATGTAATATTCACAGTAGTTCCCGCATTGTCTGTTTTTACCTCTCCTAATGGTATCCATACAAACTGATTTCCTTTTCTATCCTCTATCACAATACCATTATTTACTGTATCTGCATTATTTGTTGTATTATCTACTCTTATTTTAAAATCTTCTGGTACAATTAGCAAATTTCCATATTCATCTTCTACCAGTGTGTTTTTTGTTACATAATCTGTTATTTCTGCTACCGTTTTTATTTCTCTTACTTCTCCATCCTCAGATATTTGAATTTTATATGTATCTAACACTACCGTAGCTGGTAAATTTGTTATTTTGTTAGTTTCTGATAATACCTTTCCTTTATATATCAGTTCTGGTATGTTATTTTTCAAATTATTATTTAATACATTTAATTCAATTTTTCCAGTATTATCATAACTTCCCATAATCTCTGTTTGTATTCTTTCTTCCGCCGTTGCTTTTTCTGTATCCTCTTTTGCCATTTGTGCCCTTGTCAATATTCCATTTTCTCCCGTTAAAGTTGAAATGGTTACGCCTGCTAATATTAAAAGTACAATAATTGTAATAACTAATGCGATTAATGTAATTCCCTTTGTTTTTCTTAATTTTCCCATCATTTGTTTTCTTCCCTTCTTTTGATATATTTTCCTAGAGTTTTTTACTCTAGGAAAATATATATAGCCTACAAGTAAAGAAGGTCTTTGAGTTATGAGATATTCTATTATATAAAATTTAAAAATTTTATGTATTACTTTTTGTAAAACTTTTTTTATTTTTTGTTGACATTACTCTATTTTATTGATATTATGACAGTGTAAGAATATTCCCAGAGTAAAAAACTCTAGGAATATTCTATTATTTTTTATATAACTTTAATGAAAAAATATTAATGATTTTTTGCATGTTTAACAACTGTTTCCAACTTTTATAATGCAATTATGAGAAAAAAGTAATATTCTCAAATAAAAAACTTAAGGTGATTACGAAATTTAGATATTCTTATTCAATCTATTCTATCTCTTTTGTTTCATTTTGAAACGATTTGGCACATCCCTAATTGTTTCATTTCATAATTTCGTCCATGACTTTTGCCAAGTATTTCATGCTAGTTAAACATTGTTCTAGAGTATTTCCTGTTGCACCAACTTCTATAATATTTGCATATTTTCCTGTGTGTTGATTATATCTTGATGTTGTTAGCATGATTGGTTTAAATAGCCCTGGATACAACTCTTCTGCTTTTTCTTGTACTTTAATGGCAAATTTTAAATTTTGATTCCAATTTGGGTGCCATAGTCCTCCTGCATTTGTTCCGATAACAAACATAATTTGTGCTGCTTCTTCATCTCCAATTCTAACTGTTGGTGCATAATCACTTCTGCTTCCTATGGCATCTCTATGTAAGTCAATAATGATATCAGATGGATTTGTTTGCAATAAACTTTCTACTGTTTTTAATGAATTTGTATAAGAACCATTATATGATGGATAATCATGGTAGCTTGTATCATGAATTACATTATATCCATATTGTTGTAATTGCGTGGTAAGTTCTGTTCCAACTCTTGTGACTGTAAAGTTTAAATCTGTTGTTCTAAAATTTCCTGTTGGTGTATATGGATATAGTTCGCTTGATGTGTAGCTTTCACAACTATGCGTATGAAAAATCATAATGTTTTTGTTATCAATTGTGATATCTGGTGTTAACATTTCTTGTGTTAATTCATAGTCTGTTTGATTTTTTATTTTGACATTCCCATATTGTGCATTATAACTTTCTGTGATTGGATTATTTGTAATCACTTCAGTTGTTCCCCCTGTTTCGGCTAATTCTACACCTTGCTCTTCTTCACTTGTGTTTTCTGTTTCTCCTCCTTCTGATACTTCCGCCATATTTTGAATTTCATCTATGGAACTGATTTGTGTTTCTAACATAGATTTTAATATATCATTTTCACTTAATTTCTGTTTTTCATTTTCTTCATTATGATTAATAGATGCTACAACAGGAAGTGTAGCATCTAAACAAGACAATAGGCTATGATTGGATATTTCGTTTGTTACATTTTCTATTTGTTGTGTCACTTCTTGCGTATTTTCCTTTGTCCCTGAAAAATAATTACTGATACTAAAAATTAGTAAAATAAATACAAATATACTTATAATATATTTTACGATGTCTTTTAATCTTAATACTGTAACATTAAACATATACTTTTCTCCTTTGTCCAAATTCCTATATATATGTATATGCAAAAATTTTAAGAATATTATTAAATTTATATATTTTATTTGTACAATTTAGCATTAAACATACTTTTATTATTTAAAACAAATCACAAATAAATAATTAAATATAAATTTACTATTAATAATTAAATAGCATTTACAAATTTAAAAAGTATATAGAAATATTTAAGTATGTCGCAAAAATTAACCACAAGACATAAGGAATTAGCAAAATTCCAGATAATTTATTTTGTTTATAAAACTGATAAGTCATACAAATAACCAATACATCTAAAATGATAATCCATAAGACAGATAATAACCTAAGTTCAAAAACAAAAAATAGAAATGTCCATAAGTAGTTAAAAAACAATTGTGTATAATATAATTGTTTTGTTTCTTTTGATACTTCTCCTTTTTCTTTTAAAAGTGTATAAGATATTCCAATTAACAAATAAATAATTGTCCATGCAATTGGAAATACGATTGCTGGCGGAGATAATGCTGGTTTTACTAAATTATTGTAATTAATAGCATTGGAAGTAATAATGCCAACTATTCCTCCAATGATTAGCGGTAATAATGCATGAATTATTTTTTTAAATTTCTCATTACTTTTTATAAAAAATCCCTCCTTTTTTATTTTATTGTTTTTACAAACAAAGCAAATCTCTCTTAAAAATTTTATTTTCAAAATGCAAAATTTATGATATACTATTAATTAAATCTTGTAACTTATTAATCTTTGTATAATAGAAAAAAAGATTGGAGGATTTCTATGTTTGAATTACGGAGATTAGCAAAAACGGTAAAACAGTATGTATATTTTTTTCAAAATGAACCAGAAGAATTCAAAGAAAATATTGACTTATATATAAATGACTTGGAAAATCTAATTAAATATACAGGTTCTTACATTTCAATTACCCAAAATGAACTGAATCGCTTGTATGAAGCAAATATTAATTTATATGTGATTGAACCTGTTTTCTTGTTTAAGCCTTTTGTTTTCATTATTATGAAAGTATTAGAAAAAATGATGGATACCAAAAGTAAAAACATATTATTGGTCAAAAGATACCAAAAATATTTTAGAGATTTCCTGGAAAATTTGAAAAAAATGAAATACTTATGCGATTTATAAATTGCATATCATCGGATAAGGACCCTCAGAGTTTGCACTCTTTGGGTCCTTTCCTTCACAAAAAAAGAAAGCTCTTTAACAAATTTTTGAACTCTGAAATTTCGTGAAAGAAATTGTCCATTTTGTCTGGCAAGTCCTTAATTATTCTATTATCAAGAATGTCATTAATAATAAAAGCATACAATAGCGAAATTCCAACCGCTATCTTACGGTTAGTATCTAGCTGGGCACATATCGATGTGTCAATATCAGTAATAATAGAATAATCCATCTCCATTGGCTCATCTTCCGTTTTCCAGAGTCTTAAAGCCGTTAACAGTTTAACGTACGGTTCATACCCCTTCTTTTCTGGTAAACTTGCTAGAAAAGTTTCAAGGTCTTTCTCAAGCCGCACTTTCTCCTGCCTTATTTTTTTTAATATCTTTCTTCTTTTTTTGTTCATTTTTTGAGCTCCTTTCTACTTAGTAATATAACTCTTTTGTTACCTAGGTTTATACCTATGAGACTTAAGTATCATACCACAAATTCACATAATTTTCAACAATAAAATGAGACAATTTGGGCCAGGTGGGGTTTTGTAGCAAAAATGTCGAATATTGTCAATTTTAAGATAGCTTATTTTAATATGACAATATTCGACATTT
>CALWZZ010000108.1 GCA_944386145.1 uncultured Clostridia bacterium | reverse complement strand
TATTTTTTAATTTTGTTGGATGTTTTCCTATATATGTATTTCCATATAATTTTTCAAATTTGTCTGTTTTTTTGAAATCATAATAGTTCTCTAATGTACTTGTAAATAATGTTTTTCCAAATTTTCTTGGACGTAAAAACAAAATTCTTTTTTCCGCTAAGTTTTCCATTTTTTCTATATACATTGTTTTATCTACATAATAATATCCATCTTCCACTAATTCTTCGTAGTTACTAATTCCATATGGTAATTTTTTCACACTATATCACTTCCTTTTTCTCTTTATGTGTTTATTTTACTATACTGATATAAAAATAGCAAGAAATTTTCTTGCTATTTTAGATATTTAAAATTTGATGTTTTCTACTTGTGTACATAATTCCAAGTAACATTTAATTTTTTATTAAAAATTATTTTCCTCTTATTTCTATTATAAATTTGTTATAAGATAATTTACTCCCCAACAAATCGCTATAACAACTAATAATACAATTATCATAGTAATAACTTTTCTTTTTGTTGTGCTTTTACTTTTTTTGAAATATACGATAAATCCAATGATTAACGCTAAAGGAATGAGAAATATTTTTGATATTCTCCATATTGTACTTATAAAATCTGATTGAGGTTCAGGTGGTGGAGCATATAAATCTTGCATATAACGCCAATCTTGAGTACTAAGTGCTCCGCACTATTTTTTCAGGCAACAACATTATTGTAATTGCAACTGACATAATCATTTTTTTAACTTTTTTCATTCGATTCATTTGGTATCCCCCTATTTTCCATAAATCATATTATATGGACATTTATTTTGTTCATTTTTTTCAAAATTCCAAGTATGATATGCTCCTCCTAAACAATATTCCCAATATTCACACTTTTCACATGTATCACTTTTAGTTCTATCTTTACTTCTAAATTCTTTATATTTATTATCCCATACATCTTTAAAATTATCTGTCCTAATATTTCTTTGTATTAATTTCTTTAACCTAGGAACATTAGGACATACAAATAAATCACCATTGTATAGAATACTTGCAACATTTATTCCTGTTCTACAATAAAAATAATGTTTTCTAACTTCTTTCTCATAATCCAATCCTAAAAATCCTGGACAACCATATGTTAATTCCAATTTTTTATTATGCTTTTTAGATTTTATAAAATCTAATAGTTTTTTCATTTCTTTACCATCTAATAACAAATCATTATTCTCATTCGCTCTTCCAAATTGGATCCATAGATGCTAATCTCCAAGAATCTAGCCCTAATTCTAGCATAACCTGATATAGTTCTTCCACTTGATTTATATTCCCTTTATGAAATACAGTCGTTACTTGTATGTGCTTTACAAAACCTGCTTTCTTTAGATTTTTAATATTCTCAATAATTGTTTGATAAGAATTTGGAACTCCTCTAAATTCATTATGTGTCTCTTCTAAACCATCAATACTAATAGACACTGTTTCCATATTTGCTCTTTTTAACTTTTGAATATTTTCTTCTGTTAATAATATTCCATTTGTCGTCATTCCCCAATGGAATCCTAATTCATTGGTTGCATATTCCATAACCTCACATAAATCTTTTCTAACTAATGGCTCTCCACCTGTTACATTAATGAGTATCTTACTTGCATCCATATCATTTGCAATTTGTTTAGATGCATTTTTTATTTCTTCAGTTGTTAGTTCACCATCATATTTTTTATTTTCAGCACTACTTCCACAATGCTTACAATTTGCATTACAAGTTAACGTGCATTCCCAAAACAAATCTATTAATTTATGATTTTTCCTGTCCTGTTCCTTATACTTTTGCATTAAATATAATTCGCCTAATTTATATATTTCCTTAAACATTTTTAACACCTTTTATTCTCATACTTCTAATCTCTTTTTTCTACAAAAATTCTATCATAATAAAAAATAAAAAACAAGAAAAAGAGTTATATTTGAATAAAATATCTCAAAATACAACTCTTTATTATCTTTTATACTATGCTTTTTTGTCTTCTTCAGTTGCTGGTTTTTCTTCAGCTTTTTTTAGAATCTTCTTTTACTTCTTCTTTAGCTGGTTCTTCAGCTTCAGCTTTAGCTTCTTCTACTTTTTCAGTTTTTTCCTCTTTTTTAGGTTCTTCTACTTCTTTAACTTCTTCTACAGTTTCTTCTGATACTGTATCAACTGTTTCTTGTACAGCAACATTTTCTGTTTCAATAGCTGGTGCTTCTTCTGGAGCTTCCTCTACTGCTGGTTCTTCTACTAAATCTTCTTTGATAGTAATTTCTCTATCTTCGATTCTTGCTCCAACTTGTTCCTTAGTCTTAGCAGCTTTACCTACTCTGTCTCTTAAGTAGTATAATTTTGCTCTTCTTGCTTTACCTACTCTTACTAATTCTACTTTTTCAACTAATGGAGAGTGTACTAAAAATGTTTTTTCAACACCTACACCATAAGATGTTTTTCTTACTGTAAATGTTTGGTTAACACCTCCACCTTGTACTTTTATGATAATTCCTTCAAATACTTGGATTCTTTCTTTGTTTCCTTCTTTTATTCTTACGTGTACTCTTACTGTATTACCAACTTTTAGTTCTGGTATCTTATTTTTCAATTGTTCGTGCTCAATTGATTTTATAATATCCATTTTAGAATTTCCTCCTTTTCTTAATGTCAAGGGACACATCTTTCCCTTGGGTATTCCTATTAGGACAAGATATTTCCCTTACCCTTGTGAATATATGATGACCCTTGCTAAAATTAATTTATTTTTATTATTTTAATTTGCAGGACACACCTTACCTTTAGGTCTATCCACTCAGGTTAAAGTATGTTCTCCCTATTTCTATTTTTCTAATAATTCTGGTCTTTTTTTCCTTGTGATTTCTAAAGACTTTTCTTTTCGCCATTTTTCTATATTTTCGTGATGCCCTGAAAGTAATACTTCTGGAACTTTCATTCCTTCAAATACCTCTGGCCTTGTATATTGTGGATATTCTAGAAGTCCATTTGAAAAGCTTTCTTCTTTGATAGAATCTTCTTTTAAAACACCTTCTACATATCTGCTGACACTATCGATTAATACCATTGCTGGGATTTCTCCCCCTGTTAATACATAGTCTCCAATAGATATTTCTTCGTCTACAATTTTATTAAGTACCCTTTGGTCTATTCCTTCATAATGCCCACAAAGTATAATTAAATGACTTTCTTTTGCTAATTCTTCTACCTTTTTCTGATTAAGTTTTTTCCCTTGTGGCGACATATAAATAACTTTTGCATGTTCATCTTTTACAGATTTGTATGCATCATATACCACATCTGGTCTCATTACCATGCCAGCACCACCACCATAAGGTGTATCATCTACTTTTTTATGTTTGTCTTTTGAAAAATCTCTAATATTGGTTATTTGAATATGTATTAGGTCTTTTTCAATAGCTTTTCCTATAATACTTTGATGTAATATTTCAAACATTTCTGGAAAAAGTGTTAAAACATCAAATTTCATAGATTCGTTCCTTTCTTCTTTTATCAAAATAGATTTAAACCAATCCTGGAAGTAAATGAACAATCATTTTTCTATTTTCCATATCAATTTGTTTGATAACATCTTGTATGGCTGGTAAAAGAATTTGTTTTCCTTGTTTATCTTTTACAACATATATATCATTACTACCTGTGTTGAATATGTCATCTAAAGTTCCTAATAATACTTGTTCATCTGTATATACTTCTAGTCCAAGCATATCAACAATATAATATCTTCCTTCTTCCAGCTTTTCCTCTGAATCTCTAGAAATGGTTAGATAGGCATTTCTTAATAATTCTGCTTGTTCTACTGTATCTACACCTTTAAATTTTATTAGTACCATATCTTTATGATATTTTACTTCTTCAATTTCATATTCTTTTTGGGTATTGCTTTTTTTAATATATACGGTTTTTAAATTGTCAAATCTTTTAATATCATCTGTAAAAGGCTTTACTTTTACAATCCCTTTAATTCCAAAGGTATTTACAATTTGACCAATTTCTAGGTTTGGTAGCATCATTTTTTACTCCCTTATCCTATAAATTCTACTGATGCTTTTTTATGTTCTTTATTTGCAACAGCTTTCATAACATTTCTAATAGATTGTGCAATTCTACCTTGCTTTCCTATTACTTTTCCCATATCTTCTTGGGCTACTTTTACTTCAAATGTAACAGATTTTTCATTGTCGATTGTATTGATTTCAATCGCTTCTTTATTATCTACTAAATTAGAAATGATAATTTTTAAAAATTCTTCCATAATTGAATCCTTCCCTATTTTACCTAAACAAATCAAAAGCGAGTATTACTAGGAAAACAAGCAAAAAATTTTGAGATAATACATTTGTATATCGAAAAATTTTTTTGCGATGTTTGACAACGTAAGACGAAGCTTTTCATTTGTTTAATGCCTATGCTTTTTCAATTAAAGCTTTAACTGTATCTGTTGGTTTTGCACCATTTTTAATCCATTTTTCAACTTTTTCTTTGTC
>CALWZZ010000107.1 GCA_944386145.1 uncultured Clostridia bacterium | reverse complement strand
GAAACACCATCTATATTCATATCTCTAATTTCATCGATACTACTATATCCTTTGTAATGTTGGTAAATTCTTTGTACTACAACAGATAATTTGTCTGAGAAAGATAATGTGATATTTTCTTTTTCATAAATATCATTAATTTCTTGTTCTGTAATAACATAAGATGGTTTTGCTTCTCCTTCAACATATTTTAATACATCTAGGTTGTATTTTTTTATTAATTCAGATAAAGCTTCATATCCAAATTCTTTTTTAAATACATAGATTAATATGTCAAATTTATCTTGTGCAGTTAATAAAGATGGTATATCAAATGGAATTGCTTTTGATATATTGGTTTCATCTACACCATATTCTTGTGCTAATAGATCATATATTAATTCCTTAACATATTTTTTATCATTAACATCTCCATATGTACATCCTTTTAATGCCTTTTTTAATTCATATTTTTTATTTTTTCTTCTTTTTAACTCTTCTTCTGAAAGACCTATATCATATAAATTGACCTTGGTAATTTCATCTAATCTTTTCTTGATAAACGCTTTCATAACATCTAATGTGTATGTTTTATCATCTACATTAATTGTATCTTCTACTTCTTCAGTCTTTTTCTTTTTCAAGATATAATAGACTGCGAATATAGCAAGTCCCAAAACAACTAAAATTAGTATTATATTAGTTATTGTCATTATAAGGTCTCCTTTCCTTTACATTTTCATTTGCAAATCCTGTAATCTGTACACTATATTCTCAGAAGCTCTTTTGACTTCTTCTATAAAAAACGCATTTCTATCTTCTGGATCTAAACCTTTTCTAAATCTCAAAAATAAATCTGGCACGCCTGCTTCTTCTGCTGCTTCAAAAAATAGTGTATTATATGGTAATGTTAAGATTTCATTTCTTTCTCCGATATATCTAGATATATTTTTTGAATTGTATTTTGAAAATTTATCATATCTTCCAACTAATAGAAGTGTTTTATTTGATTTTAATAATTGATTTTTTTCTTTTGCTTCTACAAATTTGTTAATACTTCCTAATCTTTGTGATAAACTGATAATTAAAATGTCTGAATCACGTATGATTGCATTTCTTGATTCTTCATCGACATTATTATCTAAATCCACAAATACTAAGTCATAATATTGATTTGCTGCTTTTACAATACTAGGATATACGGTTTCTATTACAGCCCCATCTGTTGGTGGTGTTTCACATCCTAAAAGAATTTCAAATCTATCTTTAAAAACAACTCTTGTATAATTTGTAATAATATCTGGTGTGATTTTGTTACTTCTAATAACTCTTGCTAAACCTTCTACACCATTTTCGACTTCTAATGATGCATTTGGTCCAAATATTCCTAGGTTTTTCTTTTTCTTTTTTTGTTCCCAAAAGCAACGTTTTAGTGCGTCTTCTCTATTTGTTGTGGATATTACCAATATTCGATAATTATGTTCTATCGCCATGTAAGTAGCAATTGCCGCTATTGACATTGTTTTACCAGTTTGTTCTTTGCTACTATTATAAAAGGTTACAATTGACATTTCCTATACTCCTCTTTCTATGATTTTAACTGCCCTTCTTATTTGATTTTCACTCGTGTCACTTAAAATTTCTCCTGCAATATACACTAAACTATCTTTATATTGTGTGCTTAGTCTTTTAAATTTTATTTTTGCTACTCTTTGATTTTCAGCCAACACTGTTAGATCTCCATTTTCTGTTGGAAAATAGATTCTGTATTCATTCCACACAACTTTATATCCTAAAGATAAGAAATTTAAGTAATCATCTTCTTCTTTTAAAACTTCTCTTGCAAATAATATTTTTGTCAAATTCATTGGGCTTTTTAAATTACTTAATATTTCTAATCCTCTTTTTAATGTATATAAGTCAAATGCTGTAACAAAATAATTTTTTGTGTTTTCTGTTAGTCCAAAATTTTCAATTGCTTCTGCACTATCAACATCAAGCAACATAATATCATAAGGTAATCCTTCTTTTTCAGGTAGTCCTAAATATTCTTTTATTTCATGTTCATTTTTAAATCCTACTGCAACATCTATATCTTCAAAATCTGTTATGTATGTAACTGTAGGATTTATAACTGGTACAACATATTTTGCTTTTTGGGTTATTGTTGAATCCACTACAATTACTTTTTTCTTCATAACTGTTAAGATTTTTGCAATGTTAAGTATTAAATCTGTTTTGTCATACATCCCTATAAATCCTATCTTTTTCATCGTTACATTTCCTTTCCTAATTTGTTGTCGTTGTAGTCGTTGTTGTACTTGCTGCGGCTGCTGATAATCCCTCTAAATATTCTTGTCTTGTTGTAATTGCGTCTGTAATGCTTTCTTCCATGTTATTTTGTAAGTTTTGATCCGCATCATCTGTTGTTATAGCTGGGTTAACAACATCATTTCTTTGTTCTGTATTATATCTATTATATAAAGCTGTTCTTGCTTCTTCTACAATATTTGGGTTGTTTTCAATTAATTGCATTACGTCATAATTTACTGGATATGTTGGTGTTGCTGCTTCTTGGATTCCTGGTTCTGTATATTTGTTTACATATAATTTTGCTCCATTTACCCTAAACGCATCTACAATTGCATTACTTAATAACAAAATTTCATCTTCACTTAATTCAATAGATATGGTATCTGTAGAATCTACACCAGCTACATTTGGTATTTCTACTTGTTTTTTAGAAACGACAATATAATCTGTTCCACCAGGTAATAACAAACGAACATCCACATAGTCCCCTGTTACTAAATCTGTTGGTAATACGAACATATTATATTCTTGTTTTCTTACATCGTCACCTGTTACCTCTTCATCTATGTATAACATTTCTCTTGACAATACAGTTCCTGTTGTCATTGCAATTTTTGCTATCATACTTCCATCTTCTGATGTTGGTAAATCTGAAGGTGTTAAATAATCTGTTGGTGCTGTTGAATTAATAACTTGTGTAATTGTAAAATCTGCCTCACTTACTTCTTCTCCAGAATCAACATTTCTATTTAATGTATATACTGTTACATATGATGCCTCTAATTCTTGTTCCTCTCTTCTCATGTTCATTAATTGTAGCATTAAAAATGCGATAATTGCTCCTGTTATGATTAACATCAATAACATTCCTAATAAAAATGAATTTCTTGCTTTTCTTTGCATTGGATTTGTTGCCATTACAAATTCCTCCCTTTATCTTTATTTTTGTATATTTTTTTACAAATTTCCATCTCTTTTATTTTAACGCATTCTTTTTTCAAAATCAATGGAAACGATTACTGTTATTAAAAATTAATATCTTTGTAATATTTTTGTAACTTTTTTGTAATATTTCCGTAATGTCATAATACATATTTTTCTAATACTTTTGCCACCCCATCTTGATCATTCGTATCTGTAATATATTGTGCTAATCCCCTTATTTCAGGGGTACTACCTTTCATTGCTATTCCCATTCCTGCATTTTCTATCATTTTTTTATCATTTAAATTGTCTCCTATTGCCATAACTTCATCTTGAGTTAACTCGAGTTTTTCCATCAAAAATTTTACGGCATACCATTTGTCTACTTTATCTGCTGTAATTTCTGTGTAAAAATATTCTACTGGTATTTCTTCCGTTCCTTGTTTTATGACTTTTTTCGACATATGCGAGACTTCTAAGACATCAATTTCATTTATATCTTTCAATTTCTTAATAATCGCATGAAATATACTGCTATTTTTGTCACATATTGTAATTTTTAAAAATTTCTCTTTATCAGCATTTTTTACATATTCATACATATTTTCGACAATACTAATATTAGTCTTTTTATTTTCTTCTTTTTTCAGATTTTCTTTATAATAATACAAAACATTATATTTTAGATTGGGTGTTAAAATCGTTTTTTCTGTATATACATTGTATGCGATACTATTTTCTTCACATATTTTAATAATTTCTAACACTTTTTCTTTTTTCATAAAATTTTCATATAAAATTTTATCATTTTTTATATCATAAACTAACGCACCATTTCCAGCTATTAAATATGTTTCACTTCCAATTTCTTTTGCAATTGCTTTTATAGAATCCATTGGTCTTCCAGAAGCCAATACAATATTTACACCTTTACTGATACATTTTTTGACAACTTCCTTGGTTTTTTTAGTAATTTCTCCATAACGATTTAGCATGGTTCCATCTAAATCAATAACAATTAATTGATACATGTTTACTTAACACTTCCTTAAATCAATTTAGTTGGAAAAGAATAAAATTCTTCAATATTCTTCTTTATTTTACTTTTTATTATATATTTATTTATTTTTCGATGTCAATATATTTTTTTGATTTGAAAAAATTTCCTGTTTATTTTTTGGATTATTGCAAATCCTAGTATTAGAAAAAGCGATAGTTTTTTCTTAAAAAGTATATATACTGGAGGTGAATAACAATGGCAAATAACAGTAATAAAAAATTAGTTCCAGAAGCAATGAGCGCTTTAGATAAATTCAAATATGAAGTAGCTAGCGAAGT
>CALWZZ010000106.1 GCA_944386145.1 uncultured Clostridia bacterium | reverse complement strand
AAGATTCAATTGATAAATGTAATGAATATGGAATTGCCATGATTTTCACAGGAATGAGACATTTTAGACATTAATATAAAATAAGTACATATAAAAATGAAAAGTGTAAAGAATAAATATGTAGATTGTATTATATATCTACATATTTTTGTTTAAAAGGAGAAATAAATGATAGTAGAAAATCAATATTTAGAAGATATTCAAAAAATATGGGAAGAAAATAATGGTGGATATATCACAGAAGAAAGTAATCAAATACTTTTAAAAAATGAAAAAATACTAAAGGTGGTATATTTAGAAGAAAATGTTCCAGCGCGGATATATTGCTGTATATGAAGGAAATGATTTTTTAGAATTAGAAAAATTTCCAAACAAAATACAAAATATGCCAGATAAAGTAGCATATATTTGGGAAGTGGTTACAAGAAAAGAATTTATGGGAAGAGGAATCGCTAAGAAATTACTGTCATATGTCTTAGATAAATTTGAAAACTATACAATATATAGTTGTGTTGATCCAGAAAATATACCATCACTAAAATTACATGAAAAAAATGGATTCAAAGAGTTATATAGATTTCTAAAAAAAGAAGATAAAAAAACTTCAGAACATATGATCCTAGTAAGAATACCAATGCTTGAAATATAGCCAATAAGAGAGTATAATATATGTATATCATTTAGAGGAGAGAAATAAATGAAATATATAAAATTACTAGATGAAATTCAAGGAGAATGGTCAATTAAAGAAAAAGCAAGACGTTTATATCGAGCTATTGGTGAAAATATATCCTATGATGAAAGATTTGCATATAGCCAAAATAAAGAATTATTACATGAGATATATGATAGAGAAGTAGATATAAGAAAAGATGAGGATACAAGACTTATTTGTCATACATCAAATAAAATATATTATCAACTACTTTCAGAATTAAGAATAAAAGCAAAAATAATATATAAAAAATCTACAATACAGAGACCAATTGATGTGGATGATGTAGCATTAATATTTTGGGATGAAGAGGGAAATAAATATTATACAAATATTGCAGGAGATATCGAAAATTGTAGATTTAGAGTAAGAACAGCATTTTTTGGTATAACGAAAAATTTATATGAAGAGGCTCAAGATGTACAAGAAATACCAATAGAGGAATTGAAAAAAATAGATATAAAGACAGGCGGAATAAAAACAGATTATAATGATATAGTATTTAAGCTACTAGCAAACGAGGTAAAAAATACAAATAATTTTAAGAATTATTTAAAGGCTCAAGGAATAGATACAAGCCATATGTCAAAAGATGATATATTAAAAAACAAAATGTTTTATTTAACTAGTCTAATAAAATTTAGAGATAAGACTGCTGGACCAGATGAAATGAAAAAGTTTTATAAACGTTTATTTTCAGCGTCTGTATTGGATAAATTTGAAGACAAAAAATTTAATACTTATGAATTTGTAAAAGAAAATGGAAAAGAAGTTGATGTTCTATCAGTTTTAGAAATAAATTTGAGAGAAAGACCAATATATTATGTATATTCAGAAAAGGAACAAACCTACATACAATTGTTACCAGAGGAAATGCTCAAAAAGATAAATGGATATAGAGAGAAAAAAAATAAGAAATTATTAATAGAAAATGTAAGAGACAACGATGGGCAAGCATATGAGAAAGAATAATATTAAAAATATATTGCACAAAAATAAAAAAATCCAGATAAGATGAAGGTAAGAGCATTTGGTATTTAAATAACATCCCCTTTTATTTTTTTGGAACTACTATTTTAATAGTAGTTCTTTTCCTTGTATAGGAAAATTCGAAAATTTTAAAATATATTTTTAACAAAGCAAAATAAAGCTAGTAATTTTAGTAAAAATATGGTAAAATACAGTTGAATTTTTTACATTATGGAAAATGCAAACTTCTTGAAGACAAGTATTCATAAAAACATATTATTGAAAATAAAATTAAATGTATTTGACAATAAATTGGGGTGCTGAAAAATATTGCAAAAGGAGGAATAAGACATGAAAAAAAGAAAGAAGAAGAGAAGTAGCAAAAATTATAAAAAGAAAAACATGAAAAAGAAACAAATGTATAAAAAAATAAAAAAAGGCACTACAAAAAAAACAAAAAAGAAGGATAAAAAAAATAAAGCAGAAGAGCATATAGAAAAAAATATAACAAAAAAGCTTAATAATGATGTAAACAAAGAAAAAGCACAGGAAGAAAAAGAAATACAAGCTAAAACAATAGAAACAGAAAATGAAAGTGAAATGCAAGAAGAGCAAGCTATGACAGAACCAAAAACAGCGGTATTATTAGCCGAAAGACCAGAAGAACTAAAAAAAGACAAATCTGAGGGAAAAGAAAATAAAAAACAAGAAGAGGAAAAGCATGAAAATAAAGAAATAGAAAAACAAACAGTAGACATAAAGAAATTAGACAGAAAAGAACATATTAAAAAAGATAAGAAAAAGAACAAGAAAAAAGACAAAATAAAGAGAACTGGAGAAGAAAATCAAAAAGAATTAAAAAAAGAAGATGAAGAAAAAACAGAAATTGATACCTCTGAAAATAAAAATAACAAATGGAAAAAGGTAGAGAAAAAAGAAGGACGCTCAATAGATAAAAAACAAAGAAGAGAAGAAAAGCTTCAAGCCAAAAAAGAAAAGAAAGCTAAGAAAGAAGAAAAACGTAAAAAACATAAAGTTCTAAAATTCTTCTTGAAAATTTTCTTGATACTTATTATTTTAGCGTTACTACTAATCATTGCAGGTATATGGGCATTTGCAGGATTACTATTAGGATGGTTTGAAACAGGAAATATTGATATTCAAAAAGAAGATTTAGAAATTAAAGTTTCAAACTCTGTCATTGTAGACAAAGACGGAAATGTGCTTGCAGACTTAAGTGGAGATGAAAAAAGAAAAATTATTACATTAGAAGATATGGCAGATAATTTACCAGAAGCCTATATTGCCATTGAAGATGAAAGATTTTATGAACATAGTGGTGTAGATTTTAAAAGAACAGCTGGTGCTGTCATGAATACATTATTACATGGAGAAAGTAGTTATGGCGCAAGTACGATAACCCAACAATTAGTAAAAAATATAACAAATGACAATGAAAGTACAGGAATTGAAGGTATTAAAAGGAAAATCAGAGAATGGCAAAGAGCTTATCAAGTAGAAAGAATGATATCTAAGGATGAAATCTTGGAATTGTATTTAAATATTCTATTTGTTGGCGGTAGCAATTTACATGGTGTAGAACTTGGTGCAGAATACTATTTTAATAAAAGTGCAAAAGATTTATCTTTAGCAGAATGTGCGTTCATGGCGGGAATTAATCATTCTCCAAATTCATATAATCCATTTAGCAAGGCAGAAGATAATACAGAAAAAATAAAAAATAGGACAATCACCGTTTTAGATAAAATGTTAGAGTTAGGGTACATTACAAACGAAGAATATGACACAGCAGTTGCTGAAGTAAATACTGGTTTACCATTTGGAACAGGAAATATTAATGAAGGAACAGTCTATTCTTATCATACAGACGCAGTGATTTCTCAGGTAGTAGAACAAGTTATGGAAGAAAAAGGGTTAACAGAACAGATGGCAAGAAACTATGTGTATAGTAGTGGACTTACCATTTATTCAACCGTAGACAGTAGCATTCAAACAAGACTGGAAGAAGAATATGCAAAAGCAACATATATTAGAAAAGGTAATAGAAGAAATTCAGATGGAACATTATTAAATGAGCATACACAGTCTGGAATGGCAATTATTGATTATAAAACAGGAAATGTGGTTGCTGTAGCAGGAGGATTAGGACAAAAAACAGAGTCTGGGTGGAATCGTGCAACACAAATGGAAAAACAAACTGGTTCTAGCATTAAACCATTAGCAGATGTGGCACCAGCTTTGCAGGAAAAAATCATTACTGCTGCAACAGTCTATGATGATAGCCCAACAAGGTTTGGAAAAAATTACGAACCGGTGAATTATAATGGTTTTAAAGGTTTAATAAATATTAGAAGTTTTATAAAAACTTCTCAAAATATACCTGCTGTTAAAATTATGACAGAATTAACACCAGCAAAATCATTAGAATACTTGCAAAATATGGGTATAACATCTTTAGTTTCTACAACAGATAATGTGTTAAGTTTAGCATTAGGAGGAATGACAAGTGGTGTAAGTCCATTAGAAATGGCAGCAGCTTATGGAACAATTGCCAATGATGGTGTTTATATTACACCAACCTTTTATACAAGCGTTGTAGACGCAGAGGGCAATGTGGTCTTAGAACCAAAACAAGAAAAAAGAAGAGTATTGTCAGAACAAAATGCATATATTGTAAAAACCATTGTTCAAGAACCAGTAAAAAGTGGTGGAACAGCAACATATTGTGCAATACCGGGAATGGATGTAGCTGCTAAAACAGGAACAACAGATAACAGTTATGATAGATGGCTTTGTGGATTTACACCATATTATGCAGCAGCAACTTGGTATGGATATGATAATAGTGAAACCG
>CALWZZ010000105.1 GCA_944386145.1 uncultured Clostridia bacterium | reverse complement strand
CATAAATATTCTGATTTTGAATGGAACTGGACGCATTTTGATGGAATAGATTATGATGATAAAACCAAAGAACATGCGATTTTTCGCTTTAAAAATAAAAGTTGGAGCGGAGCTGTTGATGAAGAATTTGGTAATTATGATTATTTAATGGGGGCAGACTTAGACTTTAAAAATCCAGAAGTTGTTCAAGAATGTTTAGATTGGGGAAAATGGTATTTAGAATTAACAAAGGTAGATGGTTTTCGTTTAGATGCTGTCAAACATATTGATGCCAATTTTTATAGAGATTGGATAAAAACTCTAAGAAAAGAAACAGAAGATGAATTATTTGCAGTTGGAGAATATTGGAGCGGAGATATATCAAAATTACATCGATACATCACAGAAACAGAGGGACAAATTTCTTTGTTTGATGTACCTTTGCATTATAACTTATACACTGCTTCAAAAGATGAAAACTATGATTTAACAAAGATATTAGAAAAAACATTAGTAAAAGAAAATCCAAGTAAAGCCGTAACATTTGTAGACAATCACGATACACAACCAGGACAAAGTTTGGCAAGCTTTGTGGAAAGATGGTTTAAGCTACCTGCTTATGCAATGATTTTACTAAGAGATGAAGGCTATCCATGTGTATTCTGGGGAGATTTATATGGTATCAAACATGATAATATTGAACCACTAGAAAATTTATCAACATTGATTGATTTAAGAAAAGAAAAGGCATATGGAAAACAAAATGATTATTTTGATCATCCAAACTGTATTGGTTGGACCAGAGAAGGCGATAGCGAACATATAAAATCTGGCTTAGCAGTACTAATTGCGAATAAATTTGACGCAGAAAAAAGAATGTATATGGGAACAGACCTAGCAGGAGAAAAATTTATAGACGCGATTGGTGGATGTCAAGATGAAGTGTGGATTGATAATGAAGGATTTGGGATTTTTAAAGTAAAAGCAAAATCAGTTTCTGTATGGATAAATGCATAGTTCTGGTAGAAAAATAATTATTTATGTGATATAATATGACAGATTTAGTGCTATATATGTTATTGTATTTTTATTAATGATTATATTTTGTAGAGTAAGGACGATAAAAGTTGTATTAAAAAATAATCAGAAAATTCAGATACCAGTAAAAATGTTAAAATATGAATCTATAGAATATAAACAAAATGTAGCAAATTTTATAGAAGAAATAAGAAGGAGAATGTAAATGCCTAAATTTTTTGTGACAACTAATCAAATTGAGGGAAATACAATCAAGATACAAAACGAAGATGTGAATCACATAAAAAATGTTCTAAGAGCGAAAATTGATGATACAATAGATATATGTGATAGTCTTACTTCTAAAAATTATATTTGCAAAATAGAACAAATAGAAGAAAAACATATATATTGTCATATTGTAGGAGAAATTGACTCTAACGTAGAACCTCATACACAAGTCAGTATTTTTCAAGGATTACCCAAGGCAGATAAAATGGAATGGGTTATCCAAAAATCAGTAGAATTAGGTGTATATGATATTACACCATTGGAAATGAAAAGATGTGTGGTAAAATTAAATGAAAAGGATAAAGCAAAAAAAGTACAAAGATGGCAGAAGATAGCAGAAAGTGCAGCAAAACAGTCAGGAAGAGATAGAATTCCCATGATAAATCCTATTATAAATATCAATACGCTATATGAAAATATGAAAGAATATGATTTAGTATTGGTAGCATATGAAAACGAAAAAATGAACACATTAAAACAAGAATTAAAAAAACTAAAACAAGATAAGCAGAAAGAAATGAAAATCGCTATTGTGATAGGACCAGAAGGTGGAATCGATAAAGAAGAAATTGCTAAATTAGAAGAACAGCATGCGAAAATTATCACATTAGGAAATAGAATATTACGAACAGAAACCGTTGCTTTAAGTATGTTGAGTATAATTATGTATGAATTGGAAATGGATTGAAAATATAAGAAAGAGAGGCAAAGATGAGAAAAGAAAAGGCAAATGTAAAAAATAAAGAGATTACAGAAAAAGTCTTGAATAAAACAGAGGAGAGCATACATCAAGAAGAAAATGCAGAAGAAGCACAAACAATTATCGAAAGAGAAATGGCAAAGAAAAAAGTTCCAAAACAAGTCTCACAAGAAATATTAAAAAAGATATTTAAAAATTTAATCTTAGCAATTGTAGTCATGGCATATTTTATTGCATGCAATATTTTGTATACAAGATTGAATTTAGATAATATGGAACTAATTACAAAAGCAATTTCTGGTGTGTTTTTAATAGCTAGCATTATTCTTCTAGAATTAGCCTATAAAAGAGATAGTGGTACATTAACCATTACAGCAATTGAATTGCTAATATTGGCCACACATGCAATGTTTATTCATCATGTAATTACCATTTATCAATTTGATTATCAGACATATATATTGACTTCATCTTATCTGTTTGCCATATATTATGTACTAAAATCAATTATTATTTATACAAGGGCAAGAATGAAGTATGTAAGAAGTCTTAGTGATATATCAGAAATTGTAAAGGAAGAGCCGATAGTAAAAGAAGCAAAAAAGAGAAAAAATGACGAAGAAGAAATTAGCGAAAAGAGCGTAGAAAAGAATAAAGAAATAACAGAAAAAAAGCCGAAATCAATAAAAGTAAAAGATAAAAATAAGAAAACTGCAAAAACAATTAAGGAAGAAAGTACATCTAAAAAAAGAAAGAAAAAGCAAGCAGAGGAACAAGAGCAGGTAGAGGAAAAACAGAAAACTATTAAAGAAGAAAAAAACAGTATTGTGGAAGAGAAAATAGAAGAAAAGCCAAAAAGAAAACGTACAACTAAGAACAAGAAAGAAGAAATAACGGAAGAACCAAAAAAGAAAAGTGCAACAAAGAAAAAAGTTGAAGAAGAAAAGGAAAATAAGGAACCTAAAAAAAGAAGAACAACCAAAAAGAAAGAAGAAAGCAAAGTAGAAGAAGAAAATGAACAGATGGAAAAAATTCCAGAACAAGTAGAACAGGCAGACTTAAAAACAACTGCCCAAAAGCCAGCAAAGAAAAAAGCTAAAATAGAAACAGAAAATTTAAAAGTAGAAAAAACGACGAAAACGAGAAATCGTAAAACAAAAGCAGATGTGGAAAATGAGGCAGAGAATATAGAAAAAGTGGAACATCGAAAAGAAGAAACACAGAAAATTGAACAAGAAGAGGTTATCATAAAACCAACAAAACCAAAATCTAAAAGGGGAAGAAAGAAAAAAACGGTTGAAAAATAAGAAGTGTGTAGAGCTATGTAAATTGTGAATCATCTTCAACCAGAATATCATTAGAGAAAGGAATGTAGCAAAAGATGATAAAAAGTATGACAGGTTACGGTAAAGCCAATATATCTAAAAATTTAAGAGAATATCAAATAGAAATCAAAAGCGTTAATCATAGATATTTAGATGTTTCAGTCAAAATGCCTAGAAATCTAAGTTATTTAGAAGAAGAAATCAAAAAAATTGTTTCAGAAAAATTAACCAGAGGGAAAGTTGACGTATTTGTTACCTTTAATAACAATTCATTAGAAGGCAGAGAAATTAAAATTAATACAGAAATTGCTAGAATGTATATAAAAGAATTAAGAAATTTAGCAGAATCAGAAGGGATTATAGCAGACATCCCTGTAACAGAAATATCAAAATTGCCAGATGTGTTAACGATTCAAAATAATCAAGATGACGAAACAATAAAAAACGAATTAGATGAAGTAACACAAGAAGCAGTAGATAACTTAGTAGAGATGAGAAAAGTTGAAGGAGAGAAAATTGCACAAGATTTACAAGCTAGAATTGATGATGTAGAAGAAAAAGTAAAAAAAATATCTTCACTTTCTACTGGACTTATTGAAGAATATGTAGTAAAATTAAATACGAGGATAAGAGAATTATTACAAGACCAAGAAATTGATGAAGCAAGATTGGCACAAGAAGTGGTTATTTATGCAGATAAATGTTCTATACAAGAAGAAGTAACCAGATTACATAGCCATATATATCAATTTAGAGAATTATTACATTCAAATGAAGCAGTCGGCAAAAAGCTAGATTTTATGATTCAAGAAATGAACAGAGAAACCAACACAATTGGTTCAAAGGCAAACAATTTAGAAATAACAAATGAAGTCATCAATATAAAAACACAATTAGAAAACATACGAGAGCAAGTACAAAATATAGAGTAAGAAGGGATTTGATTTTATGCAATTAGTAAATATTGGATTTGGAAATATTGTGTCAGCAGAAAGAATCGTTGCAATTGTAAGCCCAGAATCGGCACCAATCAAAAGATTAATACAAGAAGCAAAAGATAATAAAACAGCAGTAGATGCAACATATGGAAGAAGGACAAGAGCTGTTTTAATTATGGATTCAGGACATGTAATCTTGTCAGCCGTACAACCAGAAACGGTTGGAGGAAGAATTGATAAAGATATTTCACAAGACGAAAACTAGATGATGATTTTGGGGACGGAGCAAAAAATCATCATTTGGTTGATGGTTATAAAAAATAGAAATAATAAT
>CALWZZ010000104.1 GCA_944386145.1 uncultured Clostridia bacterium | reverse complement strand
AGAGAAATCATTGGAGAAGATATAAGTAAAAGAGAATTAAATCAAAAAACATTTATTATGGATGATGGAACGAAAATGATAGCAATGTATCCATCAAATGTGCACTATGAAAAAGATGGAATATTAGAAGAAATTGATAATCGCTTGGAAGAAGAAAATGGAGAAATAGAAAATAAGGAAGGTGCCTATAAAATACAATACGCAAAACTATCAAATACAGAAGAACAATTGGGTACATTAACAAAGGACAATTATGAAATTAAATGGCGTTTAATAGAAGATACAACAGAAGAAAATACAATTGATGAAAATTTAAACAAACCAACTAATAATAATGAGGAATTAGAAATAAATACTGAAGAAACCGAATTGGAAAAAAATACAATAAAAAATGTAATAGAACAGAATACGATAAATAGTGTCAACATAGAAAGCAATACAGTAAACGAAATGCAAAACAGAATAGAAAATGAAAATGTAACCGAAAATGATGGTACGAATTCTACTATACAAAAATATAATACACATATTGCAGAGAACAAAATAAACAAGAAAAAGATAAGAAAAGTGCAAGCTGAAATACAGAATGATATAAACAAAGAGAGTGTTTTAGCAAGCACAAGCGAAACAGATGAAATATATTCTAAAGAAAGTAAAGAAAAAATGAATATGACGCAGGTTTCATCAGAAATTCATTATGAGAATATAATGGATAATATTGATTTGAGTTATGTAAACGGATCTGAGTGTATAAAAGAAAGTATTATATTAAAAGATAAAGAGGCTATTCAAGATAAATTCGTATTTCAGTATGAAGTCAATAATATGGTAATGGAATTAAATGAAAACAAAGAAGTATTCGTTTATGACAAAGATAAGAAAAATATCATCTTTAAAATAGAAACACCATATATGTATGATAATCAATTAAGCCAATCAGATGAAATAGACGTAACCTTAGAACAGAAAGGAATTTACTATATTTTAGAAATCATACCAGATAAAGAATGGTTGCAGGCAGAAGATAGGCAATACCCTGTTACAATAGATCCGACCATTAATACTTCATTAGATTATAATAATATAAAAGATACATTTATTTTCAAAGGAGATAACAATACACCCAATAGACATCAAGCACATATTATAAGAGTTGGTAGTAATAATCGATTGAAAGAGGCACCAAGAGGATTAATAAAATTCAATTTACCAGAACTAAAATCTGGAGACCAAGTAGTAGCAGCTAATTTAAGTATATGTAATTATCCTGACACAGACGAATGGACACCATCACCAAATGAAATGCAAATTAATCTTCACAAAATGACTTCTGATTGGGATGAAACAACAGCTAATTGGGACAATTGTAATTCTAATTATGATACACATATAACAGATTATATAAAATATAAATATGATGCTAATGCTCCATTTAAATTTAATTATTTTAATATTACAGCTATTGTTAAAGATTGGTACGTAAATGGAAACAATTATGGAGTTATGTTAAAAGATAATATTGAAACATATAACTATCCGCAATCAGATGCGTACTTTTTATCAGCAAATACACATGCGGAATTTACAGAAGGTAGACCAATGATACAAATTGTATACAGAAATCAAACCGGACTAGAAAACAATATGACATATCATACACAAAATATGGGAAGAGCAGGCGAGGTGAATACAAATGATTATAATGGAAATGTAGCCTTAACACATACAGATGTGGAAACACCAGGGAATATATTACCAGTCAGCATTTTTCATGTATACAATACTAATAATAAAGATACAGACATAGGATATGGAAGAGGATATAGATTAAACTATGGTCAAGAAATAAGTTTAGTTACAATTAATAATGTCGAATATGCAAAATATGTTGATGAAGATGCAACAGAACATTATTTTAAGAAAAAAGAAAACAATACTTATTTAGATGAGGATGGGTTAAACTTAAGATTAACTTTAGAAAATAATATATTTATCATGAAAGATATTCAAGGAAATATCTTGCGATTTAAAAAAGTAAATGATAAATGGCTACTATATGAAAGTGAAAATACAGAACAGCAGAAAATCAGTATTAATCTAGATGGAAGCGGAAAAATTGTATCTGTTACAGATGGTGCAGGAAAGACTATCAACTTAGAATATGCAAATGGAAAATTATCAGCGATAAAAGATATTAGCGATAGAAAAATGGAATACTACTATAATACCAATGGTAATCTAATACAAATAAAATATTTTGATGGAAAAAGTAGTTATTATCAATATGATTGGTTTAATCTATTAACACAAGTAAAGAATATAGATGGCAGTTTTATGAACTATGATTATTATCGAGAAAAAGTGAATAGAGTCAAGGCTTTTAGACAATATGGAATCCATGGAGAAAGAGGAACAGGTATTCAAATTGCATATGAAAACAATACAACAAAATTTAGTAATGATAAAGGATATAGTAATGTATACACATTTAATAATTCTGGAAAAACCATTAGTATAGCGGACTTCGGGAAAGAAGAAAATAATGTTAATAATGCTTATGGGAAGATGTATGAATATGGTACAAGCGAAGAAAATAAAAATAAATTAACATTAGAATCTAATCTAATATCTGTAAAAGAAATGCCTAATAATCTTGTAAAAAATCCTTATTTTGATGAAGGATTAAATAATTGGGAAAAACAAGATAATGCAGATGCAAATGAATGCATTTTGAATATAGACAATAACAATGTATATAAAACTTGGGGAACAGCATATACCACTAAAAAATTGTATCAAAAAATAGACATCTCAGGTAAAAAAGGAGATATATATAATTTATCTTATTGGGTGAAATCTTATGGGTTACAAGAAGAAGGTAGTGCAGGGAAAAGTGTAAGAGTAACAATAGGAATTATTAGAAATGATAATTCAATACAATGGTTAAATTCTTTTGTAAATACAGATACTTCACAATGGCAATATATGTCAAAAGAATTTATTACAGATAGTGATTATAAAGCAATAACATTATACTTAATCAATAACTATAATGCAAATGATACATTTTGGGATAATATTGGTATATTTAAAGATGAAAAAGGAAATAGTTATCAATATGATAAAAGTGGAAACATTGTATCTAGTGAGAGTAATGCAAAACAAGAAAGTACATTTAAATATAGTTCAGAGGGAGAAGTAGCAAGATCAATCAATCCAAAGGGTGGAAGTTATGTATATGAATATGACTACAATCATAAAAATCGATTATTAAAAGCTGTTAATACCGTTGGACAAGAATATACATTCGATTATGATAGTAAAGGGAATGTGGTAAAAACTAAAGCGAAAGAAGTAGCAAGTGCTATACTACCAGAAAATAATAAGATATATAACATTAAATTTGCTAGTACAAATGGTATAATGGATGTTAGAAATTCAAGTACAGATAATGGGGCAAAAATAGAACAATGGGAATTTGTTGAAGGATATAAAAATAAGGAATTTAAATTTGTAGAACAAGAAAACGGATATTTTAAAATATTAGCAAATCACTCTAATAAAGCAATGGATTTGGATATAGACAGTGGACTTATACAACAATGGAGTGAAAGAAATTCAAATAATCAATTATGGAAGGCAGTAGATAATGGAGATGGAACTATTCGATTAACTAGCAAAGAAAAAGGTGATGATTATTGTATTTCATTAGAGACAGATAGTGTGAAAGATGGGAATCGAATCATCATTTCAAAATGGGAAGGAAAATCTACACAAAAATTAAAATTATATGACATTGATGGAAACGATACAATACTAGATGAAATGGTTTTGGAATCAGGAGAAGTTTATCGAATAAAAGCAAAGCATAGCGGAATGTATTTAGAAGCATCTGGAGATGTAAACACAAATTCCACAGAAGTCACACAACAAGAATATAAAAGTAATGATAAAAAGCAATTATGGAAAATCTCAAGAATAGGAGAAAGTACATACCGAATAACGAATTTAGCTAGTAATGAGGGAAAAGCAATGGACATAAGAGGTGGAACAAATCAAAATGATGTACAAGTTCAAATATATGAAACCTCAGAAAATAATTTGGCCCAAGAATGGAGAATAGTTAAAAATAGGAATAATACTTATTGGATAAGAACAAAACTTAATGGAGAAGAAAGAACATTAACTATAAAAGGAACATCAAGAGAAGTTGGTGCAAAAGCAACGATTTATGGAGTTGCAGGTGGAGATGATCAATTTTTTTATCTGGAAAAAGCAGATTTAGTTGATATAGATGCAGGTGCCACATATAAAATAAAAGCAAAACATAGTGGTAAATATATTGGCGTTAACAATAATAAAGTAGAGCAACAGGATAGTAATGATGAAGATAGTCAAAGATGGATATTAAAAAAATTAAATAATGGATATTATAAAATTGCTTCAAAAACAGATACTTCAAAAGTAATAGATATTGATAATGCAAATACAGCACAAGGAACTAGTGTAAATATATATACGGCATGGGGACAAGAAGGAGAAAATAAAGCACAAGAATTTGAATTTGTTCCAGTAGGAGATGGAAGCTTTTCTATTAGACCTAGACTAACAAATGGAAAAAG
>CALWZZ010000103.1 GCA_944386145.1 uncultured Clostridia bacterium | reverse complement strand
ACCACGAAATTTTAAATAGAACAATTATGCAATTAAAAATCAAGAAAAGTGCTAGTAATGTTTAAAAAGGAGGTAAAACATGCCAACTTATGTATATAGGGCAATGACAAAATCAGGTTTAATTGTAAGAAATAAAATCGAATCTCCAAGTAGACAAAATTTATTAAAAATGTTGAAAGGTAATGGCTTATTACCAATTGATGTGCAACAAATTCGATATGTTGGAAAACAACAAAAAAAGGCAAAAAAGAATATTACCAATATCGAAGAAATTATGAAAAATGTTAACACCACAAATATAGGAAAAAGTAAACCAAAACAATTATCAACAAAAGAAAAAATTAACCTATATTTTGCAAAAACAGAAAAAATCACAACAAGAGATATCATGATATTTACCCAAAACTTTTATCTATTAAAAAAGGCAAACTTCAATAATATACATGCCTTAGATACCATTATACAAAGTACAGAAAATGTATCATTTAAAGGAATTCTAGAGGATATTCTGGCAGGTGTTGAAGCGGGAGAAAATATGTATACAACAATGGAATATTATTCTAATGTATTTCCATATATCTATGTCAACATGATAAAGGTAGGAGAATTATCAGGATCACTTACTAACTCACTAGAACAAGCTGTAAAATACTTGGATGAATCAGATGCCTTAAATAGAAAACTAAGATCTATCTTAATTCCCAATATTGTACAATTCGTATTATTATTAGTAATGCTATTTGTAGGAACATTGGTTGCGATTCCTGCTATTCAAAATATTTTTGATGAATTGGGAACAGAAGAAGAACTACCAGCTGTTACATTATGGTTTGCAGATGTCGTCGACGTTATGGTAGCCTATTGGTATATACCGGTCATTGTCATTGTCGCAATTGCTGCAGGTGTGTTGTTCTATATTCATACGCCAAAAGGAAAATATAATTTCCATTACTTTAAATATAAAATGCCAATCTTTGGAGAATTAATATTTGCATTAGACTTTTCAAGATTTTTAAAAGCCATGCTATTAAACTTACGTAACGGAATGAGAATACAAGACTCTATTGAAGTAAGTAAAAACGTTGTAAAAAACTATGTAATGCTATCAATGATAGAAACATCTATCAATAACATGCTAACAGGTAGCTCATGGATAGAACCATTTGAAGAATCAGGTTTAGCAAAATCCATGATAACAGAAATGTTAAAAATAGGTATGCAAACAGACTTAGCAGAAATGATGGAAAAATTAGTAGAATACATGCAAATCGATATAGATAATATTATGGAAAAAATTATGAAAGTATTACCACAAGTTGTTTATTTAATTGTTGGTGTTGTCTTAATTTTCTTCGTACTAGTTGTATTAGTGCCATGTATTCAAGTATATATGGGAAATTTCTTATTCTCAGCATACTTATAGACAATTTGGGCCAGGTCGCTTTTTGTGTCATTTATTCTAAAATTCGACAAAAAGCGACTTTTTTCATTGTGTAAATTAAGTAGTTACAACTTTTGTAACTATCCAGAGGTCAAGTTGGTTTTGCCTGTTAAGCAATATATAATATAAAGTCATTCATGATTTTGTATAAGCTAAATTTTCGAAGAACTAACACAATAAAACCATGAGCCTCTTTCACTCAGACCCTCACTAACGTGAGTACCGTGAACATTCCTCATGGTTTTATTGGTTATTTCTAACTTCAAATTTAGATACGCAAAATCATTTCATTTTTTATATTATATATTGCTTAACAGGCAAAACCGACTTGACCTCTGAATAATTACCAACTTTTTTAAAAAATTTTTATATTATAATGATTTTTTTTAATGCGTATGATATAATTTAAACAGAAAAATGAATTACAGGACAGAAAGCGGTGAAACAACCAAAATGAAGATAGGAATCGATTTAGGCGGAAGTCATATTGCAATTGGCGTTGTGGCCAATAAAGGGAAAATTTTAGAGAAAGTTGAAACACGAATAACAGGTCTAGAGAAGAATGGAATAAAGAAAGTAATCGAAGATTATATATTTGATAAAACGGCAGGACTCTTTTCACATTATAAGATTACAGAAATCGGTATTGCCATTCCTGGGACAGTTAAAAATGAAGTGGTTGTCAAGTCAGTTAATTTAGGTTTAAAAAATTATGAAATTGTTAAAAATTTGCAAAATAGAATTGATTTACCAATTAAAATTCGTAATGACGCAAAATGTGCAGCACTTGCTGAAAATGCATATGGAGCATTAAAAGCCTATAAAAGAAGTATATTTTTAACTTTAGGAACAGGTATTGGTGGTGCAGTAATTATTAATAATAAGCTATTAGATACAGGAGAATTACCTGGTTGTGAGTTTGGACATATGATTATTGAAAAAAATGGAAGATTATGCAAATGTGGAAAAAAAGGCTGTTGGGAAAAATATGCTTCCATGAAAGCTTTTAAGGATGATTTAAGAGAAATTCTACATTTGGATGAGAGAACGAGTGGAAAAGAGTTACTAGATATTTTAAGAAAAACTGATAAAAATCATCCCAATTACCAACAAATTAATAAATTAATAGAGCAATATATTAATTATTTAAGTATAGGAATAGCAAATTTAATTAATATTTTTGAGCCAGAAGCCATTGGAATCGGTGGAAGTTTTGTTTTTTATGAAGAAATCTTTTTAGAAAAATTGAAAAGAAAGATATTAGAGGATAAGCTATTATTTAATGAAAGAAAAGAATTGTTGATACAAACAGCGATATTGGACAATGACGCAGGATTAATTGGCAGTACATTATGATGATGATTTTGGGGACGGAGCAAAAAATCATCATTCAAGAGAAAGGAGAATTTTTCATGAAAGAAGAAAAGAAAGCAACAAGACAAAGTTATGGAGAAACTTTAGAAATTTTAGGAGAAGAAAACAAAGATATTGTCGTATTAGATGCTGATTTGTCAGCAGCAACCAAGACAAGCATTTTTGCTAAAAAATTTCCAGATAGATTTTTTGATATGGGAATTGCAGAAGCCAATATGATGGGGGTAGCAGCAGGCATGGCGTCTTGTGGGAAAATTCCTTATGTTAGCACATTTGCAGCTTTTGCAGCAGGACGTGCCTATGATCAAATACGTTCTAGTATTTGTTATCCAAATTTAAATGTAAAAATATGTGCAACACATGCAGGAATTACAGTTGGAGAAGATGGTGCAACACATCAAATGCTAGAAGATTTAGCATTAATGAGAGCTTTGCCAAATATGACAGTGATTTGTCCATCTGATGATGTTCAAACAAAATATTTAGTAAAGGAAATTGCCAAAATACAAGGACCTGTATATATGAGATTGGCAAGACTTGCAACACCAGGAATTTACGAAGAAAATCAAACATTTGAAATCGGAAAAGCAGTCCAAATCGGAGAAGGTACAGAAGCCACTGTTTTTGCAACAGGTGTGGTTGTGCCAGAAGCTATAAAAGCAATGGAAATCCTAGAAAAAGAAGACATTCATATTAGAGTAGTAGACATGCATACCATAAAACCAATTGACAGAGAAATGATTATAAAATCTGCAAAAGAAACGAAAAAACTAATTTCTATCGAAGACCATAGCATAATTGGTGGATTAGGAAGTGCCATTGCAGAAGTTCTAACAGAAGAATATCCTTGCAAATTAATCAGATTAGGAATTAAAGATACATTTGGAAAGTCTGGAAATGCAGTGGAATTACTAAAATATTTTGGACTTACAAGTGATGGAATTATACAAACAATAAAAAACAATTAAAGAAAAAAGTACAAAGGAGAAAAATAATGGAAAACGAAAAAGATGAAAAAGTAAATAAGATACAAAATGCCATTATGAATAGTTTGGCAAATATTTATCAAAAAGCAGAAGAAATCGAAAAAGTCGATAAAGAAAGAGCAGATTGGATTGTTAAAAAAGTAGAAGAAATACGAAATGACATAGCAGATAATCATACACAACCAGTAGAATTTTTGAGTGAAATTATGCTTATTCAAACAGAGATTATGAATTTTTTAGACTCAGATACATATAAGCAAAAAAGCAAAAAGCCAGAAAATACGGCAATAGATGAAGCATTAGCAACAATTGGAAAACAAACAATAAGTGAGGAAGATAAAGCAGCTTTATTATATAATCAAAATGAGGGTACGGAAACAAAGGAAACTGTAGAGCAAAGCCAAAATAATGAGAATGAAACTGGCAAATGGATGCAAATTTATGTACCACATAAAAAACATTTTTGGCAAAAGATAATTGAGAAAATTGTAGGATTTTTTCATAGAAAACAAGAAGTTTATTAAAGATGTCGATGGGGACGGGGATTTTGACAACTATTTAATTTTAGATTTATTTTCTATTAAAAATTTAAAATGTTGTCAAAATCTCCGTCCCCATTGACAAATGTAAATTTTGTGTGAATTTTTTGAAATGAAGAAAAACGGAGAAAAACGATAGAAAATGCAAAAAAACCAACATTTTCTATTGTTTTTTTACCTAAAAACTATTGCAAATTTTGTTCTTTATTGTTATGATTAGAATGAATAAATTATATAATAGAATATTATGCAAAAAAATATATAAGGAGAGCAAAAGATGATTGAATTTAGAAATGTTACAAAGACGT
>CALWZZ010000102.1 GCA_944386145.1 uncultured Clostridia bacterium | reverse complement strand
AAATCATGAATATGATATAATAACAAAGACTGAGCTAGTAAGAATATCTTTATAGCAAAGTATTTAAAAATTTCTGACACTAAAATATTATTGAAGTAGAAGTATTATTATATTTTTAGGAGGAATTTATGGATACAAGGGTTGCCATAATAGGAATAATATTAGAAAAAAGAGATGAAGTAGATAAACTAAATTCTATCTTACATGAGTATTCAAAATGGATTATTGGAAGAATGGGAATGCCATATCCAAAAAAATCTATCAATATTATTAATATTATTGTAGACGCACCACAAGATGAAATAAATACTTTATCTGGAAAAATAGGGAAACTTTCTGGAATTACCAGTAAAGTTATTTATTCCAATGTGTAATAAAGATGTATTCTTATTTTAAAGCTCTATTTCTATTAAAAGGAGGAGTTTAAAATGGAGAATGAAAGTGTTATTAATAAAAGAATAACCGATTTTTCAAAAGGTGCTGATATAGCACAAACCATACTCATATTTTTAATTGCTTTATTAGTTCCAACATTTTTAGGACAATTAATCACAACTGTATTTGGTTCAACAAGTGTAATTACAGCAAATTCTCAATTAATTGTGGGAACAATTGTCAATATGGCTTTAGTTACAACAGCTATTAATTTAAAAGGTTGGGCTAAAATCCTTGGGGTTGTAACAATGCCTAGTATTTCAACAATATTAAGTGGATATGTTTTTGGAACAGCTTCTACATATATGGTATATATGATACCAGCAATATGGGTAGGAAATTTTGCATTAGTATATGCCTACAAATTTATTATGCTAGGAAAAAATAAACATTATTTCTTAGCTGGTGTAGTAGGTGTTGTTGTAAAAGTAGCTATCATATTTGCATTCTTTGGAATTTTAAATGCTTTTGGTGTTTTTCCAGAGAAATTAGTTTCAAATTTACAAACAGCTATGAGCACAACACAATTAATTACGGCTACATTAGGTGTTATTTTATCTTTTATTATTTATAAATTAGAAAAGAAATCAGCAAAAGAATAAGATGAAAAAAGAATATAAATTTTGAACTTTAGGGGCAGTCCTTAAAGTTCATTTTTAATATAAGAAAAAGTTATTGCTATTGGAAAATCTAAATCAAGTCAAGATAAAAGATGATTTTTTTCTATACAATAAAAAAAGAACTAGATTACTGTTATAGGAGAAATCTAGTTCAATAAACAAAAAATAATTCATAAATCAATATATAAATATATGACTTATTACTGGTATTTTAGCAAATAAAAGGAAACAAGTCAATAAAAAAATACAAAAAACAACAAAATTCTTGCTGATTAATACTTACCGCCTACACGTAGACTAATTACTAACTTTTAAATGCCACTTTATTGATAAACTTCTAAATCTTTAAAGGCAGGACCATATAAATTTTTTCCAAAAGCATCATAGCGAGAGCCATGGCAAGGGCAGTCCCAAGTTTTATCAATATCGTTCCAAGTTAATAAACAGCCTAAATGTGTACAAATTGGATTAATAACATGTAATTGATTTTCTTTGTCTCTATAAACCCCAACTTTTTTTCCATCTAACTCGATAATATCTCCAGAATTTGGTTTGATTTTTTCTAAAGAAGCATCTGAAGATTTTAGCTTATTTAATAATAAAGAATTAGTAGAATCAACCACCATATTTTTTACTTCATCAAAATTTTTAAATAAGCCAAATCTTGTAGAATCAAATAAGTAGGCGTATTTATTATTGCGTTCACAAATTTCATCTACAATTAAATTAGCAGCAACATTAGAAAGTGTCATTCCCCATTTTTTAAAACCAGTTCCTACATAGACATTTGGTAACAAATTAGAAAATTTGCCAATATAAGGAAGTTTATCTAAAGAGATACAATCTTCACTGCTCCACTGGTATAAAACTTCACAATCTGGGTAATATTGTTTAGCAAAATTGATTAATGTGTCATAAGGATTTTTATTTGAATAATCATGACCAGTTTTGCAATCTCCACCTGCGACTAATAAAATATCTTTTCCATTAAATTTTGCAGTTCTAAGAGAATAAATCGGAGCAGAAACATTTATATACATATCATTTAGTAAATCCTTTTTTGTGTCTAGAGCGACAATATAGGAAGTGGCTTGATATAGTTTAGAAAAATAAAATCCTGGGACATTCAGAAAAGGATAACGTGTAGCTATAATCACATGTTTTGCTTTTATTTTGTTGCCTTTATCTGTATAAACCACATAGTTTTTCTTATCTTTTTCAATATCCACAGCAATGGTGTTTGTATAAATTTGTCCATTTTTTTCAAGAATGGATTTTGATAATCCTAAAATATATTTTAAAGGATTAAATTTTGCCTGATTTTTAAAACATAAAGCACTTTCCACTTTGAAAGGCAAAGAAACATCAGTTACCAAATCTGCATGATATCCTAAACTCTCTAAAACTTTTTGTTCTTTTTCTAATAATTCAACTTCTTCTTGTTTGGTTGTATATACATAACTTTTTTGAATTTCAAAGTCACAATCAATTTGTTCTTTGGTGATAATATCTTGGATATTTTTAATTGCCTTTTCATTAACTTCTAAATAATCTTTTGCAAAATGCATGTCATAAGATGTATTTAAGTAAGAATAAAATAATCCATGTTGACTGGTAATTTTGCCAGTTGTAAAGCTAGTTGTACCTGCTAGATTATTTTTATCAATTAAAATTACTTTATAGCCTAAATGGCTTAGATAATACCCACAAGTCATACCGAAAATACCGGCACCTATAATACAAATGTCTGCTTCCAGGTTATTTTTTAATGTTTCAAAATTTGATGCACCTTTTACAGAATCTATCCATAGAGAATTCATAAAATTCCACCTTTCCGAATAATTTTTGTATTAGCATTTACTGTAAAATTCCTCGAAAGTATATATATTATATTTTTCACTATCCCAACACTTTACATACTCTAACTAAATCAGCTCCCATGGAACTATCACTGATTTATTAAGAGTATGTAGCGTGTCGGTCCCCCCGAAATCCGTTCAAAATATAATATATATACTTTCGAGGAATTTTACACTTATAACATAGTATAACCAGATTTTTGGAATAAATTACAAAAATAGTGGAAAAATGAATTATATAATGATATACTGTGAAAAGAAAAAAGATAAATGGAAAAAATTAGGCTAAGAAATTGCAAATTTTGCAAGAAAAGTTTTCTAACCTAGTTTATATCTAAAGAAAGGAAGGATATAGCGTATGAGTGAAGAATTAAAAGAAAGATTATTTGACAAAAAGGAAAACGGCTGGAAAAGTGTGAATGAAGAAGAAAAGAAAGCCATATTTGATTTTTCAAAAGGGTATATGGATTTCTTAAATCAAGCCAAAACAGAAAGAGAATTTATCAAAATGGCAAGAAAACTTGCTGACGAAAATGGATTTAGAGATATCATAGAATTTGAAACTTTAAAACCAGGAGACAAAGTGTATTTTGTAAACAGAAATAAAAGTATGTATCTAGCAATTATCGGAACAGAAAGTATTGAAAAAGGATTACATATTATTGGTTCACATGTAGATTCACCAAGATTAGATTTAAAACCAAATCCTTTATATGAAGATACAGAAATGGCATATTTTAAAACACATTATTATGGTGGAATTAAGAAATATCAATGGACGACAATTCCACTTAGTATCCATGGTACAATTGTAAAAACGAATGGAGAAAAAATCGACATCTGTATTGGAGAAGACGAAAATGACCCAATTTTTACCATTACAGATTTATTACCACATTTAGCACAAGACCAAATGGAGAAAAAATTAAAAAATGGAATTGATGGGGAAGACCTAAACCTTTTAATTGGAAGTATGCCATATGAAGGAAGAGGAAAAGACCAAGTAAAATTAAATATCTTAAATATATTAAATCAAAAATATGGTATTACAGAAGCAGATTTAACAAGTACAGAAATTGAGTTAGTACCAGCATTTAGAGCAAGAAGTTTAGGACTAGATGAAAGTATGGTAGCAGCATATGGTCAGGATGATAAGGTATGTGCGTATACATCTTTAGCAGCTATGATGGAATTAGAAAATGTAAAAAATACAGCTGTATGTATTTTATCTGACAAAGAAGAAATTGGAAGTATGGGAAATACAGGTATGGAGTCACATATGTTTGATTTCTTTATATCAGAAATATTAAATAAATTAGGTGTTAATAAACCAAATCTTTTAGATAAAGTATTTTGTTTTTCAAAAATGTTGTCATCAGATGTAGATGCAGGTTTTGACCCAATTTATGCTTCTGTTTCAGATAAGACAAATGCAGGATTTATTGGAAAAGGAATTAGTTTAAACAAATATACAGGTGCAAGAGGAAAATCAGGCGCTTCTGATGCAAATGCAGAATATGTAGCCTGGGTAAGAAATGTATTAGAAAAAAATGATATCCACTATCAAGTGGCAGAACTTGGAAAAGTTGATATTGGTGGTGGAGGTACCATTGCCTACATTATTGCTAACAAAGGAGCAGATGTTATCGATTGTGGTGTTCCAGTTTTATCAATGCATGCACCTTATGAGGTTACAAGTAAGTTTGATGTTTATTCTGCATATAAGACATATAAGGCTTTTTGGAATGCTTAAGATTGAAAAATA
>CALWZZ010000101.1 GCA_944386145.1 uncultured Clostridia bacterium | reverse complement strand
AATAAGAACAACAAAAGCGAACAATAATTTGCAAAACAAAAATTCAAGAATAGGAGTGATATTTATGTATAAAGTAAAAAGAGCAATTTGTGTAAAAAATAATATAAATACAACATTAGAAAGACATCCAGTACCAGTTTTAGGAATCGATTATAAAGTGAAAATTGTATACAAAAATGTAAAGGTACCTGAACTAAATGTAGAAAATAAATTGATAAAAATATCACTTCCTAATCGATATAAAAAAGATAACAATCAAGAAATTTTAGATTTAGCAATTGATAAAATGTATGAACAAATTGCAAAAGTAGAAGTAGAAAGAGCAATGGAAAAAACAAGAATTATGTTAGGATTTGCACCAGAAGATTATGAAATCAAAAATATGAAAAAAGAGATAGGAAGATGTGTAAATGGAACAATTACAATTAACCCTAAAATTGTTATGTTTCATAGAGATGTGATAGATTTTATCGTATTGCATGAATATTGTCATTTAAAATATAAAACACATTCAAAATATTTTTATAGAATGATAGAAAATTGCGAGCCAAACTTTGAAAAATATGAAAAAATACTAGAAACTAGCTTGTTTCAATACTAAAAATACGATATAATCATAATATGATGAAAGAAATAATTGTAAATAAAAAATACCACGAAAAGAAATTAAATAAAGTTTTATTAGAAGAATTCCCAAACTTGAACTATCCTGCATTTTGTAAATTACTTAGAAAAAAAGATATAAAGGTAAACGGGAAAAGAACGAATAAAGATATTCTTATATATGAAAATGATAGGATTGAAGTATATCTTCCAAAAGAATTAGAAGAGGTAAAAATAGATTTAGATATTGTGTATGAAGATGACAATATATTGGTAATTAATAAACCAGCAAACATTGAAGTAACAGGAAAAAATTCTTTAACAGAGATAATCAACAAACAGTACACAAATTGTGAATTTAAGCCACAACCCTGCCATAGAATTGATAGAAACACAACTGGACTAGTTATGTTTGCAAAAAATAAAGAAGCATTAGAAATTTTATTAGAAAAATTTAAAGAACATGAAATCGAAAAACATTATTTAGCATTAGTCTATGGAATTCCAAATAAAAAAGAAGACAGGTTAGAAGCATATTTATTTAAAGATAATAAAAAGTCACAAGTATATATTAGTGATACTTTTAAAAAAGGATATCAGAAAATTATTACAAAATATACAGTCCTAGAAAAAAGAAAAGATAATACAGCTTTATTAGATGTTGAAATTGAAACAGGGAGAACACATCAAATACGAGCGCATTTAGCTTACATAGGTTATCCAATTATTGGAGATGGCAAGTATGGAAAAAATGAAATTAATAAACAATTTGGTAAAAAGTATCAGATGTTATGTAGTTATAAATTGAAATTTAATTTTAAGACAGAAAGTGGAATATTGACATACTTAAATGGAAAAGAAATTGAATTAAAAAGTATAAGAAAAGCATTTTCTATACAATAAAAGGATGTGACTATTAACTATTTAATAGTCACACCCTTTTTCTATCATAGCTTCATCAATTTGATTCACACGTTTAATTAAAGACAACAAAAACTTAGACAAAATATACTTCATATTTTTCAAGTTCATATCTATATTTTTAGCTTTACATGCATTTTTAACTTCTGTTAAATCATTTTTTATCGCAGGAAGTAGGGACAAAGAAATACATACCATAACTTCAATTTCTTCTGTATTCACTTTGAAAAGTTTTAAAGGTGTACATAGTTTTCGTATTGTTTTAGCAAGTCCGTGCAACAGTAGTGGTTTGTGAATAGATAAATGTAGAATTGCAAACAATGATTAATTTAATGCCTATCCAGAAAGCATTGGTAAAACTATCTAAAAATATATTAATGATAAATGTAAATAGGATAAATGGCAATATTTTTAGTGTATTGGTAATTGCTTTTTTTAAATTTAACTTTGCTAAAATAATAATCAATAGATTTATCATAAAAAATAGCAAAATAAACAAACAATTCGGTAAGAAAAATATAGCTGTTGCATAGATAATGAATAATAAAAATTTAACAATATCTTTCATTTATACATTTCCTCCTGTATGAAGGCATTTTTTTATTGCAGTTGTTATCCCTAATGTTGAAAAATCTTTAACAGGCAATTGAATTCCTTCGTTTTTTAGTTGAATTAAAATATCTAGCAAAGTAGGAAGTTTTATATCATATTTTTTTAATACATCTGATTTGTCTAGTAATTCATCTTTTGGAATTTCAGCTACAATTTCTCCATTATTTAAAATCAGTGTTCTATCGGCTAACAAAATTTCATCTGATAGATTAGTAATGCAAATAATGGTATATCCTTTTTGCTTTAAATCTATAATAATATCATATATTTTTTCTTTTCCATAACTATCAATCATAGTAGTAGGTTCATCTAATATGATGTATTTAGGATTTTTAGCCAAAATCTCTGCAATCATAATTCTTTGTTTTTGCCCTAGAGAAAGAGAATATAGGTCTTTGTCTTTAAAATCAAACATATCAACTTGTTTCAAAGATGATGATATTCGTTCTTCAATTTCTGATTTTTCTAAATTTCTAAGAGAAAAAGAAAGTTCATCATAAATATTATTAAAGATGATTTGATTTTCAGGATTTTGAAACACAATACCTACTTTTTCTCTAATAGTTTTGATATCTTTAGATGTATTGATATTGTCAATGATTATATTACCTTCTTTTAACTTGGTAATTCCAGCAATTAATCGGCCAAGTGTGGACTTTCCAGAACCATTTTTTCCAACAATGGCAATTACTTCTCCATCATTTACAGAAAAGTTTATGTTTTTTAGGATATAATCACTATTTTTATATTTAAAAGATACATTTTCTATATTAATCATCGTTGCTCCTTATATATTTATCAAATGGTTTTCTTAAGATTTTTTCAATAAATAAAATAACAATTACATGGATTGGTGCCATAATCAATTGATTAACAATTCTTGTTGCAAACAATACCATAAAAGCCTTTCCAGAAGTAATACTTGTCCACAATGTATTTAATCCCATATTTACAATAACTGTGACTAAAACAACAGAAATAATGGTTCTTGCAATAAATTGTTTATTCGTAAAAGTATCAGGCTCTTTTTTATAAAGCAACATGCCATAAATAAAACCAGAAATGGCAGTACTAATGGTATATCCTATAAAGAAAGCACCAGATGGAAATAAGGTAGCACCAATTAGATCTCCTAATACATTTACAAGAACAGTCCATTTAGGTCCAAGCCAAATGGCACAAAGCATGGTAGGAACAAAACTAAAACTAATTTTGATAATAGGTGTTTTTACAGATAAAAATCTGGATAAAATAATCAGCAAAGCTAATAAGATAGCAGATAGTATAATTTTTTTGTTTTTTCGCATAAAAAATCTCCCTTCTATTTAATTTCCGCATTAAAAGAATAGGAGTTAACATCCATAACATCTTTATTAGCGGAATGCGAAAACAAATACGCAAGTATTAATTTTTCCATTATAGGAAATGTAATTATAATGGAAGATACTTTTGCCTTAGTAACAACTTCCCGTCTACTAAGTCTTAACGATTTATTTTCTACTCTAATAACGAAATATTTAATTATGTGACATATTATATCACATTTTTACAAGATTGTATATATTTTTATATATTTATTTTCTTAATACATATACTAACCACTTGTTATTATTGTCTCCGCCGTCTTTATGGAAGTTTTCTATCTTAAATTTTGTTTTTTGAATAATATTGTCTAAATCACTTTGAGAAAAGTAATTATAATAACGTTCTGCTCCCATATGATATTCACCTTCAAAATCTACCCATTCATTATCAATGCTTTTAATTTCACGGTTTATAGCATTAAAAATGAAAATTCCATTATCCTCAAGAGTATCATATACTTTTTTCATGATTTTTAAAGTATCTTCTTTAGTAAAATGTACAAAAACTCTCCAACAGAAGACTGCATAATATTTTTCTGGAAAGGCATCTTCTAGTGCATTGAACTTAATTGTTTTCAAGCCCTGATGTTTAGTAGCTTCTATAAAAGCATCTGCTGTATCACTTGCAGTTACTTCAAACCCCAAACTTTCAATAAATTTTGCATTTGATCCATCTCCAGAACCAATTTCAAAAACTTTAGCGTGTTTAGGTAAGGTTGAAAAGTTTGTTGTAATTAATTTTTCTAATTTTTCACGTTTTTGTTTAGCTTTAGCTGGATCTAATCTATCATGTTCAATACTATTAGCTAAATACAAATTGGCTTTTTCCTTATATACTTCTAATGTTTGTTCATTTTCTTTACTCATAGTTATTCTCCTTAAAATTTAATATTTTACAATATAAATCATATCATACCATTTTTTTGGTTACAATAAAAAATAATAAAAATCTATTTTAAAATTTAACATTAAATGAAAAAAGAGAAATTTTGGCATCATTTACTCAAGAGAAATTTATAAATCGATTTGGAATGCTATGAAAGGAATTTGGAGAATTTAGGAGGGATTAGCCCTTGGGAAGATAGACCAAAAGAAAAAGAAGATTTTTTTATTTCAATAAAAGTATTTCGACCAATACAAATAAAAAACAATGAAATAGAAACTTTGATCTGTATGGGAGATGGTTTGGGTATACAAAAAGATATGAAATATTAAAAATTGGAGCGGGTAGTGGGAATCGAACCCACGCTATCAGGTCGGAAGCATGACATTCTACCACTAAATTATACCCGCAT
>CALWZZ010000100.1 GCA_944386145.1 uncultured Clostridia bacterium | reverse complement strand
AGTATTGATACAAGAACAGAAAAAATTGTTCAAGAAGGAATGGATAAATTAATGAAAGGAAGAACGGTATTTGTTATTGCTCATAGACTTTCAACAATTAAAAACTCTGATTTAATTATGGTATTAGACCATGGAAGAATTATTGAAAGAGGAAATCATAATGAATTAATTGCACAAAAAGGAACTTATTACGGTTTATATACTGGTGCAATTGAGATTGACTAATGTTCAATTGTGTCCAATTGGGGACGTTTCCTTTTGAGACATTTTTAGAAAAATGATATACAAAAAATAGAAAATACAACAAACACCACGCTTTTGCACGTGGTGTTTGTTTGATGATTTTGCTCCGTCCCCAAAATCATCTTCTCTAAAAAAATAAATTTTAAAGAATTTTCACAATTTCTACAAATTTAGCAAAAAAATGGTGTATAATATAAAAGAAATCAAAATAAAGAAAACAGAATTTATATTTAGATTCAGACTTTAAAGAAAGGAAAAAGAAAAAATGGCAGAATTCAAATCAGGATTTGTAACATTAGTCGGAAGAACAAATGTAGGAAAATCAACACTATTAAATTTATTAGTAGGAGAAAAAGTGGCAGCAATTGCCAATAAAGTGCAAACCACAAGAACAGCAATAAAAGGAATTGTCAATCGACCACATTCACAAATTATATTTACAGATACACCAGGAATTCACAAACCAAAACATAAATTAAATGAAACAATGAACGAAACTTCTTTTGCCAGTATACCAGACGCAGACCTTGTTTTGTTTCTAATAGAAGCAACGAGTGAAGACATCGGAAAGGGAGATAGGTTAATTTTAGAAAAGATTAAGCAAGCGAAAAAGAAAACAATATTAATCATTAACAAAATTGATTTGGTAAAAAGAGATAGTTTATTGAAGTTAATTGATATTTATCGAAAAGAATATGATTTTGAAGCAGTTATTCCTATATCTGCTACAAATGTCAAATATAAAGAAATTATATTAGAAGAGATAGAGAAGAACCTAAAAGAAGGACCAGCATATTATAATGTAGAAGAATATACAGACCAAACAATGAGGCAATTAGCAGAAGAAACGATTAGGGAAAAAGCATTGAAATTATTACAAGATGAAGTACCACATGGGATTTATGTAGAAGTAGAAAAAATGAAATTACGAAAGAATAAACAACAGGAAGAAATTTATGATATTGAAGCAACAATTTATTGCTTAAGAGAATCCCATAAAGGAATTATTATTGGAAAAAATGGAGAAATGTTAAAAAGAATTGGAAGAGCAGCAAGAATCGACATGGAAGAAAATTTTGGTGTAAAAATTAATTTGAAAACATGGGTAAAAGTGAAAGAAGATTGGTTGGATAATCCAACAATTGTCAACAAATTTAAATTACAATAATATTGCATAATAAATGCAAAATTGCAAAAGATAATAAGGAAAACTAAAAATTGGAGATGATAGCACATGATAAAAAAGATTGCATGGGAAACATTTAAAAATACAGGAGATATCAATACGTATTTAGAATTAAAACAAATTGAAACGATAGAAAATACGTTAGAAGGAAATTCACAAGTTAAAAAAATAAATGTACAAGGAAATCTTGCAAATAAGGAACAAGAAGAAAATATACAAGCGGAAAATCTTAATTTTACAATTGAAACACAAAATATTAATACAAAAGATTTTAATCAAAAAGAGAACGCATAAAATAAGAGGTAGAAATAGACATGGCAACAGTAAAAGTAAAAGGAATTATATTAGCAGAAAACAATATGGGAGACTATGATAAAATGCTAACAATGTTGACTCCTAATTTTGGAAAAATTTCATGTTCTGCTAAGGGAGCAAGAAGACCGAAAAGTGCTCTCTTAGCAGGAACACAACTTTTTTGTTTCGGGGAATATTTATTATATCAAGGAACAAGTACATATCATATCAATTCTTGTGAAACAATTGAAATGTTTTATAAACTTAGAACAGATTTAGAAAAATTAAAATACGCAATGTATTTAAACAAAATTGTACAAGATGTAACAGAAGAGAATGAAAATTGTTATCGAATTCTACAATTGTATTTGAATGCCTTGTATATGTTAGCAGAAACAGAAAAAGATAAAGATTTAATTGTTAGTATTTTTCAATTGCGATTATTAACTATCTTGGGATATACCCCAAGAGTAGTAGGATGTGTTAATTGTAAAGAAAAAGAAAATTTACAATATTTTAGTATAAAGGACAATGGTTTTAAATGTGAAGCTTGTGGAAGACAAGATAAATCGGCATTAACAATGTCACAAAGTACAGAAAATGCAATCAAATATACGATTTCTGCTCCAGCTAAAAAAGTGTTTTCCTTTAATTTAAAAAATGAAGCATTAGAAGAATTTAAACTAATTACCAAAATATTTTTTAATGAAAAAATGGAAAGAGAGTATAAGTTAGAAGAAATATTTTAATATTTAAAAAAGAGGTTGAAAAAAAGAAAAATAACATATATAATAACCATATAGCAAAATATAATACTATAAAAGAAGAAGGGAGAGATTTTTTATGAAAATCAAAATAACAGGAAAGGAACTAAAGATAACAGAAGCAATAAACGATTATGTTGAAAAAAAATTAGACAGAATTGATAAATATTTTGAAGATGCAGAAGCAGATGTTACATTAAGAACAGAGAAAAATGAACAAATTGCAGAAATCTGTGTGTTAGCTGCTGGAGAGAGATACAGAGCAGTAACAGAAGATAAAGATATGTATGCTTCTATAGATAAAGATATTGATATTTTGGAAGGACAAATTAGAAAAGTAAAAACAAAAAGGGAAAAAATGCTAAGAGAAGGTAGCATTAAAACAATGGATGTTTCAAATGATAAAGTTTCAGAAATTACAAATGAAATTATCAAAACATCATATTATGAAATTAAACCAATGTTGCCAGAAGACGCTGTATTAAAACTACAAGAAAAGCCAACACATAATTTCTTAACATTTATTAATGTAGAAACTGGAAAAGTAAATGTTATACATAAATTAAAAGATGGCAAAAATTATGGTTTAGTAGAACCAGAGGCATAAAAAGCAAGGCTAACCCTCAAAAGGGTTAGCTATAATTATATTATGAGGTAAAAAAATGAGCAAAAAAACAAAAAATATTATATTTGCGATTAGTGTAATTATATCCATAGGAATTTCATGCTTTTTCTTAACAGGATATTATTCAGTAGATACTGAAAGAATTTATTTTCAAGGGTATACAGATTATGCAACAAAAGATGCGTACATTAGAGACGGAAGATTTATTCTAGCTTTAATTTTTGTTATAGTAGGAAAATTTAATCCAGAAATAAGAGTGGTACATATTACAAGCTTAATTTTATCTATTTTTATTTTGTCAGCATGTGTAGTACAAATATATGAAATCATGACAAGATACAGAAAAAATAATGATCGAAAAGAAAAGATACTTGCATTTCTGTTAAGCTATACATATATATTTAATTTTATTATTGTAGGAATATTTCAGTTTATAGAAAGCTTTGCGATTTCAGCAAGTATATTGTTTTTCATTATTGCCATAAAAAAGCTTGTTATAGAAAAACGCTGGGGAATAGGATTTATTTTAACATTATTAGGCGTTATCTGGTACCAAGGAACGATACCTGTATTTATAGCAACAGCTACTCTAATTACGATATTGGAAAGCAAAGGTATTAATAAAGAATTTTTCAAGAAAATTTTGCCTTGTGCAATTGCAATATTTGTATCAGCATTAATTAGTGTAATACTTGTGAAATTAGTGCCAGTTGTAACAGAACTAGAAATGACGACTAGACTTTCAGGACTGGAATATATACAAAATATAAAAGAAAATATATTTACATTAAATAGTATCCTATTTGATACATTTTATCTATTTCCACCATATATGTGGATAGGATTGTGCATGACTATATTAATAATATCTTTCATAATAGGGATTCAAAAAAAAGAAATACCATTTACCATAAATGTATTATTTGTCTTTATGATGTATATATTTAGTCTGCTAATCATGTTCCCAATACAAAAAATACTAAAACTACCAAGAGTGGCTTATGTAATAGGACAAGCGATTAGTGGTATGCTAATCTATATTTATTGCACAAATTGGGAAAAAATAAAAAGTAAAGTTTATAAAACGATTATGATGATAATCATCATTTTATATTTTGTAATTACGGCAATATCTATTTTAAAAAGTATATATGACTTGAAATTAGCAAATACATTAGATGAAACATTTTCGCAAACAATTGAAACAGAGATTGAAAGATTAGAAGAACAAGGAATAACGATTACGAAATTAGGAATGCGTTATGTAGGAAATGGAGAAAATATAGGAAAATACAGTGAATTAGTAAGAGAAAATTCGTTTTCTATTTTAGGACTATACACCATACGAACACTTGAATTTTATACAGGAAGAGTGATAGAATCTGGTGTTCAAGATTTTACAGATGAATTTATCAATGAACATTTTGAACAAACAGATGAAGAAGTTCAATTTTATAATACAGAAGACACATTATACGTCTTAATACATAGATAGCCTATACAAAAATTTGTTTTTCTGCTTTTTTAATTTGACTATATATATATTGGAATTTACGTTCTCGAAAAAGCGTAAAGATTTGTCGACGCGAAAAATTACTTTGCAATTTTTCTGTGCAATAGTCGCCTTTTTTTATAGAAAATGTAATTTTCTATAAAAAAAGGCAGGAAATCAAATCCTGCCTTTATGTATTTTAAAATAAAATAAATAAAAACAAAATTTAACTTTCTGCCTAAAATGCATAACGCGTGTATAAAAGGTGTAAAACAACTATTTCATTTGTTGTTCAGCTTGTTGAATTAATTTTCTAACCATGTTACCACCTATTTTAC